>NZ_JBIVIV010000005.1:0-499103 GCF_044749865.1 Streptomyces sp. NPDC088910
CACACTCGCGATCCCCGCATCCCGGCAGGCACGGGCAACGCGGACAGCAATTTCACCGCGGTTCGCGATGAGCACCTTGCGCACGATGGCTCCCTTGGCTCATTTGGCTGGTTCGGCTTCCCCGACTCCGGCGGCTTCCCGGCTCCGACGCCCCGCGGCGGTCAGGGGGCCGCGCGACGGACGGCCGCGCTCACGGCGTCCAGCCGCCGCTCCGGCCGCCGCGCCGCCACTGGCCGGGGCCGCGGTCCGGGGCGGGGACCGTGCCCCGCCGCCACGATCGCCGCGAAGGCGACCGCCGCGCCGCGGGCTCGTCACCGAGCGCGGCGCCGGCGCCCGCCCACACCGCGAGCAGCGCGGCCAGCTCCTCGGCGGTGGGCTCGCCCCGCACCACCCGGATGTCGGGGTCGCGCGCGCCGCTCACAGCGGGATGTTCCCGTGCTTGCGCGGCAGCCGCGTCACCCGCTTGTCGGCGAGCGCGCGTAGCGCCTGGGCCACTTGCCCGCGGGTCTCGTGCGGCATGATCACCGCGTCCACGTAACCCCGCTCGGCGGCGACGTACGGGTTGCACAGCGCCTGTTCGTACTCGGCGCGCAGCCGGTCGCGCTCGGCGGCCGGGTCCTCGGCCTGCTCGACGGCGCGGCGGTGCAGGACGGTGACCGCGCTCTCGCCGCCCATGACGGCGATCTCGGCGGTGGGCCAGGCGAGGTTGACGTCGGTGCCGAGGTGCTTGGAGCCCATGACGCCGTACCCGCCGCCGTACGCCTTGCGGGTGACGACCGTGACCATGGGGACGGTGGCCTCGGCGTAGGCGTAGATCAGCTTGGCGCCGCGCCGGATGATGCCGCCGCGTTCCTGCTCCAGGCCCGGCAGGAAGCCGGGGACGTCCACGAAGGTGAGGACGGGGATGTGGAAGGCGTCGCAGGTGCGGATGAAGCGGGCGGCCTTCTCGCTGGCGTCGATGTCGAGCGCCCCGGCCATGTGCGAGGGCTGGTTGGCGACCACGCCGACACTGCGGCCCTCCACCCGGCCGAAACCGCAGATGATGTTGCGGGCGAACAGTTCCTGCGTTTCGAGGAGCTCGCCGTCGTCGAGGACGGTGTGGATCACCTGGTGCATGTCGTAGGGCCGGTTGGCCTCGTCGGGGATCAGCTCGTCGAGCGCGAGGTCGGCGGCGGTGAACTCCTCCGCGGCGCGCACCTCGTAGTCGGGCGCGTCGTCCATGTTGTTCGACGGGAGGTAGCCGAGGAGCAGGCGGACGTACTCGAACGCCTCCTTCTCGTCGCGCGCGAGGTGGTGGGCGTTGCCCGAGACGGCGTTGTGGCTGTAGCCGCCGCCCAGTTCCTCGCGGTCGATCTGGTGGCCGGTCACCGTCTTCAGCACGTCGGGCCCGGTGACGAACATGTGGGAGATGCCCTCGACCATGACGATGAAGTCGGTGATCGCCGGGGCGTAGACGGCGCCGCCCGCGCAGGGGCCGGTCATCAGGGAGATCTGCGGGATGACGCCGGACGCCTGCACGTGCCGCTTGACCAGTTCGGCGTAGAGGGCGAGGGAGACCACGCCCTCCTGGATGCGGGCGCCGCCCGAGTCGTTGATGCCGATGATGGGGCAGCCGGTGCGCAGCGCCAGGTCCATCACCTTGAGGATCTTCTCGCCGTAGACCTCGCCGAGGCTGCCGCCGAAGACGGTGAAATCCTGGGCGAACAGGCAGACCCGGCGGCCGTCGATCGTGGCGTATCCGGTGATCACGCCGTCGCCGAGCGGACGCTGGCGGTCCATGCCGAAGTCGTGGCAGCGGTGCCTGGCCATGGCGTCCAGCTCGACGAAGCTGCCCGGGTCGACCAGGGCGTCGATGCGTTCGCGGGCGGTGAGCTTGCCCTTGTCGTGCTGGCGCGCGACGGCTGGTGCGTCGGTCGCCAGCCGCGCCGACTCGGCCCGCCTGCGGGTGAGTTCGGACAGCCGCTCGGCGGTGGTTCCTCTTCCTGGGCTTGCGGACACGGTGTCTCCTCGGTGCGTCATGACCTGGCCGTGCGGGCGTCGCGGGGCCCGGACGTCAGCCGCTTCGTACGACGGCGTCGGCCAGCGATCCGTCCGTGTAGAGCTGTCGGCAGGCGCGGCGTCGCACCTTGCCGCTGGAGGTCTTGGGCAGAGTGCCGCGCCGCACCAGCAGTACGTCGTCCGCCTCCAGCCGATGATTGTCCCAGACCGCCTCACGTACAAGCCTGTGCAGCCGTTCCGTACCGGTCTCGCGCAAGGTCCGCCCGTCGGCCTCCACGACGACGACCAGTTTCTCGGTGCTGCCGTCGTCCACGGAGAAGGCCGCCGCGCAGTTGGGGCGCAGGCCGGGGGCGGCGGTCTCGGCGGACAGTTCGATGTCCTGCGGGTAGTGGTTGCGGCCCGCGCGGATGACGAGGTCCTTGAGCCGCCCGTTGATGTACAGGGTGCCGTCGTGGAGGAAGCCGAGGTCGCCGGTGCGCAGATATTCGTGGCTGTCGTCGGCGGCGGGGGCGGTGCGGGCCCAGAAGGTCTCCTTGCTCGCCTCCGGGCGGCCCCAGTAGCCGGCCGCCACGCAGGGCCCGTTGATCCAGATCTCGCCGACGCGGCCGTCGGGCAGCGGGTTCAGGGTCGCGGGGTCGACGATCCTGATCCGGGTCCCGGGCTCCGGCGCGCCGCAGCCGACGATCGGCACGGCGCCGGGCGCGTCCGCGTCGACCTGCCGGACCACGCCGTCCCGCAGGGCGTCGTCGGAGACCCACAGGGCGGCGGGTTCCCGGTCGACGCGGTCGCCGGTGGCCTTCAGGGTGTTCTCGGCGAGCCCGTAGCCGGGGCACATCGCGCGCGGGTCGAAGCGCGCGGGGGCGAAGGCGGCGGCGAAGTTCTCGATGGTCCGCCAGCGCACCGGTTCCGCGCCGTTGCCCGCGACCTGCCAACTGGACAGGTCGAGGCCCGGACCGATCCGGCCCTCCGCGGCGGCTGACACGCACAGGTCGTACGCGAAGCCGGGCGCGGCGGCGTGCGTCCCGCGGAACCGCGAGATCGCCTCCAGCCAGCGGGCCGGGCGGCGGATGAACGCCTCGGGTGTCATCAGATACGAGGTCGGGCCCGCCCACAGCGGCAGCACGATCCCGAACAGCATGCCCATGTCGTGGAAGAGCGGCAGCCAGGACACCACGGTGGCACCGGGGCCGCAGGGCCACAGGTCGTCGGTCTCCCGTGCGTTGGCCATGAAGTTGGCGTGGGTGACCATCACGCCCTTGGGGTCGCCGGTCGACCCCGAGGTGTACTGGAGCAGCGCGGTGTCGCCCGGTCCCGGCAGCGTGCCGTGCCACTGCTCCGGGTCCGCGCCCCCGGCGGCGTCCTCGGGCAGTTCGTCGGTGGGGATCAGCGTCAGGCCGGTCAGCTCCGGGCGGTCGCCGAACCGCTCCCGCAGCTCGCGTGCCACGGCGGCCGTGGTGAGGACGGCGTGGGTGTCCGCGTCGTCGGCGATGCCGCGCAGCCGCTGGAGTCCGCTGACCCGGCTGGGCACCTGGACCGGCGCCGCGGCGATGCCCGCGTACATGCAGCCGAGCAGGGCGCGGACGAAATCGAATCCTGAGGGGTAGAGCAGTACGGCGTTGCGGCCGGCGAGTCCCGCGGCGATGAGCGCGGCGGCGTGCCGCCGGGCGTCGGCGTCGAGGGCGCCGTAGGTCAGCGGGTCCTGCGGCTCCTCGCCGTCGTGCAGGAAGACGAAGGCGGTGTCGTCCGGCCGTGTCGCGGCGCGCAGCCGCAGCGCGTCCACCAGGGTGCGCACCTCGGGCAGGGTGCGCAGGTCGAGCGGCGCGGAGGGGTGGGGGTACGGGGGCACGGCCTCGGCGACGGGCTGTCGCGTCAGGTCGATGCTCATGGTCAGCGCTCCTTGTCGAGCCGGGCGAGCCGTCCGCGGTAGAAGGTGAGCGGGCCGTCGTCCTCCAGCGTGCCCAGCGAGGTGACGGCGCCGACCACGATCCGGTGGTCACCGCCGTGGTACTCGTCGGCGACCTTGCACTCCAGGTAGCCGATGGCGTCGCGCAGGATGGGCGCGCCGGCGCTGCCGCTGAGGCAGTCCAGCCCGTCGAAGCGGGTCGGTCCCGGTGCGGCGAAGCCCATGGCGACCGGGCCCTGTGCCGCGCCGAGGATGCTCACGGCGAAGGTCCCGGTGGCGCGGACGGCGGCCAGCAGCCGGGAGTCGTGCCGCAGGCAGAACAGCACCAGGGGCGGTTCCAGCGAGACGGAGGTGAAGGAGTTGACGGTGGCGCCGACCCATTGCCCGTCGATCACGCTGGTGACGACGGTGATGCCGGTGGTGAAGTGCCCGCACACCTGGCGCATGGCGGACGGCTCCGGCGGCAGGGCCTGGGCGGGGAACCTCTTGGTTCCGGTGTCTGCTTCCATGTCCACGATCCCCAGGTGGGCGAGTCTGCGTCGGATGTCCTGTTCCTGGTCAGTCGTCATGGCCGAGGTCTTTTCCGCCGCCGCGCGCGCCGTAGGGCCGCACCAGACGCAGCACTCCCGGTGGTGCTTCCTTGCGCGCCCACAGCAGGGTGCGCACCCGTTGCGGGGTGGTGAGGACGTACTCGCGGTCGGTGGGGTCGCCGAAGCCGTAGATCGGCGGCACCATCGCTTCGTTCCGCAGGCGGACGAAGATCCGGTCGGCGCTCTGGCGGGCGGTGGCGCGGCCCTCGGCGGTGTCGCGGCAGGCGGCGAGGGTGAAGTCGAGCAGCTCGCGGTATTCCGGCAGCGTCTCGTGGCAGACACCGGTCGCGGGGTCGGCGCGCAGCGAGGTGAGGGCGGCCTCGGCGGCGCCCGACGCCATCGTCTTGGCGCTCCGCTTGAGGGAGAGCGCGTCGAACATGGTGCCCAGCAGCCAGACCCTGGCCGTCGCGCTCCACAGCGCGGGGTGCGAGCTGGCGGTCAACGCGGCGTCCACCAGGCGGTCCTGACGGTCCGCCATGCCGTGCTGCAAACGCTCCAGATAACGGAAGCGGCCCGCCGACCAGTCGTCGTCCCTGGCCGCGGCGAGGATGTCGGAGGCCGCGGAGTAGACGAGTTGGGCGGAGGTGTAGAGGTCGCGGCCGAGGACCGGGTCGCCGCCGAGCGCGGAGCCGTCGAGCAGCAGCATGCGGTCGCCCACGGTGCGCGAGGCGTGCCACTGGCCGGAGTCGGCCGTCCAGCAGAACATCGGCTGCGCGTCGGCGAGTTGGGCGGCGACGGCCGGGTGACGGGCGGCGCGGGCGAGGATCTCCTCCCAGCCGTCGGTCCCCTGCCGGGGGAAGCGGGCGGCGTCCAGCGACAGGGTGACGGTGGCGAGCGCGGAGCCGGCCGGCGTACCCGAGCCGTTGCGGAAGTGGCCGACCTGTATCCAGCCGCCGTCGAAGACGTGGTGCAAGGTGCCCTGCGACCAGGGGTGCGAACCCTTGAGGACCGGCGCGACCCGCTCGTACGGCCGTACGCCGACGGCGTGCGCGCCGATCACCCGCGTGCCGGTGCCCCCGGAGACCCGCTCGGCGCCGAGCGCGCGGGCCACGGCCGAGTCGGGGCCGCCGGTGTCGACCACGAAGCGGGTGCGTATCTCCTCACCCGAGGTCAGGGTCAGGCGTACCCGGTCGTCCTCGGCGACGGCCTTGTCGACCCGGACCCGCTGCCGTACCCGGGCGCCGTACCCGACGGCCGCGGCGAGCATCCAGGCGTCCAGGTCGGGCCGGTAGAAGCGGCTCTCGCCGTGCTCCGAGGGGATGTTGAACTGGAGGGAGTCGGCCCGCCGGTGCCCGGCGCCCTCGTGGTGGTGCACGAAGCCGAGGGTGCGCTGCACGCCGCAGTTGTACGACAGTTCGCGTCCGACCCGTCCCGCGTCGGCGAGCAGCGCGATCTCCGGCACCCGGAAGCGCTCGGCGATCACCTCGTAGAGGAACGAGGTGCACGGCAGCGTCATCTCACCCGGCTCGCTGCCGGACGTGTCGTGCTCGCCGAGCAGCAGGACGCGCAGGCCGTGCCGGGCGAGGATCACGGCCAGCGAGGTGGCCGTGATCCCGGTGCCCAGGACGGTGACGTCCGGGTCACGCTGGTCGTCTCCGATGTGGTCGGGGTCGGTTCTCATGGTGCCCATCACCTGTTCGGGTCGGATACGGATGGGTCAGCCGCCGTGCGCGACGCGTTCCATGGCGAAGCCGCGCATGGCGTGGGTCACCGTGCCCGCGATGTCGGCGGGTGCCTTGGTCCGGGCCCAGGCGACGGTGCGCGCCATGCGCGCGGGGGTCGCGTGGAAGAAGTGGTTGCCCGGCTTGTCGAGGTTGAGCGGCGGCGGGATGAAGTCGGCGGCGGAGAGCTGCGCGAACAGCCGCCGGGTCGCCTCCTGCGGTGTGATGGTGCCGTTCTCGACCTGCTCGCTGACGGCGGTGGTGTGGCGCAGCAGTTCGTTGCAGCCGTCGTGGGTGGGGAAGGGCGAGCCGAGGTACTTGGAGTGCTCCATCTCGCGCAGCGGGCCGGTGTCGCCGCCGCGCCGCAGCCGGTCGTAGACGCCTTCGAGGTGGAAGGTGCCGAGCACGGTGGAGATCGCCCAGGTCCTGAAGACCGCGTTCCACATCTCGTAGTCGCGGAAGGCGATGAAGGAGCTGTTGACCAGGTCGTCGTTGGCGCTGAGCAGGCCCTGCTCCAACTGCTCGACGAAGGCGAAGCGTTCGCGGGAGAAGTCGTCGTCGCGGATCGCGTCGAGCAGCCGGTAGCCCAGGACGTTGACGACTTCGAGGGTGTTGGTCAGGCCGCGGGAGTAGAGCGCGTCGATGAATCCGGCGGCGTGCGCGGTGATGCAGAAGCGGTCGCCGACGGTGCTGGTGGTCGAGTACTGCAACCGGCCGGTGGAGACCCACTCGCGGACCGGGCGGGCGTTCTTGAACTGCGGTGCGATGTCGGGGAACCGGCTGAGGAATTCGTCGAATTCCTGCTGCGGCGGGCCGTCGGGCCGCGGGTGCCGGCGCGGGTCCAGGGTGAGGCCGACGCTGCACAGCCGGTTGGTGCCGCCCTTGTTGTTGTCGAAGGGGATCACCCACAGCCAGCCGCCGTCGAAGACGTGGTGCAAGGTGCCCTGGTGCCACGGGCTGGGGTTGCCGTACTGCGACGGGTTGCGCATGACGTCGTCGTACGGGGTGACGCCCACCATGTGCGTGAACAGCGAGCGCGAGTGGTGCTTGAAGCGGGTGGGCTGTTCGCGCAGGCCGAAGTGCTCGGCGACCGGGGAGCGGTGGCCGCTGGCATCGACCACGTAGCGGGCCTGGAAGGTCTCGCCGCGGTCGGTGGTCAAGGTGACGCCCGAGCCGTCGATGTCGACGTCCTGGATCCGGGTCTGCTGCCGCAGGACCGCGCCGTAGGAGGCGGCGGTGTACGCCATGTAGGCGTCGATGTCCTGCCGGTAGAAGTGGTTCTCGGTGTGCAGCATCTTCGGGATGACGAACTGGTTGACCTCGTCGGGCCGTTGGGCCTGGCCCTCGCGCTGGTAGACGAAGCCGAAGTTGCGCTTGACGCCGCAGGCCCCGGTCACGTGCTTGCGTACGCTCTGGAAGCTGGCGAGGTGGGCGATCTCCGGCACGTCGTAGCGGGCGCTGACGACCTTCATCAGCACCGAGGTGTAGGGGATGGTGGACTCCCCGATGGCGAACCGCGGGTGGGTGCCGGCGTCCAGCAGCAGCACCTTGGCGCCGTTGCGGGCGAGCACGGCGCCCAGGATCGAACCGGCGATGCCTGCGCCGAGAATGGCTACGTCGTGGCGGGTGTTCATCTGCGACCTCCTGGGATACGGCGGTGTGTCCTGGGGCTTCGGCCGGTGCAGCCGGATCGGTGGGTCAGTGCTGACGGGCGACCTCGGCGGCGAGCAGCCGTGCCCAGTGGACGGCCGGTTCCTCGAAGAAGGGACGGGGTTCCAGGCGCAGGGCCAGGTCGGCGCGGTAGCGGGCGATGACCTGCGTCACCCCCAGCGAGTCCAGTCCCAGGTCGAGCAGGCTGATGTCGTCGGTGATCTCGGTGAGCGCGACGCCGAGGTGGTCGGCGAGGACGGTTCTGACGTAGCCGTCGAGCAGCGGTTCGCGCTGGTCGGCGGGCGCGTCCAGGACGGCCCGCAGGTGTTCGGAGGGACCCTGGTCCTGGCCGGGACCGGCGCTGTCGGCGCGGACCTCGGTCAGCAGCGGGCGGGCGCGGCGCGATTCCAGCAGCGGGCCGAGCGTCGTCCAGTCGGCGCCGGAGACCACGGCGTGCGCGGTGTCGGAGGCGAGCAGCGGGCCCAGGTGCCGCAGCCCGGTCTCCGGGTCGATCGCCCGGAGCCCCAGGGCCTCCAGACGGGCCATCAGCTCGTCGCCGCCCAGGCCGCTGGCCACCCGCCAGGGGCCCCAGCTCACGCTGAGCGCGGTGGCGCCGGTGCCGCGCCGGTAGGCGGCGAGCGCGTCGAGGAAGCGGTTGGCCGAGGCGTACGCGCCCAGGTGCGCCGAACCCCACACGGAGGCGATGGACGACATCAGCAGGAAGAAGTCCAGCGGTGCGCCGTCCAGCAGCCGGTGCAACGTCCAGGCTCCCTCGACCTTGGGCAGCAGCACGGCGTGCAGCGACTCGGGGTCGGCCTCCGCGATGTTCTGCGCCCCGGCCAGGCCCGCGGCGTGGATGACGCCGCGCAACGGCTGCCCGCTGTCGGCGATGTCCGCGAGGACCGCCGCCATGCCCGCCTCGTCGCCCACGTCGGCGGCGGCGACGGTCACCCGCGCGCCGTGGGTCTCCAGGGCGCGGATCGCGGCGACCCGCTCGGCGACGGGCGCGGGGAGCGCCGGGTCGTCCCAGCTCTGACGCGGGGGCAGGCCCGCGCGGCCGGTGAGGACCAGGTGCCGGGCGCCGAGGCCGACCAGCCACTCGGCCAGCGTCAGCCCGAGGCCGCCGAGCCCGCCGGTGATCAAGTAGCTTCCGTCGCCGGTCACTTGGAGGCGCGGGGCGTCGTCGGCCGGGGGGCCGGAGCGGATCAGACGGGGGACGAGGCGGGCGCCGCCGCGGTAGGCGACCTCGTCGTCCTCGTCTCCGAGGAGCAGTTCCTCGGCCAGTTCCGCGGCGCCGCTGTCGGCCGCGCCGCCTTGCGGGTCCAGGTCGACGGCCCCGCCCCACAGGTCGGCGTGTTCCAGCGAGACGACCTTGGCGAGGCCGGTGAGCAGCGATCCCGCCAGGCCCTCGGGGGCCTCCTCCTCGCCGGTGGCCTGCGCGCCGCGGGTGACCAGCCACAGCCGGGGCGGCCGGGCCCCGGCGGTGGCGGCTTCGGAGGCGGAGCCGGGAGGCGCCTGGGCGGCTCCTTCGGCGAGCGCCTGGATCAGGTGCACCACGGTCTCGGGTCCCGTCACACGGGCCCGCGCCAGGTCCTCGACGGTGGTCTTGTCGCCGCCGGGCGCGTCGAGGGCCGCCAGGTGCACGATCCGGTCGACCGGGCCGACGTCGGCCAGCAGCGCGCGCAGCGCGGCGGGATCGCCCGCGGGGACGCTCCGGGCGCCCGGCAGCCCGGCCGGACCGTCGCCGATCCTGGCCAGCACGCACTCCCCGCCGAGCGAGGACAGCTCCGCCGCCAGCCGCTCACCGACCCCCGTGGTGTCGGTGAACAGCAGGGTGCGCCCGGCCGGATCCGCGGCGCGGCCCGCGCGCGGCGAGCGGCGCCACTCCACCGCGTACTGCGGGTAGTCCGCGGCTTCGGGGTCCGCGACCGCCCCGCCGGGTCCTGGCAGTACCGGAGAGGTGCCGTCGGCCAGCGGGAAGTTCAGTCGCAGCCGCTGGAAGGCGTACGTGGGCAGCGGTACGTGCCGGTCGGCGGTGGCCGGGTGCACCCGCGACCAGTCGACGGGTACGCCCCAGGCGTGCAGCGCGCCGAGGCTTCCCAGGACCTGCTCGGCCTCGGGCCGGCCGCGCCGCAGGGACGGCAGCCACAGCAGGTCGGGGTCGGGCAGGGCGCGGGCGGCCAGGCCGAGCAGGGTCCGGCCGGGGCCGATCTCCACGAAGGCGCCGACGCCGGTCTCGCGCAGTGCCAGCACGCCGTCGTGGAAGCGGACGGGCTGCCGGGCGTGCCGGGCCCAGTAGCCGGGGTCCGCGAGGGTGGCGCGGTCCAGCGGCCGGCCGGTGAGGTTGGAGATCAGCGGGACGCGCGGCTCACGGAAGGTGATCTTCGCCGCCGCCTCCTCCAGCGAGGCGAGGACCGGGTCGAGCAGCGGCGAGTGGAAGGCGTGCGAGACGGTCAGCGGTTTGGCGGTCACACCCTCGCGGGCCAGCTCCGCCCGGATCTCCGCGATGGCGTCGGCATCGCCGGAAAGGACCGTGTCCTGGGGCCCGTTGACGGCGGCGACGGCGACCAGGTCGGCGCGGGAGCCGATGGCCCGCTCGGCGGCCTGCGCGTCCAGTTGTAGGGCGAGCATCGCACCGGGCGCGGTCACCGACTCCATCAGCCGGGCCCGCAGGGCGATCAGCCCGAGCGCGTCCTCCAGGTCCACCGCTCCGGCGACGCACGCCGCCGCGTACTCGCCGACGCTGTGGCCGATCACGGCGGCGGGGCGGACACCCCAGGACGCCCACAGCTCGGCGAGCGCGAATTCGACGGCGAACAGCGCGGGTTGGGTGTAGCCGGTCCTGTCGAGCGAGCCGTCGGGCTCGGCGGGGTGGACGATCTCCAGCAGCGGTCGGTCCAGGACCGGGTCGACGATCTCGGCGCAGCGCTCCAGAGCCTGCCGGAACACCGGCTCGGACTCGTACAACTCCCGTCCCATGCCCGCGAACTGGGCGCCCTGGCCGGTGAACATGAAGGCGGTCTTCACGCGGTGCGCGGCTTGGGCGCGGCGGGGGGCGGGGCCGCCGTCGCCGGTCCCGAAGTCGTGCAGCCGGTCGGCAAGCGAGGCGGTGTCGCGGGCGGTGAAGGCGGCGCGGACCTGCTGCGGTGAGCGGCCGGCGGCGATGGTGCGGGCCACGGAGTCCAGCGGGGTCGCCGGGTTGGCGCGCAGGAAGTCGGCCCAGCGCAGGGAGAGTTCACGCAGCGCCGGTTCGCTGCGGGCCGACGCGACGAACACTTCTGCCTGCCGCCCCGGCCGCGGGTCCGGCTCGGGCTGCTCGGTGGTCATGGCGGGCGGTTCCTCGATGACGAGGTGGACATTGGTGCCGCTGGCGCCGAACGAGCTGAGGCCCGCGGTGCGCGGCTGCCCGTCGGACGGCCACGGGGTGTGCTCGGCGGCGACCCGCAGGTGCAGCGCGTCCCAGTCGACGTTGGGGTTGGGCGTGCGGAAGTGCAGGCTCGCCGGGATCTCGGCGTGGCCGACGGCCAGCACGCTCTTGATCAGCCCGGCGATGCCCGCCGCCGCCTCCAGGTGGCCGACGTTGGTCTTCACCGACCCGACGTAGACGGGGTGATCCGCCGAACGGCCGGTGCCGAGGACGGTCTCCAGGCTGCGCAGTTCGATGGGGTCGCCGAGGGCGGTGCCGGTGCCGTGCGCCTCGACGTAGCCGATCCGGTCTGCGGTGACTCCCGCGTCGGCGAGGGCCGCGCGGATGACCTCCTGCTGCGCCTTGCCGCTGGGTACGGAGATGCCGCTGGCGTGGCCGTCGTGGTTGACGGCGCTGCCCCGGATGACGGCGAGCACCCGGTCGCCGTCGGCCACGGCGTCGCTGAGCCGTTTGAGCACCACCAGACCGCAGCCCTCGCCGCGTGCGTAGCCGTCGGCGGAGGCGTCGAACGCCTTGCAGCGGGCGTCGGGCGAGACCGCCCCGGCCTTGCTGACCAGCACGAAGCCGTACGGGGACAGGATCACGTTGACCCCGCCCGCCAGTGCCAGATCGGTCTCGCCCAGGCGCAGGGCCTGGCACGCCTGGTGGACGGCGACCAGTGAGGAGGAGCAGGCGGTGTCGACGACCTGCGCGGGTCCGCGCAGCCCGAAGGTGTGCGCGATGCGTCCGGCGATGAAGCTGTTCTCGCCGAGGAGTTGGTAGCCGTCGATCGCGGCCGGGTCCCCGTACTGCTGCCGCAGCCGTACGTAGTCGCTGGTGCTCGCGCCGATGTAGACGCCGGTGCGTGAGCCGTCCAGCGAGTCGTGCGGGATGCCGGCCCGCTCCAGCGCCTCCCAGGCGACTTCGAGCGCGATCCGCTGCTGGGGGTCCATTCCGAGTGCTTCGCCCGGCGCGATCCCGAAGAGCTGCGCGTCGAAGGTGTCGGCGCTGTCCAGGAACCCGCCTTCCACGACGTACGCCTTCGCGGGCGCCTCGGGGTCGGGGTCGTAGTACGGGTCGGTGTCCCAACGGTCGCGCGGGAAGGGGCCGATGGCGTCCACGCCGTCGCGCAGCAGGTCCCACATGCGCTCGGGCGAGTCGGCGCCGCCGGGGAAGCGGCAGCCGACGCCGATGACGGCCACCGGGCTGTGCAGCGCGGCCCGTTGGTCCTCGACCATCGTGCGCAGCCGCCCGATGGTCTCCAATGCTTGGGCGAGGCGGGACCGTTGGTCCGGTGCGCGCTCCGGCGTACGGTCCGATGTGCGGGGTCCGGCACCGTCGGTGGGCTGGTTCATCGCTTGTCTCCCTCGATGAGGGCGTTCACGGCGGCGACTTCGGCGTCCAGACGGGCGAAGAGGTCCGCGTCGTCGGGGTCGTCGTAGTCGTCTTCATCGGTGAGGTCGCCGGTGACGGTGGCGTTGTCCGCGGTGCCATCGGCGCTTTCGGCGCGTCCGGTGGTCGCGGCGTTCTCTGCGCGTCCGGTGTCTTCGGTACGGGTGGCGCTGTCGGCGGCGGGCTGCGGCGCGTCAGACCGCTCGTCGCCCGATCCGCCGACCACCTCGGCGGCGAGGAATCCGGCCACGGCGTCGCCCGTCGGGTATTCGAAGGCGAGGGTCGCGGGGAGCGCGCTGCCGAAGCGGCGCTCCAGCCGTACCTTCATCTCCAGCGCCGTGATGGAGTTCAGGCCCAGCTCGAAGAAGCCCTGCCGGGGCTCCAGTTCGCCGGGTCCGTCCAGGCCGAGCACCACCGCCACCTCCTCCAGGACGCACTCCAGCAGCAGATCGCCGCGCGCCGCGTCGGGCAGTGAGCGCAGCTTGTCCAGCAGCGCGCCGGAGTCACCGGGCGCAGCCGCCGCCTCGGCGGCCAGGGCGTCGAAGAGCGGCCAGGGGCGGGCCTGTTGGTAGAGCGGCAGCAGCAGGCCCCAGTCGGCGTCGGCCGCGGCGGCGCCGGTCAGGCCGGCCGCGGTGATCCGGTCGAGCAGTTCCACGGCGATGCCGGGCGGGAGCGGGCGCATGCCGCTGCGCGTCAGCCGGTTGGCGCTGTCGCGGTCCAGCAGATCCACGTCGAGCCAGGGCGCCCAGGCGATGGCGCAGACCGGGAGGCCCAGGGCGCGCCGGTGCCCGGCGAGGGCGGTGAGCAGCGCGTCCACCGGGGCCTGTACGCCCGCCCCGATCGCCGCCCAGGCCGACGCCACGGTGCCCCACACCTGGAAGAGGTCCAGGTCGGTACGCGTGTCGAGCGCTGCTTGGTGCAGCAGCCACGCGCCGCGGGCACGGTCCTCGACCGCCTCGGCGATCGCGGCGGCGGTCGGCTCCTGGTCGATCGGCAGATTCCAGCCGACGCCGAGCCAGATCACGCCCGCGACGGGGTGTCCGGCCGCGGCCTCGTCCTCGATCAGCCGGGTCGCCTGCTTGGCGTCCTCCACGCGGGGCACGACCAGCGTGCGGCCCGCGCCGCGCGCGGTCAGCCAGGCGGCCACCCGGTCGGGCAGCGGTCCTTCCGCGCCCGCCACCAGATAGCTGCGGTCGGCGGCCAGTTCGACCGGCTCGAACAGCGGCGGCGGGGCCGGGGCGCGCAGCACCCGGGCGGTGAGCCTGCGTCCCGCGCGCAGCGCGATCTGGTCCTCGACGTCCTCGCCTCCGGCGCGGTCGGCGCCGTGGGCGAGCAGTTCGGCCGCGACGGCCGCCGCGTCCTCCGCCACACCCGAGGTCAGCGGGTCCAGGTCGAGCGCGGCGCCCCAGGCGGTGGGGCGTTCCACGCCGGAGACGATCGCGGACTGCCGCAGCGGTGCCTGTGCGGCGGCGGGCAGTTCCAGCTCGTCCACCGCGACCGCGCCCCGCGTCACATACAGCACGCGTGCGCCGCTGCCGACCGCCGCCGTCACGGAGGCGACCGCCGTCACCCCCGCGCACGCGTCGGCCACGGCGAGGGGGTCGGGCTCGTCCCGCTCCGGCAGGTCCAGCGCCCCGAGGTGCACGACGTCCCGGCAGCCGGGCCCGGTGCGCAACTCCCGCAGCGCGTCGGCGAGTCGCTGCCGTACGGCGTCGGGCTCGCCGTCGGCCGCCAGCAGGGTCGTGGGCCGGCCTTGTGCGGCCAGTGCCCGTGCCAGTTCTTCGGCGACGCCGCCGCGGTCGGCGAGGACGACGGTGACGGGCCCGGTCAGGGGCGCCCCCGCTCCCCCGGCGGCTGTGGACGGGTCGTCGTCGGTCCGCGATGCGCCGAGGCCGTCCCGCTGGGCGGGGACATGGGCGGTCAAGCCGCGCTGCGGAGTCCCGGCTTCGAGCCGAGCCGGGGTTTCGGCCGGCCGCTGCTCGGGCTGACGGACCGTCAGCGGGCGCTCCTGCCAGCCGAGGACGTACAGGCTGGTGGTGAGGCGCGCGGTCTCCTCCTGGTTGAGGACGCGGCCTCGCGGCGGGGCGAGGCGCAGGCCGGTGATCTCGGCGAGCGGCCGGCCCTCGGGGGTGGTCAGGCGGATGTCGGCGGTCGGGTCGCCCGCGGTGTCGGGGCGCAGGGCGGCGGTGACGAGGACGCGGTCGTCGGGGGCCGCGTACAGGGTGAGGCTGTCGAGGGAGGCGGGGAGCGGCACCGGGTCGGCGGGGTCGGCGGACAGCAGGAACGCGGGCAGCCGCAGGGCGAGTTCGAGGAGGTCGGGGGCGAGGTGCCAGCGCATGGTGGCCGGGCGCAGCCGCAGTTCGAGTTCGATGCGGCCGTCGGCGGTCCGGGCCGATTCCGGGGTCGGCGCGCAGTCCCCGGTGGCGTGCCGGGCTACCCAGGCGCGCAGGGCCTCGTCGACCGGGCCGCGCGGGTGCGGCGGGGCGTCCGCAGCGGTGTCGGACGGCGCGCGTCCTGGCAGGGCGCGGCCCGAGACGAGGCGGCGGGGGCGCGGCGCGGTGTCGGTGGCGGACTCCCACAAGGTGAGCGCCAGACCCGGCCGGTCGCCCGACGCGGCCCGTTCCAGGGTGAGTTGGGTGGTGACGGAGCCGTCGGCCGGGACCAGCAGGGGGCGGTCGAGGGTGATGTCCTCAAGGCGGACGGGGCGGCCGGGGCCGAAGGCGGTCCCGGCCGCGGCGACGGCCAGCTCCAGCCAGGTGGCGCCGGGCACCCGCAGCGCGGCGCCCACGGGTTCGGCGCCGAGCCGGGTGGCGGTACGGGCGTCGAGGTCCGTCTCCACGACGCGGCCCGACGGGGTGCGGACGTCGCGGGTCAGCAGCGGGTGGGCGCCCTTGTTCGCGGGGGCGGCGTCGCGCTGGTCGACCCAGTACCGCTTGTGCTCCCACGGGTAGGTCGGCATCTCGGCGAGCGGGCCGTTCCCGGGGTGCAGCCGCGGCCAGTCCACGGCCTGGCCGCCGACGTGCAGGGCGCCGAGCCCGGTGAGCAGCGACTCCGGGCCGTCCTGGTCGCGCAGCAGTGACGGCACGAACAGTCCGTCGGTGCCCGCGGCCCGCAACTCCTGCTCGATGGGCACGAGTTGGATGGGGTGCGCGGACAGCTCCACGAAGGTGTCGTGTCCGTCCGCCGCCGCTGCGCGTACGGCGTCGGCGAACCGTACGGTCTGCCGCAGGTTCCGGCCCCAGTAGGCGGCGTCCAGGGGGGTGTCGGCGGCGAGCGGGGCGCCGTCCACCGAGGAGTACATCGGCAGGCGCGGGGCGGCCGGGGCCAGGCCGGTCAGGGCGTGTACAAGCTGTTCGCGCAGCGGCTCGGCCCAGGGGCTGTGGGCCGGGCCGCCGGCGTTGACCGCACGGAAGAACACGTTGCGCGCGCGCATTCGGGCGCCCAGTTCCTCCAGTGCGGTCGTCTCTCCCGACACCACCGTCGACTGTCGGCTGTTGACCACGGCGACGCACAACCGGTCGCCGTACGGTGCCAGTTCGTCCTCGGTGCGGTCGGCGTCGAGGCCGACCACGGCCATGCCGCCCTGGCCGACCAGGGCCCGCAGCAGGTGGGTGCGGCGCACCATGATCTCCGCGGCCTGCGCCAGGTCGAGCGCGCCCGCGCACAGGGCGGCCGACACCTCGCCCATGCTGTGGCCGAGTACGGCGGCGGGCTCGACGCCCAGGGCGCGCCAGCTCGCCGTCAGGCCGTACTGGGTGGCGAAGAGCATGATCTGCTGGTCGAGTTCGTTCGAAGGCTCGCGCGCGGATTCCAGCGCTTCGCGCACCGACCAGTCCAGGTGGCGGGCGAGCGCGGCGTCGCAGTCCGCGATCGCGTCCCGGAACACCGGGTCGGCGGCCAGCAGGGAGCGGCCCATGGCGGGCCAGTAGGAGCCGTGTCCGGAGAAGACGAAGACGGGTCCGCGTGCGCGTGCGGCGGCCTTGCCGAGGACGGTGCCGGGGACGCTGTCACCGTCGGCGACGGCGGTCAGTCGTTCGGCGAGCGCGGCGCGGTCGCGGCCCACGACGACCAGCCGGTGGTCGAGGTGGGAGCGGTGTACGGCCAGGGTCCGCGCCACGGCGGCCGGTTCCGCGCCGTGCGCGTCCCGTGTCGTGTCGCCGTCCGGCTCGGCGGTGAGCAGTGAGCGCAGGGCGGCGGCCCGGTCGCGCAGTGCGGCGGGGGACGCGGCGGACAGCGGCAGGACGTGGAGGCGGGCGGTCAGGGCCGCGCCGTCGTCCGCGTCGGAGATGCCGGAAGCATCGGGGACGTCGGATGCGCCGGAGGCGTCGGTCGCGGGGGCCTCGGCGAGCACGATGTGCGCGTTGGTGCCGCTGAAGCCGAAGGCGCTGACCCCGGCGACCCTGCGGCGCTCGCCGCGGGCCCACGGGCGGGCCTCGGTCGGGACGTCCAGGGGCAGTTCGTCCCAGGGGATGTCGGGGCTCGGCCGCGTGAAGTGCAGGTGCGCGGGCACCGTCTCGTGCCGCAGGGCCAGGACGGTCTTGATGAGTCCCGCGATGCCGGACGCGGCTTCCAGGTGGCCGATGTTCGTCTTCACCGAGCCGACCAGGCAGGGCTGCTGGGTCGTCCGTCCGGCCAACGCCGCCCCGAGCGCCCGCAGTTCGATCGGGTCGCCGAGCGGAGTGCCGGTGCCGTGCGCCTCGACGTAGTCCATGTCGTCGGCGCCGACGCGGGCGTCGGCGAGTGCGGCGCGCAGCAGTGTCTCCTGCGCGGGACCGTTGGGGGCGGTGAAGCCGCTGCTGGCGCCGTCCTGGTTGACGGCCGAGCCGAGGATCAGCGCCAGGACCCGGTCGCCGTCGCGCCGGGCGGCGGACAGCGGCTTGAGGATGACGGCTCCGCAGCCCTCGCCCCGCGTGTATCCGTCGGCGGTGGCGTCGAAGGTCTTGCACCGGCCGTCGGCCGCGAGGGCCCCGGCGGCGTCGCTGGCCCGGTGGATGGTGGGGCCGAGGATGAGATTGACGCCCGCGGCGACCGCGAGGTCGCTCTCGCCCGAGCGCAGACTGGCCACCGCGAGGTGCACCGCGACCAGCGAGGACGAGCAGGCGGTGTCGACGGCCAGGCTCGGGCCGCGCATGCCGAGCAGGTACGACAGGCGGCCGGCGGCGGCGCTGAAGGAGGTGCCGGTGCCGTAGAAGGCGTCCACGTTGTCGGGGTGGCTGCCCACGATCTGGGCGTAGTCGGTGGAGTTCATGCCGAGGAAGACCCCGGTGCGGGACTCGGCGAGCGAGGTCGGCGGGACGCCCGCGTGTTCCAGTGCCTCCCAGGCCACTTCGAGGAACATCCGCTGCTGCGGGTCCATCACCTTGGCCTCGCGCGGCGGGATCCGGAAGAACGGCGCGTCGAAGCCCGCCGGGTCGTCGTCCAGGAAGCCGCCCCACCACACGCGCGGGTCGTCGAAGCGGCCGTCGGGGGCGCGGCGTACGGCGTCGCGGCCCGCGGTCAGCAGCCGCCAGTAGGCGTCCGGGCCCTCGGCGCCGCCGGGGAAGCGGCAGCCGACGCCGATGACGGCGATCGGCTCGGGCGCGCCGGGTGTGCCGGTCGGCGCGGCCGGAGCCGCGGGCGTGTCGGTCGTACGGGACACGGCCGCCGCGTCGGTCGTACGGGCCACGGCGGGCGCGGGAGCCGGGGCGTCGCCGAGCAGGCCGTCGAGGTAGGCGGCGAACCGCCGCACGGTGGGGTGGTCGAAGGCCGCGGTCTTCGGCAGCCTCAGCGGCACGGACCGTTCCAGCACCTTGCACAGCTCGACGGCGCCGAGGCTGTCCATGCCGAGGTCGGTGAAGCCGCGACCGCGCGCCACGGTGGTGCCGGAGGCCAGCCCCAGCACCTCCGCGGCGGCGTCCGCGACCAGGTCGGCGAGCTGGTCGCGGCTGGGGCGCGCCGGGGTCGCCGGAGCGGTGGCGGGAGCGGCGTCCACCGGCGCGGGCAGGGCGGGCGGCGCCGTCTCGGACAGCGGCGCGCCCGGTGTGCTCAGGCGCAGCCCCACGGTCTCGGCGACGAGCCGCCCGGCCTCGTCGTACAGCTTCAACTCACCGTGCAGTGCGTTCAGTTGCGGCAGGGTGTCGGCATTGGCGTTCGCGTCGGGCGCGGGGATGTCGAACCACAGCTTGTCGCCCTGCCACGGGTAGCCGGGCAGGTCAGTGACGGACGTGGGTCCCGGATTGACCTCGGGCCAGCGGATGTCGACCCCGGCGGCGTACAGCCTGGCCAGCGAGGTGCGCGCGGTGGCGACGTCGTCGGTGTCGCGGCGCAGGGTGGGGACGACGAGCCCGTCGACTCCCCGGTCCTCGAGGCTCTGGACGACGGGCTGGGCGAGCACCGGGTGCGGGCCCAGCTCCACGAAGAGGCGGTGACCGGCGTCGAGCGCGCGGCCGAGCGCGGCGGAGAAGCGGACCGGCTGGCGGAGGTTGCGTCCCCAGTAGTCGGCGCCGAAGGGGCCATCGGCGCCCGGCTCGCAGGTGAGGTGGACCGGCACGCGCGGCTTCGCCGGGGTGATCTCGCCGAGCAGTGCGACGAGTTCGTCCTGGTAGGGCGCCATCTGCGCGCTGTGGAAGGCGTATTCGCCGGGCATCGCGCGGTAGCCGTGGCCGAGCTCGGCCAGTTCGGCGCCCAGGGCCTCGACGGCCTCGGTGCGTCCGGAGACGACGGTGCTCGCGGGACCGTTGACGGCGGCCACGGTCACGTCGTCGCCGTGTGCGGCGAGCAGCGGCAGCAGGTCGGCTTCGGGGAGGGCCACGGAGGCCATCCGGCCGCCGCCCTCGGCCCGTTGGAGGAGGCGTCCGCGGTGCACGATGACGCGTACGGCGTCGGTGAGGGTGAGGGCGCCCGCCACGTGGGCGGCGGCGATCTCGCCCATGCTGTGCCCGATGACGGCGGCGGGCTCCACGCCCCAGGAGCGCCAGAGCGCGGCGGCGGCCACCTGCACGGCGAAGACGACGGGCTGGGCGAATTCGGTCCGGGTCAGCCGGGAGTGCTCGGCGTCCGCGGTCAGTTCGCCGATCACCGACCAGCCCGCCTCCGCGGCGATCAGCTCGTCCACGCGGGTCAGTTCGGTCCGGAAGGCGTCCTCGTGGGCCAGCAGTTCGCGGCCCATGCCCGTCCACTGGCCGCCCTGCCCGGAGAAGACGAAGCAGACCTGCGGCAGGTCGTCGCCCGAGTCGCCCGGGTCGCCGAAGTCCCCGGCGTCCGTGCCGCCCCACTGCGCGCCGCCTCGCTCTTCCGCCGCCAGGTCCGGCACGGCTGTGTCGCGAGACGTCTCCAGCAACGCGCCGAGTTCCTGGGCGAGTTCGGCGGCCGTCCTGCCGGTGACGGCGATGCGGTGCTCGCGGTGCTGGGTGCGCCGGGTGCCCGCCGCCGTGACGTACGCGGCCAGTTCGGCCTCCGGCTGGTCGAGCAGCCGGTCGCGGTGCGCACGGGCCAGTTCGCGCAGCGCGGCGCCGGAGCGCGCGGAGACCGGCAGGAGCAGCCGGGACGGCCGGTCCTGTGCCGCCTCGGCGGGCGCGGCGACCGCTGGCGGTGCCTCGACGATCACATGGGCGTTGGTTCCGCTGAGCCCGAAGGCGCTGACGCCGGCCAGTCGCCGCCCGCCGCCGTCCGGCCACGCGGTGAGGTCCGTCGGCACCCGCACCGGCCAGCGGTCCCAGCGGATACCGGGGTTGAGCCGGTCCAGGTGCAGATGCGGGGGGATCTCGCCGTGCTGTGCGGCCAGTGCCGCCTTGAGGAGCCCGGCCGCGCCCGCCGCGCCGTCGGTGTGCCCGAAGTTGGTCTTCAACGAGCCGACCAGCAGCGGGTGTTCCGCGTCGCGTCCTTCGCCGAGAATCCGGGCGAGCGCGCTCATCTCGATGGGGTCGCCGAGCGGGGTGCCGGTGCCGTGCGCCTCGACGTAGCCGATCTCGTCGGGTCGTACGTCCGCGGCGGCCAGGGCGTCCCGCAGCAGCGACTGCTGGGCGGCGGCGCTGGGCACGGTCAGTCCCGCGCTGTGCCCGTCGTGGTTGACGGCGGAGCCGCGGATCACGGACAGCACGCGGTCGCCGTCGGCGAGCGCGTCGGTCAGCCGCTTGAGGACGAGCACCACGCAGCCGTCGCCGCGGACGATTCCGTCGGCCGCCGCGTCGAAGACCTTGCAGTGCCCGTCCTTGGCCATGGCGCCGACCTTGGACATGAACACCGTCAGCTCGGCGGAGAGCAGCAGATTGACGCCGCCGACCAGCGCGGTGTCGGACTCCCCCGTGAGCAGGCTCTGCCGCGCGAGGTGCACGGCGACCAGCGACGAGGAGCAGGCGGTGCTCAGCGCCACGCTCGGGCCGTTGAGGCCGAGCAGGTACGACAGCCGCCCGGGGCCGAAGCTGGCCTCCTTGCCCGAGGCGTACCAGGGGTCGATGCCGCGGACGCCCGCCTCGCGGGAGTGCCGCAGGAAGTAGTCGACGCTCAGGCCGCCGGAGAAGACGGAGGTACGGGTGCCGGCGAGGCTGCCGGGGACGATCCCGGCGTGTTCCAGCGCGTCCCAGGCGACCTCGATGAGCATCCGCTGCTGCGGGTCGATCTGCCGGGCCTCGCGCGGGGCGATACCGAAGAACTCCGCGTCGAAACGCGTCTCGTCCTCGATGAAACCGCCCCAGCGCGTGTACGTCCGGCCTGGCGCGTCGGGGTCCGGGTCGTAGTGCCGGGCGAGGTCGGAGCGGGACGGCGGGATCTCGGTGATCACGTCCGTGCCGTCCCGCAGCACCCGCCAGAATCCGGCCAGGTCCGCCACGCCGCCCGGGAAGCGGCAGCCGGCACCGATGATCGCCACCGCCTCCGGGGCCTGATCGGTCATCAGAACAGCGCCGCCGCTGAGGGCGCGGACAGGCTGCCCAGGTGCTTGTACCAGAGGTGGTCGGGATCGTTCTCGACCGTGGCGACGATCTTCCGCATCGCGGCGAGCGCGCGCGGTTCGTCGTCGTCGTAGACGTCGCCCTGGAGCATCTTGAGGACGTCGAGCCGGTACCTGGGGTCCTGCACGAAGGCGGTGAACAGGATGTTCAGCCGGTAGTAGATGGAGATGAACTCGTACCAGTTGCTCACCCCGCGCCGCAGCGTCCGCTCGTACTCGGTGAAGCGGGACTTGCTGAAGTCCCCGGCCTCCGCCGCCGCGATGATGTCCTTGGTCGCGATGCGGGCGCTGTTGAGCGCGACGCTGACGCCGCTGGAGAAGATCGGGTCCACGAAGCGCGCGGCGTCGCCGATCAGCACGAAGTTGTCGCCGGTGATCTCCTTCATGCCGTAGCTGTAGTCGCCCTCGGCCTTGAAGGGGCGTACGCGCTCGGAGTCCTCGAGCGCGGCGCGCAGTTCGGGGCGGCTTCCCACGCACTCCCAGAAGAAGCCCTCCAGGTCGTCCTTGGAGGCGGTGAAGTGCTTCTTCTGCGTGACGACGCCGACGCTGGTGATGGTGTCGGTGATCGGGATCTGCCAGACCCAGGTGTCGGTCAGCGGCAGGAAGTGGATGAAGATGTAGTCGGCCTTCTTCTTGTCGTGCGAGAGGGCCGTGCGGTCCAGGCCGTCGAACCAGGTGTGCACCGCGTACTGGTTGAACACCGGGTCGGGGACCTTGAGCTTGAGCTGGCGGCCGAGCATCGTGCCGCGCCCGCTGGCGTCCACGACCATGCGGACGGTGACACCGGTGTCCTTGTCGCGGACGGGGTGGATCACCGGGTGCTCGCCGGAGAAGTCGACGCTGCCGATGCGGGTGTTCTCGAAGACCTTCGCGCCGCAGGAGGCGGCGTGCTGGAGCAGGAGCTGGTCGAACTTGCCCCGGTCCACGTGGTACGTGTGGGACTGGAGGACGCCGGGCTGGTCGCGCTCGTCGAATTCGATCTCGGCGGCGCCGAGGCCGTGCGAGAGGCCGCCGAAGCCCATGGTGGGGATGCCGGCCGGTGCCGCGGACGTCCAGGCCGCGCCGAATTTGCGGGGGAATCCGGCCTGCTCGACCAGGTCGAGCGCGCCGATGTCGCGCAGTACGGGGGTGGTGGCGGGCACCAGTGACTCGCCGACGTGCTCGCGGGGGAAGGTCTCCCCCTCGAAGACCGCGACGGTGAGTCCGGCCCTGGTCAGGTATGAGGCCGCGGTGGAGCCTGCCGGGCCTCCACCGATGATCCCGATGTCATAGTCGACTGCGGACAAGACTGCTCCTCTTGAGTCGGATCGGACGGGCCCTGCCTCGGCACGGGCCGCGCTTCCGGTCGGGCGGTTCGCGTCCGCGTCAAAGCGGCGGCGGCACAGCGGCGTCGGACAGAGCGTCAGGCCATGGCGGCGGGGTCGGTCTGGATCCGGACCACGAGCTTGCTGATGGCGTCCAGGCTCTTGAAGTTCCTGCCGACGATGTACTCGGGCGGCATGAACAGCCCGTACCTGTCGTGGATATGGGCGATCAGCTCGGTGGTGTTCAGCGACGTGAGGATTCCGAGCTGGAGCAGCGGGGAATCGGGCTCGATTCCCTCCTCGCCCTCGGGCAGGAATCGCGTTTCGACGAACTCCTTCAGCTCCGCGAGGACTTCGTCGTAGCCGAGCTGCGGATCAGAACTGTCGGACATGCGTAGCGACCTTCCGGAGTCCGGGGTTGACACGGCGGAACCCCCGACTCCACGAAGTCGCGGTCGGCTCGGCCAGGGCCCCAAACGTAGCTACGGGCGCCGCCGGAGGACTTCACCAGACCTGATGAATTACGCCCGCGCACACACGCCCCGAAGTGCGTACTTACGGGGGAGGCGCCGCTTCCGCTTCCCGTGCGGGTCCTCATTAATGATGAGTACTCACGGCCGTGGCCCCGTGCCGCCGCAACGGCGAGGATCGAGGGACCATCCGGTGCGCCCGATCACAGGAGGTCCGCGGCCGTGCTGCTTCCCGCCCTACGGCCCCAGTTGCTGTGCCTGCCCCATGCCGGCGGCAGCGCGGTGATGTACCACGCGTGGCGGCCCGGCCTCGCCGAGGTGGCGCGGGTCCGCCCGGTCGACCTGCCGGGCCACGGCAGCCGCAGGCGCGAACCGCTCGCCCAGGACATCGGCACGCTGACCCGTACCCTCGCGGCCGAGCTGGCACCCGGTATCGAGGGACCCTACGCGGTGTTCGGGCACAGCTTCGGCGCCGTGGTCGCCTTCGAACTGACCCATCGGCTTTCGCAGTTGGTCGGGCCGCCCGCCGCCCTGATCGTCTCGGGACGCAATTCGCCCCGCACCCCGCACGCGCTGCCGCCGCTGCACAACGCGCCGCCCGCCCAACTGCTGAGCGGCCTGCGGACGTTGGAGGGCGCGCTGCCCGCCGTCGAGGACAGTCCTGAACTGCTCGACCTGTTCCTTCCGCCGCTCCGCGCCGACCTGCGGATGACGGAGACCTACCGCCGTCCCACCGAACTGCCGCCGCTGTCCTGCCCGGTGCATGTCTTCGCCGGCGACCTGGACCCGGTGGTGGACGCGCCGGGGCTGGCCGCGTGGGCGGCGGAGACCACCGGGCCGTGCCGGGTCACCACCGTGCGGGGCGGCCACATGATGCTCGCCAGCGCCGAACTGCGCTCCGCGCTGGCGGACCTGCTCACGGTCGGCGCGATGTGATCCGCGACCCCTGAGCCCTGAGCGCGGAGCCCTCGGCCCCGAGCCCCAGCCCTGAGCCCCGAGCCCCGAGCGCAGCACCCCACCTTCCGTCTCTCCCTCCCTCCCCCCTCCCGATGCAGGAGCCAGCGTGGACTTCAGTTGGAGCACCGAGCAGACCGCGCGGTACGAGGAGACCGTCCGCCGGGCCGCCGACGCGTTCCCCGCGGACCGTCCGCGGCGCCCCGGTGAACGGTCCGACTGGCGGGAACTCGGCCGGATCGGCGCCCTGGGCGCCTGCCTTCCCGCCGAGTACGGCGGGGACGGCCTCGGCGCGCTCGACACCGCGCGGGTCATCGAGGCCGTGGGCCGCGGCTGCCACGACACCGGGCTGGTCTTCGCGGCCAGCGCCCACCTCTTCGCCTGCGCCGTGCCGATCGCGGAGTTCGGCAGCGCGGACCTCAAGAAGCGCTTCCTGCCGGAGCTGGCGTCCGGCCGGATGATCGCGGGCAACGCCATGACGGAGCCGGAGTCCGGCTCCGACGTCTCGCGGCTGCGGGTGACGGCGACCGAAGTGCCCGGCGGATTCGTCCTGGACGGCGAGAAGAGCTTCGTCAGCAACGGCCCGGCCGCCGACGTCCTGGTCACGTACGCGACCAGCGACCCGGACTCGGGACACCTCGGCCAGACCGCCTTCGTCGTGCCGGCCGACGCCCCCGGGGTGCTGCGCGGTGAGCCCTTCGAGAAAATGGGTCTGTCCTCCTGCCTGGCGGGCACGGTGACCTTCCAGGAGTGCTTCGTCCCCGACGACCAGGTGCTGGGCGTCGAGGGGATGGGCGCGACGATCTTCCAGACGTCCATGGGCTGGGAGCGTGCCTGCCTCTTCGCGGGCTATCTGGGCCTGATGGACCGGCTGGTCGAGGAGTGCGTCCGATTCGCCCGCGAGCGGCGGCAGTTCGGCCGCCGCATCTCCGGCTTCCAGGCGGTCTCGCACCGCATCGTGGACATGAAGCTGCGGCTGGAGAGCGCCAGACTCCTGCTCTACCGGGCCTGTTGGGAGATGGACCGCGGCGGCAGGGCGACCCTGCCGGTGGCGCTGTCGAAGCTCGCCGTCTCCGAGGCCGCGGTGCAGAGCGCGCTGGACGCCGTACGGATTCTCGGCGGTCGCGGATACCGGTCGGAGTCGGGTGTGGAGGCGGCACTGCGGGACGCGGTGCCGAGCGTGCTGTTCTCCGGTACCTCGGAGATCCAAAAGGAGCTCGTCGCGAAGGAGCTGGGACTGTGAGGCTGCACGAATTCGTCACCGCCGCCGCCCGCAGGGCGCCGGATTCACTCGCGGTCGACGCCGTCGACGGACGGCTGACCTACGGCGAACTGGACGCGCTCGCGGCGCGTTACGGCGCGGCGCTGGCCGCGAGCGGGGTGCGGCCGGGCGACCGGGTCGTGCTGTGGAGCGCGAAGAGCCTGCACGTCGTGGCGCTGATGCAGGCGTGCCTGCGTGGCGGAGCGGTCTACGTACCGGTGGCGTCCTCGAACCCGCCGTCGCGGCTGGCGCGGATCGTCGCGGCCTGCGCCCCCGCGCTGGTGGTGACCGACGAGGACGGCGCGGACGCGGCGGCCGACGCGGGCTGGGACGCGGCGCCCTGCCGTACCTTCGCGGACCTGCTGGCGACGGGCGAGGGCCAGCCCGTACCGTCGCCGGTCGAGGGCTCGGAGCACGATCCGGCGTACATCCTGTTCACGTCGGGTTCGACCGGTGAGCCCAAGGGTGTGTGCCTGAGCCACCTCAACGCGCTGGCATTCGTGCGGTGGGCGGCGGCCGATCTGCGGCTGGTCCCCTCGGACCGGCTCTCCAACCACGCGCCCTTCAATTTCGACCTGTCGGTCTTCGACCTCTACGCGGCGTTCCTGGCGGGCGCCAGCGTCCATCTGGTGCCCGAGGCGCTGGCCTACGCGCCGGCCCAGCTCGTCCGCTTCATGGACGAGCACGCGATCACCGTCTGGTACTCGGTGCCGTCGGCGCTCACCTTGATGATCACCAAGGGCGGGCTGCTGGACGGGCCGCCGCCGCGCGCGCTGCGGGCCTGCGTCTTCGCGGGCGAGGCGTTCCCGATCGCCCATGTGCGGCGGCTGCGCGCGGCGTGGCAGGACGTCAGGCTGCTCAACTGGTATGGCCCGACCGAGACGAATGTCTGTACGTCGTACGAAGTCTGCGCCGCCGATCTCGACCGCGCGGGCGCCCTGCCGATCGGCGCGGTCTGCTCGGGCGACACCCTGGAGCTGGGCCCCGAGGTCGCGGGCCAGGCGGGGCGGGAACTGCTGGTCTCCGGCCCCACGGTGATGCTCGGGTACTGGGGCCATCCGCCGCAGAGCGGCACGTACGCGACCGGCGACCTCGTGCGGTACGACGACGCGGGCATGCTGGAGTA
The DNA here is from genome assembly GCF_044749865.1 of Streptomyces sp. NPDC088910. NCBI lineage: Bacteria > Bacillati > Actinomycetota > Actinomycetes > Kitasatosporales > Streptomycetaceae > Streptomyces > Streptomyces sp. NPDC088910. Next base: position 26,642 of record NZ_JBIVIV010000005.1, read on the forward strand.
CCTGGGGCGCCGCGACCACATGGTGAAGATCCGCGGCAACCGGGTGGAGCTGGGCGAGATCGAGAGCGTCCTGAGCCTGCACCCGCAGGTCAGGGACGTGGCCGTGGTCGTGCTCGGGACCGGGCTCACGGCACGGCTGCACGCCGTGGTGGTCCCGGCCCCGGACAGCGCTCCGGGCCTGCTCGCGCTCAAGCGGTGGAGCGCCGAACGGCTCCCCACCTACATGCTCGTCGACAGCCTCAGCCTTTTCGACGAGATACCCCGAACCGGGAACGGCAAGAAAGACCGTTCCCAGGTCGCGAAAATGGTGTCACATACTGGTACCGACTAAAGATTCTAAATTGCCGCCGGCTCTGACAATTCCTTTTTCATAAGCATATATAACGGCGTGTACTCGATTGCGCAGAGCCAGCTTGTCCAGCATGCGCTGAACGTGTGATTTCACGGTGCTCTCACTCAGAAAAAGTGCTTCTGATATTTCCGCGTTCGAATAGCCGCGGATGATGAGCTGGAGCACGTCGCGCTCACGCCGGGTTATTCCACTGGACACCAGATCGGTCTCCGATGTTTCCGCTTGCGGCGGTTCCGGCGTGATGGCCGCCGCGGTGGCGGCGGCAGTGGCGGCCCCGACGGTGGGAATCACCAGTCGGTAACCGGCGGCGACCATCCGGACAGCGGCGATGATCCGCTCCGGACTCGCCTGACTGTCGAGCACACCCCTGGCACCGGCCGCCTGCCAGTGCTGAGCGCACTGCTCCAGGCTCTGGACCAGGGCTAATATCTTAGGGCAGCCGTCGGCGCCGCCGACGATGAGCTGCTGGATGGCATGCGGAACATCCGGCGCCACATCCAGCGCGTCGATGATCACCACATGCGGAGACAACCTTGCCACGCAGGGCAGAGCGTGCCGAATATCGGCAACCTCGCCCACGACTTCCAGATCGGTTTCCCTGCTCAGCAGGACACTGAGTCCCACACGGGAAACCGCTCTGGAGTCGACGAGAAGAACTCTCGTGATCCCATCCTGAAGCATCGAGCCCCCGACCTTCAGCAAACAGCACGTTATTTCGACTCTAGCACGCACGCCTGACCAGCATCAACATGGAACATTTGAGCTCGTTATGATTGAAAGTTAAATCTATAGCCCTTTCGGGCAATGCCCCGAGCCGCCGCACAGGTCACGGCGCGCCGATAAACTCCCCTCGCGGACAGGTCGCCCGTTTGCGTCCCAAAGAGGTTTCAAGCGACCCTCGCGGGTAATTCTTCCGGGTTCGGCGAGGCGTGTCGAGCGCCCGGCGGGCGGCCGGGCCGCGTCGGCGCCGGACCGGACCGGCGCCCGGTCCGCACGCGGTCCGCGCCCGCGGCGCCGACGGTGGCCGGCGCACGGCCGGCGGGTGGTTGGCGTTTCACCCCGCCGAGGCTACTCTCATAAATCACCGAACGGTGAATTTACGTGACAGGGCGGCGGTCATGGGAGAGGCGGTCACCGGACGGCCCGGCCGACGGCCGGGCCGCAGCGGCAGCAGAGAGGCGATCCTGCGGGCGGCGCGGCTGAAATTCGCCGAGTACGGCTACGAGCGGACGACGGTGCGCGGCATCGCCCGCGAAGCGAAGGTCGACGCGGCGCTCGTGCACCACTTCTTCCGGTCCAAGGAAGGGGTGTTCGCCGCCGCCGTCCACGAGGCGGTGCGCCCGATGGAGTTGCTGCCGGTGCTCGCCGGGGATCCCGCCACCTCGGGCGAGCGGCTGCTGACGACGGTCCTCGGCCTGTGGGAGTCGGCCGAGCGGCACGACGCGCTGCTGGCGGTGATCCGGTCGGCGGTCTCGCACGAGACGGCCGCCGGGATTCTGCGGGAATTCCTCGGCCGCGAAGTGCTCGGCCCGCTGGCCCAGGCACTGGCCGAGCCACAACGCGCGCTGCGCTCTGCCCTGTTGGGCTCTCAGCTCATCGGTCTGGTCATGGCCCGCTACATCATCCGCGTCGAGCCGCTGGCATCCGCGAGCACGCCGTCGCTGATCGCCGTGTACGCGCCGGTGATCCAGAATTCCCTCACCGGCGACCTGCCGCTCCCCCGCACGGCCGACCGTCCGGGCGGCGCGGGCTGAGCCGCGCCCGGCCCGGTCCTTCACCATTCGCCGCGCAGTACACCGGTTCGTGATTCACCATCGCCGCGCAAAGCCTTTACGCGAGCTACGCGATCCGGGCCGGTGATTCGCCGTCACAATGGTGATTTAGCGTCATATCGAGCCAGCCCGGGGCCCGTTGGCCATGCATCGACCGCGCGCGAATCTTGGTGTAGCGTCTGCCGCCAAGCAGCGTGTCCTTCAGGGGAAAGGGCCCGAAGAGAAGCCTGCCCCGAACACCTTTGCCGCATTCATCGGCGAATGCACAAAAGGGTAACGGGACAGCTCGGCTCCGGGTATCGCCCCAGGTCTTCGCCCTGCGCGTGTCGCAGTCGCGTCGATACGAGGAGTCACAGGATATGGTCACGGTCGCGGCATTCGACAGCCGTAAGAAGACCCCCGCGCTCAGCGGTGCTTCCCGTCTTCTGCTGGTGCTTTTCTCGGTATTGGTGCTTTTCACGGTGGGGTTGCTCCTGGCGCGCGGCACTTCCGCCGCCGCTCCCATCCCCGGTTCCCCGCTGGACGCGTACGACAAGCAGGTCCCCTACGACATGGGCGTCCACAAGATCGCGCGACTCGCGGCTCTGATCGCGTATGTGCTGATGGTGGCCACCGTCGTCCTCGGTGTGCTGCTGCGGCTGAGATTCCTGCAGCACGCGGTCAACCGGGCCACCTTCTACGGCGCGCACATGACGCTGGCGCTCTCCGCGATGATCTTCGGTGTCGTGCACGGCGCGACCTTTCTCTACCAGCCGGTCTGGCGGATCGGCGGCCGTGAGCTGACGGTGCCGTTCACCGGCGGTGTGCAGCGGCTCCCGGTGGGCTTCGGCATCCTCGGCACCGAACTGGCCATCGCCGTGGGCTGTTCGGTGTGGCTCCAGCGCAGACTGGGCTACCACCGCTGGCTGAGGACTCATCAGTTCGCTTATGCAGCCTTTGGGTTGATCTGGCTGCACGTCTTCCTGGTGCACCCCGAGCCGCGCCATCTGAATCTGGTGTCGGTCGGCATCGCCACCGGCGCGGGCACGGTGTTGCTGGCCTTCCTGATCCGCGCCTTCCCGTCCCGCTCCCGGCTCAGACAGCGCACCTACCTCGGCAGGCCGGGAGCCGCCGAATGATCCAGCCGCCTCCCCCGGGCCGTGTCCCCCCGGCGCCCTGGCCACCTGGTCAGACGCCCGCCGCCCGGCCCACCACGCCGGTCGTCGTCCACCAGGGCCGCCCGGCCGCGCGCACCGCGCCGCCGCTCCCCCAAGCCCCCATCGCCGCCGAGTCGTTCGCGCCCGCCAGGCCCGTACTGGTGCCCGAGGCGGAGCCGGTACGGATCAGCGTCGACAACAACCGGTGCCACATCTACGGCATCTGCCAGCAGGAGGCGCCCGAGGTCTTCCGGATCGCCGAGAGCGGTTCGCTGCACTACACGCGCAGCGTGCCCGCCGACTACGCGGCCAAGGCCCGCCAGGCGGTGCGGTGTTGCCCGATGCAGGCCATCACCGTCCACGGCGGGCAGAGCCCGTCCGGCGGTCCCGCCGCGATCGGGCGGCGGGCGGCGAGGCCGCTGCGCAGCGGCTCCGCGGCGCGGGCGAGCCTGCGGCGGATCGTCGTCGCGGGCGCCGGGCTCGCCGGGCTGAGCGCCGCGACCCGACTCAGGGAGCGCGGTTTCGACGGGGAGTTGGTGATGGTCGGCGAGGAGCCGCACCGGCCGTACAGCCGTCCGCCGCTGTCCAAGCAGTATCTGTCGGGCCGGCTCGCCGAACAGCAGTTACCCTTCCGGGCGGACGCGGCGCTGGACGCGCACTGGCTGCTCGACACCCGGATGACGGGGCTGGACCTGGCGAAGTCCGCGATCGAACTGCGCGGCGGGGAGTATCTGCCGTTCGACGGGCTGGTGGTGGCGACCGGTGTGGACGCCAAGCGGCTGCCCGAGGCGCCGGTGTTCAGCGACCGGGTCCGTACCGTCCGCACGATCGAGGACGCGGCGGCGATACGGCGGGCGATGCACGCGGCGCGCGCCCGTCGGGTGGTGATCCTCGGCGGCGGCTTCATCGGCTGCGAACTCGCCTGCACCGCGCGGGAGAACGGGATGGACGTGACGCTCGTCGTCCACAGCGCGCCGCTGCTGCGCCGGGTGCTCGGCGCCAGGGTCGGCGCGGTGGTCGGCTCGCTCCAGCGCCGCGCGGGTGTCGACGTCCGCCTCGGCACGAAGATCACCGACTGGCAGGACCACGGCGACGGGCTGCGGCTGCGGCTCGACGACGGCGCGGTCCTCGACTGCGACTTCGTGGTGCTCGGTCTCGGCGGCCAGCCCCGTACCGAGTGGCTGCGGGGCAGCGGTCTGGAGATCTCCGACGGCGTGCTCTGCGGGCCGACCTGCCACGCGGTGGACCAGTGGGGCAGGACCACGCCGCATGTGGTGGCGGCCGGGGACGTGGCCCGCTGGCCCAACCCCCGGTTCGACACCGAGCCGCGCCGGGTCGAACACCTCATCCACGCCGTGGAGATGGGGCAGCACGCCGCCGACTCGTTGCTGCGCGGCCCCGGACGCGCGGCGCGCTTCACTCCGGTGCCGCGCTTCTGGTCGGAACAGCACGGCATCCGGATCCAGGCGGTGGGCATCCCCGCGCTCGGCACGGACACCGAGGTCGTGGCGGGCTCGATGCGCTCGGACCGCTTCCTGGTCCGCTACTCCCGGCAGACCGCGTACGGTCCGCAGATCGTGGCGGCCGTCGCCTTCGACATGCCGCTGGAACTCCTGCGCTACCGCGACCAGATCGGACGCACTCTGCCCCATACCCGGCCCACCGGCGGAAGGGGGCGCCGATGAGCCGTCGCGGCGTCAACCGCAGGAGTCGTTCCGGGCTGCTGCTGTCCGGCGGGATGCTGTCGTGGCTGCTCAGCGTCCCCGCCCGGCTGCACCTGCGCTGGCTGATGATCCTGCTCGTGATGGCGGCGGCGATGGCGGCGTACGGCAGGGTGCTGATCACCGCGGCGCCGATGCCGCCCAGCAAACCGCCGGGCGTCCGTTCGGGTTCCCCCGCGTCCCCCACCTACTCGATGCCGCCCGCGACCTCCAGCCCGCCGGACGTGCACTGAGCCGGCGTCGGCGCGGACCGACCCCCGCCGTCCCCGTCAGGACGGCGGGTTGCCCGTCGCGCCCGCGGTGAAGGGGGTGACCACGAACTCGTTGTCGCAGTTGGTGATCTTCCCCGGGAAGACCAGCGACGCCCTGCTGCCCGGCGGGTAGATCCGCAGGCTCGTGGAGGTCGGCAGGCAGGTCCCCTGCTGGTTGACGGTGTGGATGGTGTCGCTCGCGGACTCGCCGGGCCGCAGCACGACGGGCCCGTGCGGGAGATTCTGGTACGTGGCGGGGGCGCCGATCTGCTTGCCGTTCGCGTCCAGCAGCGACAGGCCGGGGAAGCCGGTGACATGGCAGACCGTATCGCTGTGGTTGGTGAGCAGCAGGTAGCGGTAGAGGTTGCCCGCGCCCGCGTCGCCGTCGCCGAGGGAGGCGGTGAGCTGCGCGGCCGTGCACAGCGGTGTGGCGGCGGAGTCGGTGCCGGTGCTGGTGCTGGTCGGCGAGGTGGGCGGGGTGGTCCCTGACGGCTCGGACGTGACGGTCGTACCGTCGCCCGGGCCCTTGGTGGGCGTGGTCCGCGTCGGGGTGGGCGCGGGCGGCGGCACGACGGGCGGGGTCGTCGGTCCGGGGGCCGTGGTGACGGGCCCGCTGCTGTTGGCCGGTGTGGGGACGACCTCCTGCGAGTCGTCCCTGTTGAGCGTGCCGGCCACGTAGAAGGCACCGGTGATGACGGCGGCGGCGAGCGTGCCGCCGACCATCGCGCGGGAGCGGCGGCGCCTGGCCGCGCGGCGGCGGATCAGCTCGAACGAGCCCGCGGGCGGCGGCAGGTAGACCGCGGGCGGGCGCAGCAGCGGCTCCAGCGGGTCGAAGGGCTCCCCGCCGGGACCGTCGTCAGACAGTCCGGTCATGGTGTTCCCCCAGCCTGGCGCGCAGCAGTTCGCGGGCCGCGTGCAGGTCGGCCTTGACCGTGCCCTCGTTCCGGCCGAGCAGCGCGGCCACCTGCTGTACGGGCAGGTCCGCGTAGTAGTACAGCAGTGCCGGGTCGCGCAGTCGCTCCGGGAGGGACTGGACGAGCATGCGCACCGAGGGGTCGCTGCTGTCCTGCTGCTCCTTCACGGCTTCCTCCGTGGTGAATCGGCGCATGGCGCGGCGCTCCCGCTCCAGTCTGCGCCAGTGGTCCCTGACCAGGTTGGCCGCGGTCACATAGAGGTATCCGCTGGGCTCCTCGACCTTGGTCCAGCGCGCCCACAGCCGGGTGAAGGCCTCGGACGCGATCTCGTGCGCGGTCCCGTCGTCGTCCACCAGACGGCGGCACCAGCCCGCCAGGCGCGGATAGACGGCCTCGAACAGCTCGGCGGCCGCGCGCTCTTGGGACCGGATGGCCGCTCTCCTCACTCGTCGTCCTCGTGGTGATCGTCGTCTGCCCCGGTGGCGCCGGGGCAGACCTCCCGGGCCGCCCGGCGCCGCCCGCCCCGCGCCGGCCCCGGATCGGGGCCGGCGCCGGGGACGTACGCGCGGACCAGGTCCGGTGCGTACGAGCGGTGGGCGTCCGGACGGCGGACGGGTGCGGGGTCCTGTTCAGGTTCCCGCTCCCGACGACAGGGACGCGTAGACGATCACGTTGTCCTGATAGCCGCTCCCGGTGATCCGGGTGCCGCCACAGGTGATGAGACGCAGAGCGGGGTGGTCGACGTTCCCGTACACGCGGTCCGTCGGAAATCGCGCTTTGGCGACCGTCTGGACGGAGTCGACGGTGAAGGCGGCCGTGGCGCCGTCCTTGAGGCCGATCTCGATCCGGTCGCCGGCGGCGAGCTCGGACAGGTGGCGGAAGACGCCGTCGCCGTACTGTCCGACCGTGACGTGGCCGAGGATCACCGAGGGTCCTGTGACGCCGGGCGTCGGCGAGCCGCTGTACCAGCCCGCGGGCGAGCGCGCCTCGATCGGCGGTACGGCCACGGTGCCGTCGGAGTTGAGCCCCAGTGACATCACCGGGGTGTCGACGCCGATGGCCGCGATCCGCAGCCGGACCGGGACCGAGCGGGCCAGCGGTACGGCCCCGGTGGTCGCCGGGGCCGTACCGCGGGACGACGGCGTCGAGGTCGCGGACGCCGAGGCGGACGGTGTCCGCTCCGTCCCGCCCGGGGTGGCCCGAGCGGGCGGGTCGGACTGGCAGCCGCTCAGCAGCACCAGTACGGCGGCGGCGAGCACGCACCAGGCCCGTACCGGGACGGAACGGCTGAGGGAGGTGACGGTCGGCAACGGTCAGTCCTGTGCCCGGCCGTGCGACCTGCGGCGCATCCCGGTGACCAGGCCGAGGGCGCCGACGGCCAGCACACCGGCGCCGGCCAGCGCGAGGGTGTCCTTGTCGTGGGTGCCCGAGGAGTGCGCGGTCTCGGCGAGGCCGGTGTCGGGGGCGCCGCTGGGTACGGCGGTGACCTGCGAGCCGGAGCCGGAGGACGTGGTGGTGGGCGTCGGCGCGGGCGCGGAGTTGGAGGGGTTGCCGCCGGTGCCCGCGACGAGCGGGGTGACGGAGAACTGGTTGTCGCAGTTGGTGATCTTTCCCGCGAAGACCAGCGACGCCTTGTTCCCCGGCGGGTAGATCCGCAGGCTCGTGGAGGTCGGCAGGCAGGTGCCCTGGTGGTTGATGGTGTGGATGGTGTCGCTCACCTTGCCGCCGGGGCGCAGCACGACCGCCGCGTAGCCGTTGTGCTCGCGGGTGGCGGGCGCGCCTATCTGCTTGCCGCTCGCGTCGAGCAGCGACAGGCCGGGGAATCCGGTGAGGTGACAGGTGGTGCCGCTGTGGTTGGTCAGCACCAGGTAGCGGTAGAGGTTGCCCGCTCCGGCGTCCTGACCGCCGAGGGACGCGGTGAGCTGGGAGGTGGCGCACATCGGAGTGCTCGATGTGTCGCTCGCGGGGGCGACGGCGGTCGCCGGGGACGCTCCGAGTACGGCGAAACTGGCCGCGGTCGAGAACGCGGCGGCGCCGACGGCGAGTGAACTCATGCGCATGTCCGGTCTTCCCTTCTCCCCCCGGCTGCCGCGCTCCGGAACGAGCGCCGGCCGGGCCGTAAGGGGATTCGCAGGGGAGAGACGACGCGGGGTGGCGCCGGGTTGTAAAGAGATTGCCAAATCAATCGAGCGGCGAGCGGCGGCACTTCGCACACGGCGTTTCCCGCGCCGCCTCCCGGCGGGTCCAACGGCGGGCCTGGCAGGATCGGTTGCCATGGGCGCGCATCAGTGGGGCACGCACGCCGTGACGTTCGCGGCCGACGGCGTGACCAAGCGGTTCCCGGCCACCGCCCACGAGCGCGCCGTGCGCGAGTGGCGGGCGTTGACGCTGCTCGACCGGCACGCGCCGGGGCTGGCGCCGCGGCCGTACTCCTGCGACCTGGGCGACGCGGGGCCGGTGGTCTCGATGTCCCTGCTGCCCGGAGCGCCGCTCCGGGGCGCGCCGTTGGACGGCGAGCGGCTGACGCGTCTCGCGCGGACGGTGAACGCGCTGCACAGCGCGCTGCCCGCCGACGTCCTCGCGCGGGTGCCCGTACGGCCGGAAGGCCCGGCGGAACTCGGCGCGCGGCTGCGCGGTTGGGCGCCGCGGGTGCGGGGACGGGTGGACGCGGCCGTGGGGGCCGCTGTCGACGCGGGCCTCGCCTGGCTGGACGCGTCGGGCCCGGACCGTACGGAACAGACCGCCGTGCCCGCGGTCTTCGGCCCCGGTGACGGCAATCTCGCCAACTACCTCTGGGACGGCTCGCGTGTGCGGGTCGTGGACTTCGAGGACTCCGGCCGCAGCGACCGCGCCTATGAACTGGCGGAGATCACCGAGCATGTGGCGAGCTGGGTGGAACACCCGCTGGACGTCGCGGCGTTCCTGTCGCACGTCGAGCTGACGGCGGCGGAGACCGTACGGCTGCGGGACTGCCGACGGCTGATCGCGCTGGTGTGGCTGTTCCTGCTGTCCTTCGAGGACCTGGCCTCGGAGGACCCGGCCGCCCGGCGCAATCCGCCGGGTACGGCGCGGCGGCAGGCGGGCCGTCTGCTGGCCCTGCTCGGCTGACCGGCCGTACGCCCTCGCGTGGACGGTCCGCCGAGCGCGGTCTCACGGCCGCGGCCACTGCCGCCCTTCGCGGGACTCGATGCTGCGGTTGAAGCGGGCGAGCATGTCGCTGAGGAGTTCCACGTCCTGCGGTGACCAGTCGGTCAGGACGCTGTCGATGCCCGCGATGTAGAACGCGCGGTCGGCCGCGAGCCGTTTGGCGCCCTCTTCGGTGATGCGGAGCTTGCGGGCGAGGCCGCCGTCGGGGTCGGGGACGCGCTCGGCGAGGTCGGCCCTCAGGAGGGCGGCGGTCTGCCGGTTGACCGTCGAGGTGTCGAGCGCGAAGGCGTCGGCGAGCTGTCCGATGGACATCGGGCCCTCCGAGTCGAGGCGCGCGAGCAGCAGATACGCGGACTTGTCCAGCCGCTCGGCCGAGCTGTCCCGGCGCGTCAGCACATGGTGGCGGGCCACCAGCATCAGTTCCCGCTCCAGCCGCTCCAGCACACCGCCTCCGCATGACGTATGGACGCACGACGTGGGACGTACGAACCCGGGGGCGCGCGCCGTGACGTCCGTGCTCCCGCCTCCCGAGAGTACCCACGACCTGGGCAATGTGCATGACGCACATCCTATGTATCATGCACATCTCCCTGCCCACGTCGTCCACGGCCCGCGGCCCGACGACCCCCACCGAAGGCGACGACATGTCCGACTCAGCAAGCGGCACCGGCATACCGGCAGCCGGTCACACCGCCGGTGTCCACCGGCCCGCGAGTGGCGCGGTCGTCGCCGTGCTGGCCTTCGCGGGCATCGTGGTGGCCCTCATGCAGACGCTGGTCGTCCCGCTGCTGCCCGAACTGCCTGGCCTGCTGCACGCCTCGGCCTCCGACACCTCATGGGTGATCACCGCGACCCTGCTCGCCGGAGCGGTCGCCACCCCGGTCACCGGACGGCTCGGCGACATGTACGGCAAGCGCCGCGTCCTGCTGCTCAGCCTCGGTCTGCTGGTCGTCGGCTCGCTGGTCTGCGCCTTCACCTCGTCGCTGGTCCCGATGGTCGTGGGCCGGGCGCTCCAGGGCGGCGCGACGGGCGTCATCCCGCTGGGCATCAGCATCATGCGCGACGAATTGCCCGCGGAACGGCTCGGTTCCGCGATGGCGCTGATGAGCTCGTCGCTCGGCATCGGCGGCGCGCTCGGCCTGCCCAGCGCCGCGCTGATCGCGCAGCACGCCGACTGGCACGCGCTGTTCTACACCTCCGCGGGGCTCGGCGTGGCGGCGATGGCGCTGGTCCTGTTCCTCGTGCCGGAGTCCCCGGTGCGCACGCCGAGCCGGTTCGACGTGCCGGGCGCGATCGGGCTGTCCGTGGGCCTGGTCTGCCTGTTGCTGGCGATCTCCAAGGGCGGCGACTGGGGCTGGGCCTCGGGCACCACGCTGGGACTGCTGGCCGCGGCCGTCGTCGTACTCGTCGGCTGGGGCATGTTCGAACTGCGCACCAGCGCGCCGCTGGTGGATCTGCGCACGACGGCCAGGCCGCAGGTGCTGCTCACCAACATCGCCTCCGTCATGGCCGGTTTCTCGCTCTTCGCGATGTCGCTGGTCCTGCCCCAGCTCCTCCAGCTCCCCGAGGAGACGGGGTACGGGCTCGGCCGGTCCATGCTCGTGGCCGGTCTGTGCCTGGCCCCGTCCGGGCTGGTGATGATGGCCGTGTCGCCGCTGTCGGCGCGGATCTCGGCGGCCCGCGGCCCGCGCGTGTCCCTGATGATCGGCATGGCCGTCGTCGCGGTCGGCTACGGGCTCGGCCTGTTCCTCACCCACGCCGTGTGGCAGGTGGTGGTCGTCGCCTCCGTCATCGGCTGCGGGATCGCCCTCGCCTACGCGGCCATGCCCGCGCTCATCATGGGCGCGGTGCCGCTGGCGGAGACCGCCGCCGCCAACGGGCTCAACACCCTGATGCGGTCCATCGGCACCTCGTCGTCCAGCGCGGTCGTCGGCGTGATCCTCGCCCACATGACCACCTCGTACCACGGCGCGCCGCTGCCCTCGCTCAGCGGCTTCCGGGTGGCCTTCGCCGTCGCCTGCGGCGCGGCCGTCGCGGCGCTGTTCATCGCCGCGTTCATCCCGGCGCGGCACGTGCGCGCCACGGGCGGCGGTACGGCGAAGGTCCCGGCACCGGCGCCGGCGGACGAGCCGGTCTGAGCGGTCCTCGGCCGTACCCGGTCCGAAGATCCCAGAAGGTCACACTAGGTCCCAGTAGGTCCCAGAAGCTCAACGTGAGGTCGACCTTCAGGGCAGGATCACGGCGCGGCCGTTGATCTTCCCGGCGTGCAGCCGCTCGTAGGCGAGCGGAGCGTCGTCCAGGGAGTACGTCTCGACGTGGACCTCGACCGCGCCGGAGCGGGCGAGGTCGAGCACCTCGATCAGCTCGGCGCGCGAGCCCCAGTAGGGGGCGCGGACGGCCGCGTCGTAGGCGACGGTGCCGAAGCCGACCGTGGCGCTGCCGCCGCCGATGCCGACGATCGTCACGTCGGACTCGACGGCGGCGCACGCGGTGGCGGTGGCGACCGTGGGGGCGGCGCCCACGAAGTCGAAGACGGCCTGGGCGCCGACGCCGTCGGTCAGCGCGCGGACCCGGTCGGCCGCGTCGGCGTCGGACAGGACGGTCTCGTGGGCACCGACAGCGCGCGCCAGCTCCAGCTTCTCGTCACTGACGTCGAGGGCGATGACGCGGGCCGGGCTGAGCACGCGCAGCAGCTGCACGGCGACGTGGCCGAGGCCGCCGGTGCCGATGACGACGGCGGTGCTGCCGGGGACCAGCTTCGGCAGCGAGGTCTTGATCGCGTGGTACGGCGTGAGGCCCGCGTCGGTCAGCGGCACCGAGGCGACGGGGTCGAGGTCACCGAGCGGCACCAGGTGCCGGGGGTCGTCGACGATCATGTACTCGGCGATGGCGCCGGGCGCGCCGAGGCCGGGCGGGCGGATGCCCAGCTCCTCGGCGCGCAGACAGTAGTTCTCCTTGCCCTGCGCGCACATCAGGCAGCCGCCGCAGCCCCACGGGCCGTAGACGGCGACCGACTCGCCCGGCTCCAGGCCGCCGACGCCCTCGCCGAGCGCGGCGACGGTGCCCGCGCCTTCGTGGCCGAGGGTGAGCGGCAGCGCGAAGGGCAGGGATTCGGCGGGCCAGCTCATGACGGCGATGTCGGAGTGGCACACCCCGGCCGCCGTGACCTTGAGCAGCACCTGGCCGGGGCCCGGCTCGGGGCGCGGGACGGTCACCACTTCGGGGGCGGCGCCCACGGTGCGGTACTGAACCGCCTTCATCTCGGCCCTCGGCTCCGCCGTCGTCCCGGCCTGAGTCGTGGCCGTCGTCCCTTCAGGGCTTGCTGATGTCGACATTCGGTGACCTCTCTCCGGCTCTCGCTCCCCCGCTTCGGTTCCCGGTCCCACCGCCGGGACCCCGCTCCCGGCTCTTCGATTTTCCCTCGGTCCCGCCCGCCCCGCTCAGCGAACGCGGAAGGCCCCCGGCGGGTCGCCGGGGGCCTTCGGGCCTACGAGGTCGCTGGTGGGGTGCTTACGCGACGGTGCCGGATGCGGAGATGACGACCTTGGCGGAGGGCGTGCCGCTGCGCGAGCCCTTGCCCTCGATCTGCTTGACCAGTTCCTCGCCCTCGACGACCTCGCCGAAGACGACGTGCTTGCCGTCGAGCCAGTCGGTGACCACGGTGGTGACGAAGAACTGCGAGCCGTTGGAGTTCGGCCCGGCGTTCGCCATCGACAGCAGGAACGGGCGGTCGTGCTTGAGCTTGAAGTTCTCGTCCGCGAACTTGTTGCCGTAGATGCTCTTGCCGCCGCGGCCGTCGCCGCTGGTGAAGTCGCCGCCCTGGAGCATGAAGGACGGGATGATCCGGTGGAACGCCGAGCCCGCGTAGCCGAAGCCGTGCTCGCCGGTGGCCAGCTCACGGAAGTTCCGCGCCGTCTCGGGCACGACGTCGTCGAAGAGACGGAAGACGATCCGACCGGCCGGAGCGCCGTCAATGGAGATGTCGAAGTACACGTTGTCCATGGGCACCATCCTTGCATCCCCAGTGGGAGACGCCGCGCCCAGAGCGGCCCAACACGGCAGATCCGCAGGTCACAGCCGTACCGGAGGTGCCCCAGGGCCTCCGGGGGCGTCCGGGCGCCCTCGGAAGGCCGACCGGGTCAACCTCGTCGCCTTGCCCGTGCGACCGGTGGCAAACTGCGCGGGTCCCAACTGTGGCGGATGCGTTTCGGTCATGGCACGTCGGCAAGACGCCCCGTTGACGACAGACCTGGGAAAAACGTCCGCAGGTGTCACCGCGCACCGCGGGCGACCTCCCCGGACCGTCGCCGTCCGTTGCGACCCGATGTCGAATTCCTGGAGATCAGATGGCCGCTGACAGGCCGCCGCCGGGTGGTGGGCAGCGCTCCACGCAAACGCCCCCCACCGGTATGCGAGCGCTTCGGGCCCCCTTCACGGCCGCCGCCGTACGCGCTCTGGTGCGGGAGACCGTGGCGGCCGACCCCGAGCCGTGCGATCCCAGAGCCATGGGCGACGCGGTGCTCGCCACCTCGGAACTCGCCACCAACGCCATCGTGCACGGCGGCGGTATCACCCACTGCCAGGCCCGCCTCGTGCCGCTCGGCGTCGAGGTGAGCATCGACGACCTGAGCCCCGCGCTCCCCCGCCTCACCGAACGCCCGCCGGGCACCGAAGCCCCTTACGTGGGCGGCGGATTCGGCTGGCGTCTGATCCAGCAGCTCGCCCTGCGAGTAACCGTCACCCCGCACGACCCCGCGCCCGACGGCACCCCGCGCGGCAAGCGGATCACCCTCATCCTGCCGCTGTACTGAACCCGGCGCGCGCGGCGGCCTACGCGTCCGCCGCGGCGCGCACGAATCGCCGCAGGCACGCGCGCAGCTCGGCGATGTGACCGTCCAGCGGGTCCGCGCGGCCTTCCGCGCCGAGTTCGGCGTTCATGGCCCGGTTGACGGGGCGCCGCCGCCGAGCGTCCCGCGCCGCCCACCGCCGCCCCCGTACGGGGTCGGCGACGGGCCGGGCGAGGGTGTGGCGGCCCTGCCACGGCGAGTGGCTGATGCCGGGACCCTTGACCTTGACCGGAGGTGAAGGTCGACAGTGCCGGTGGAGACCAGCCGACGAGCGGAGCCCACGCGGCTCCGGCGGGAACCGGACGAGAGGACCCACCCATGGACGACGACGCCCTCGTGGCGGAGCAGATGGCGTACTACCGGGGGCGGGCGGGCGAGTACGACCGGACCTACGCGCAGTACCAAGAGTTGCGGGACCTGCTGGAGGTGGTCGACGAACTCCCCATCACCGGGGACGTGCTGGAGTTGGCCTGCGGGACGGGCCAGTGGACCCCGAGGCTCGCGGCGCGGGCGCGGTCGGTGACGGCGGTCGACGCGGCGGCCGAGGTGCTGGCCATCGCCCGTACCCGTACCGGGTCCTCCACCGTCCGGTTCGTCGAGGCCGACGTGTTCGCGTGGCAGCCGCCGCGCCGCTACGACACGGTCTTCTTCGCCTTCTGGCTCTCCCACGTCCCGCCCGCCCGGCTGCCCGGGTTCTGGGTCACCGTCGCCGCCGCGCTCGCCCCGGGCGGCAGGGCCGTCTTCGTCGACGACGGCCCGGGCGCGGCGACGTACGAGGACGTCCTCACCGGCCATGCGACCCCGGCGGCGCTGCGCAGGACCGACGACGGCGGTCGGTACCGCATCGTCAAGGTGTTCCACGACGCCCGGACGCTCACCGACGACCTCACCGCGCTGAAGTGGTCGGTCAGCGTCCGTACCAGGGCCGGGTTCCTCGTCGGCGTCGCGGAACCGCCGCCCGGCGCGGGCCCCGCACCGACGGCGTAAACGGCGTGACCGGTGGTCGGGCGGGCGCGAGACTGGCCGCATGACCGTTACGGATGCCAAGACCGACCTGCGCTTCTACCTCCAGTCCGCGCGCGACGCACTGCTGTGGAAGCTGGAAGGGCTCTCGGAGTACGAAGTGCGCCGCCCGATGACGCCGACCGGCACGAATCTGCTGGGCCTGGTGAAGCATGTGGCCAGTGTGGAGTTCGGCTACCTCGGCGACACCTTCGGGCGGCCGTCGGGCGAGCCGTTGCCCTGGC
The DNA here is from genome assembly GCF_044749865.1 of Streptomyces sp. NPDC088910. Classification (NCBI taxonomy): domain Bacteria; kingdom Bacillati; phylum Actinomycetota; class Actinomycetes; order Kitasatosporales; family Streptomycetaceae; genus Streptomyces; species Streptomyces sp. NPDC088910. The sequence continues at coordinate 42,029 of NZ_JBIVIV010000005.1, forward strand.
TCGACGCGGGGGCCGAGGCGAACGCGGACATGTGGGCCGCCGCCGACGAGTCACGCGAGTACATCGTGGGCCTCTACCACCGGGCGTGGGCCCAGGCGGACGCGACGATCGACGCGCTGGCCCTGGACGCGACCGGCCGGGTGCCGTGGTGGCCCGACGGCCGGGACGAGGTGACGTTGCATCACGCCGTGGTGCGGGTGATCTCCGATACCCACCGGCACGCGGGGCACGCGGACATCCTGCGCGAACTCACCGACGGCGCGGTGGGCATGAACGAGAACAACGGCAGCCTGCCGCCGGGCGACGCGGCCTGGTGGGAGAACCACCGTGACCGCCTGGAGCGGGCGGCCCGGGAGGCCGACGCGTGAGGCCGTAGGACCGTCGTTCACCGACCACCCGGCGTGACGGCACGCGCGCGGCCTCAGTCGGCCGCGACCGCCTCCGGCAGGTCCGCGGGGCGGTCGCGGATGCCCAGGCGCAGGTGCTCGACGTGGTAGAGGGCCTGGTCGAGCAGTTCGGCGACGTGGTTGTCGTAGAGGGCGTAGACGATCGAGCGTCCGTGGCGTTCGCCGGTGACCAGGCCGAGGTTGCGCAGCAGGCGCAGTTGGTGGGAACAGGCGGAGGCTTCCATGCCCACGGCGTCGGCGAGGTCGCCGACCGCGCAGGGGCCCTCCTGGAGCCGGGCCAGGATGTGCAGCCGCGAGGGCGTGGCGAGCGCCTGGAGGGTGGCGGCGACGTCGGCGGCGCCGACCGCGTCGAGACGCTCGCGCGGGGTGGCGGTGGCGGCGGCGTCGTTTCCATGGCCCATGCCCCCATCATACGGATGACAACTGAAGACCTGTTCAGATGTTCCTGTACGGTGGGGGCTGTCACCTCGTCCGCCCGTGAAGGGTTGTTTTGTCATGCCTTCTGTCCTGGACCGGCGGCCCGCACCGGTCTCCGCGGGGCGTCCGCGACCGGCTCTTCCGCGCCGCCGCACGCGCGTCCTCGCACTGCCGGAGGCACGGTGGGCGTGCGCGGCGCTCGCCCTGTTACTGCTCGCGCTTCCCCCGTACCTGCTGGGCGCCCCCGCCTGGTCATGGGGTCCGCTGTTCGCCGCCACCTACGTCACCGGCGGCTGGGAACCGGGCTGGCAGGGCCTGAAGGCGCTCAGGGACAGGACGCTGGACGTGGACCTGCTCATGGTCGTCGCGGCGCTCGGCGCCGCCGCGATCGGCCAGGTACTCGACGGGGCGCTGCTGATCGTCATCTTCGCCACCTCCGGCGCCCTGGAGGCCGTCGCGACCGCGCGGACCGCCGACTCCGTACGCGGACTGCTCGACCTCGCGCCCGCCACCGCGACCCGGCTCCGGCCGGAGGGCACGGACGGTGGTGTCGGTGGTTTCGGTGCCGACGGTGGTGTCGTCACCGAGGAGAGCGTCGAGGCCGCGCGACTGGCGGTCGGGGACGTCATCCTCGTCAGGCCCGGCGAGCGCGTCGGCGCCGACGGCGTGGTCCTGGACGGCGCCGGCGACGTCGACCAGGCCACCATCACCGGCGAGCCGCTGCCGGTGGTGAAGCAGGCCGGGGACGAGGTGTTCGCCGGGACCGTAAACGGCACCGGGTCCCTGCGCGTACGCGTCGAGCGCGATCCGGCGGACTCGGTGATCGCCCGGATCGTGCGGATGGTCGAGGAGGCCGCCGAGACCAAGGCCCCCACCCAGTTGTTCATCGAGAAGGTCGAGCAGCGCTACTCGATCGGCATGGTCGTCGCCACGCTCGCCGTCTTCGCGCTCCCGCTGGCCTTCGGCGCGGCGCTACAACCGGCCCTCCTCCGCGCGATGACGTTCATGATCGTGGCCTCTCCCTGCGCGGTCGTCCTGTCCACGATGCCGCCGCTGCTGTCCGCGATGGCCAACGCCGGCCGGCACGGGGTTCTCGTCAAGTCGGCCGTCGTAATGGAGCGCCTCGGGCAGACCGACACCGTCGCGCTGGACAAGACCGGCACGCTCACCGAGGGGACGCCCCGCGTCACCGACATCCGGCCGCTGCCCGACAGCGGCCTCGAAGCGGACGCCCTGCTCCGGCTCGCCGCGTCGGCCGAGCATCCCAGCGAACACCCGCTGGCCCGCGCGGTGGTGGACGCGGCCCGCGAGCGCGGCCTTCCGCTGTCCGCCGCCGACGGCTTCACCTCGGCCCCCGGCCAGGGCGTCACGGCCACCGTCGGCGGCCGCACGGTCCAGGTCGGCTCCCCCGGCCGCCTCCTCCCCCTCGGGACCGGCGAGGCGGCGCGGGACGGGCTGCGGGACGGGGTGCGCGAGGCAGTGCGGGAGGTGGAGGCCGCCGGGCGTACGGCCGTCGCGGTGCTGCGCGACGGTACGCCGCTGGGAGTGCTGGGCATCGCGGACCGGCTGCGCCCGGACGCCGCCGCCACCGTCGCCGCCCTCGCCCGTATGACCGACCTCCCCCCGGTCCTGCTGACCGGCGACAACGTACGGGCCGCCCGGCAGTTGGCCGCAGAGGTCGGCATCACCGACGTGCGCGCCGGCCTGCTGCCGCAGGACAAGGCAGCGGCCGTACGCGCGTGGGAGGCGCGCGGTCGCAAGGTGCTGGTCGTCGGCGACGGCGTCAACGACGCGCCCGCGCTGGCCGCCGCACACACCGGCGTCGCCATGGGCAGGGCCGGGTCCGACCTCGCGCTGGAGACCGCCGACGCCGTGGTGATCCGCGACGAGTTGGCCACCGTCCCGGCCGTCGTGAAGCTCTCGCGCGCCGCCCACCGTCTGGTGATCCAGAATCTGACGATCGCCGCGGTGTTCATCGCCGCCTTGGCCGTCTGGGACCTGACCGCCACTCTCCCGCTCCCCCTCGGGGTCGCGGGCCACGAGGGCTCCACTCTCGTCGTCGCCCTCAACGGCCTCCGGCTGCTGCGCGACACCGCCTGGACCCGGCCGTGAGGCGGCCGGTCTCGGCGCGTCTGCTCTGCCGACAGCGGGTGTGTTAGCGTCGCTCGCTCACTTTCACAGAGCGATCAGTGCGGGGGCGTCATGAAGCTTCTCCTTACCGACTCCGGTGTCAAGAACGCCAGCATTCTGGCGGCGCTCCTCGACCTCCTGGGCAAACCGATCGCCGAAGCCAACGCCCTGTGCATTCCCACCGCCGGGTACGGGGGCCCGTACGGCGATCCGGGCGGGCCGTGGCGTTTCATCAGCGGACAGTCCCTTCACCCCATGACCGGGCTGGGCTGGAAGTCGGTCGGCGTACTGGAGCTCACGGCGCTGCCCGGCATCGACAAGGAGCGGTGGGTCTCCTGGGTCCGGGAGACGGACGTCCTGCTGGTGAACGGCGGCGACGCGCTGTACCTGTCTCACTGGATGCGGGAGTCCGGCCTGGCCGACCTGTTCCCCTCGCTGCACGACACGGTCTATGTGGGGCTCAGCGCCGGGAGCATGGTGCTGACTCCCCGCGTCGGGGAGCACTTCGTCGCCTGGCAGCCGCCCACCGGTGACGACCGCGCCCTGGGAGTCGTCGACTTCTCCCTTTTCCCGCACCTCGACAGTCCGGGCTGCCCCGAGAACACCATGGCCGAGGCGGAGCGGTGGGCCGCCGCGCTCAAGGCCCCGGCGTACGCCATCGACAACCAGACCGCCATCAAGGTGACCGACGACGGCGTCGAGATCGTCTCCGAGGGGAACTGGAAGCTGTTCAACGCGGCGCCGTGACCTGCTCGACCGTGAGCACGATCTTGCCCTGGAGGTGTCCGCGGGCGGCCCGTTCGTGCGCCGCCCGCGCGCGGGCGAGCGGGAAGGTGCTGTCGACGGCGACGCGTACCGTGCCCGCGTCGAGCAGGCGTCCCAGTTCGGCGAGTTGCGCGCCGTTCGAGCGGACCTGGGCGGTCGAGACGGTGACGCCCAGCCTCGCGGTCTCCTCGGCGTCGAAGTCCCCGGGAAGCACGGGGAATTGGGCGCCGCCGCGCTTGAGGGTGCGCAGGAACCGCCTGCTGTCGGGGCCGCCGACGGCGTCGAGTACGAGGTCGACGTCGTGCACCAGCTCCTCGGGACGGCTCTTGGTGTAGTCGATGAACCGGTCGGCGCCGAGATCGCGCAGGAACGCCTCGTGCGCACCGGACGCCACGGCGGTGACATGCGCGCCCTTCCACTTCGCCAACTGCACGGCGAAGTGCCCCACGCCGCCCGCGGCGCCGTTGACGAGCACCTTGCTGTCGGCGTCGAGCGGCGTCGGGCGGTGCCGCGCCGCCTGGAAGGGCGAGGGGTGGTCGTGTCCTGCCTCGATGAGGAACTGCCACGCCGTGAGCGCGGCCATGGGCGCCCCGGCGGCGTGCACGTGGTCGATGCCGGACGGCTTGCGCGCGAGGTCCGACGCGGGCGCGGCCACGTACTCGGCGTAGGCGCTGCCGTCGAAGCCGGGGAAGCGCAGAAGACCGAAGACCTCGTCGCCCAGGGCGAGGTCGTCCACGTCCGGGGCGACGGCTTCGACGACACCCGACACGTCCGTTCCCGGAACGGCGGGCAGCCTGACGGTCGACTCCGGCTCCCCCGGCACCGTGGTCAGCCCGCCGCGCAGGTACCAGTCCGGAGGATTGACGCCCACCGCGTGGACGCGGACGAGCACCTCGCCCGGTCCCGGCTCGGGAATAGGCACCCGGTCCTCACGCAGCACCTCGGGGCCGCCGTGCTCGTGCAGCCGGATCGCCCGCATCGTGTCTGACGGCATCTTCGTGGGCATCGTCGTCTCCTGCCCCCACCGGGGGATACGCTGAACGGATCAGTGGTCCATCTATCCGAACCACTGATCCGAATATATGGACCACTGATCCGGATAGTCAAGAGGGACCCATGCGCGCCGACGCCAGGAAGAACCGCGACCACCTGCTCGACGTCGCGGGCGCCGTCATCGCCGAGCACGGTGTCGACGTCTCGCTGCGCGACATCGCCCGCAGGTCCGACATGGGCCTGGCGACACTGCTCCGGCACTTCCCCACCCGGGAGGCCCTGCTCGAAGCCCTGCTCCACACGAGCTTCGGTGAACTGACGTCGCGAGCGGCCGACTTGGAGACACAGGGGTCACCCGAGGACGCCCTCGTCTCGTGGCTGCGCGACTGCGTCGCCTGGACGACCGAGTACCGGGGTGTGACCGTCCTGATGGCCGCCGCCATCGAGGACCCCGAATCCGCGCTCCACGCCTCGTGCGTTACCCTGCGCGCGGCCGGAGCGCGGCTCCTCACCCGCGCCCAGGCCGCGGGCGTGGCACGCGACGACATCGACGGCGCCGACCTGTTCGCCCTCGTCGCCATGCTCGCCTGGCTCGGCGACCAGCCCTCCCTCGCCCCCCGCGCCGACCACCTCTTCGACGTGATCGCGAGCGCGATCCTCACGAGCGAGGACAGCGCCGACACCGGCCGGCAACCACGCCCCCCGGTCCTCGGCTGAGGCCGTCGCGCCGGGGTCCGCGACGGGCTGGTCCGCACGCGTCACCGTCCACGCGGGCTCGGCGATGCCGCCGCACAGGAGCGGGCCGTCAGCGGATCAGCGGCGTCGCCGCGATCGTCGGAGGCGGCCCGGCGCCGTACGGGTCACTTGGACTCCAGGTGTCCCAGGGGGTGGGCGGCGGCGAGGACGGAGCGGGCCGTCTCCCAGTCGGTGTGGTCGTCGCCGGTGATGTGGCGCAGGTAGGCGAGGGTGACCTGCTGGACGAGAGCGACGCGGCCGGGGTCCTCGTCGGTGGTCTCGGCCGACCGGTAGCCGGAGATGCCGCCGAGGAAGTGCTCGCCGCCGCGGACGGTGAGCAGGCTCTTGTCGCCTCGGCTGAGCGTGTAGGGGTCGGTGGTCCACGCCGGACCCCGGGTCGAGAGGGGGAGGTCGTCCTTGTCGCCCGCGACGACGAGTCCGGGGGCGGTGATGTGGGAGAAGTCCTGGTCACGGAGCCAGGGAAGGTGCTCGTGGGCGAAGGGGGTGAGTTCCGCGCCGCCCTTGCCCGCGGTGGCGAGCTGGACGCTGGCCATGACCCGCGGGTCGGACAGGTCTTCGGCGAGGCCGGTGCGCGGGTCCTTGACGCGCAGCCCCACCAGGATGCCCGCGGTCTGACCGCCGAAGGAGTGTCCCGCCGCGACGACACGGCCGTGGTCGGTCCGGCCCGCCAGGCCCGGCACCGACGCCTCCAGCGTTCCGAGTTCGTCCAGGACGCGCTTCATGTCCTGGACGCGGTAGCGCCACAGGTCGGGCGTACGGGGGTCGTCCCCGGCGAGGCCGAAGCGCTTGGAGTCCAGATGCGTGGCCTGGACGGTCACGAAGCCGTGCGCGGCCCAGTGGTCGACCAGCGGCCCGTAGCCGTCCAGGTCGGAACCGAAGCCGTGCGCGAACAGCACGATCGGCAAGCGGGTGCCGGTGACCGGGGCGGAGATCCGTACCCGCAGGTCCGCGCCTCGGTGCGGGGCGGGCAGGACCAGTGGCTTGACCGAGACGGTCGGGGTGGGCGCGGGGCCGGTGAGGCCGGTCGCCGAATACGTGGTCATGCGTGTCTCTTTCGGAGGTGCGGAGGTGCGGGCGTGCGGGCGTGCGGGCGTGCGGGCGTGCGGTGGCTCGGGAAGCGGGGCTCTCCGGGAGGAAGCTCCGGGAGAAGGGCGCATTGGTTACGCTAAAACCTGACGTTGACGTCAAAGGCAAGTGGCTGTGACGCGGATCGCAGAGACGTGGAGTGGGACATGCGCATTGGGGAACTGGCTCGTCGCACGGGCGTCAGCACCAGGGCGCTGCGGTATTACGAGGAGCAGGATCTGCTGGTCTCCGAGCGCAGCGACAGCGGCCAGCGCCACTACGCGGAGGCCGCGGTCGACCGGATCAATCTGATCCGGGAGCTGTACGCGGCCGGTCTGTCCAGTAAGACCATCGCCGCGCTCACGCCCTGCGTCATCGACGGCCGGGCCACGCCCGAGCTTCTGGATCGCCTCACGGTCGAGCGTGATCAGATCGACCGGCACATCGCGGATCTGACACACACCCGCGACCGGCTCGACTCGGTCATCGCCGGCGCCTCCGTGAACCTGCGCACCGGCGCGTCCTGCCGACAGGACACGTCCGGCTAACGGTGTCGCGCCGGTCCCGCGGTGGCACTCTTCATCCCCCCATCGCCCGCCGACTGACAAGCGGCCTAGTGCGATTCCAAGGTGCGACGGGGGCACCCACGCGCCACGCGGACGACCGCGCAGAGTGCCCGCCCCGCCACCCAGGGTGCCGCCACGTTCGCGCAATGTCGCTGTCGTAATTCCCCTGCATGGTTGGTGCATGGTCCGGCGCGAAGATCGCCGGGACCCACTCTGACTAGGGGGATACGCAGTGACGTTCAGCCGCAGACAACTGCTCGGTACCGGAGGCAGCCTGGCCCTGACCGGTGCGCTGGCCGCCGCCTGCGGGTCGAACAGCGGCCGGGACGACGGAGGCGGCAAGGGCGGCAAGGGCGGCAAGGGCGGCAAGGTCACCTTGCAGCAGTGGTACCACCAGTACGGCGAGGCGGGTACGGAGCAGGCGGTGCGCCGGTACGCCGACGCGTACACCGCGGCGAACGTCAAGGTGCAGTGGCGGCCCGGCGACTACGACCAGCAGACCGCCGCGGCGCTGCTCACCTCGTCGGGACCGGACGTCTTCGAGGGCGGCCCGACGCTGGACCAGATCCAGGGCGGTCAAGTGGTGGACGTCACCGACCTGGTCGGCCCGGTGAAGGCCGACTTCAACCCGGCCGTGGTGACGACGTACGGGGACAGGATCTGGGGTGTCCCGCAGGTCATCGACATGCAGCTCCTGTACTACCGCAAGAGCCTGCTCACTGCCGCGAACATCGCGCCGCCGACCACGCTCGACGAACTGGTCGACGCGGCGGCGAAGTTGACCACCAAGAAGGTCAAGGGGCTGTTCCTGGGCAACGACGGCGGCGCCGGGGTGCTCGGCGGTACACCGCTCTACGCCGCCGGGCTCAGCCTGGTGACCCCGGAGGGCACCGTCGGCTTCGACGACCCGGCCGCCGCCCGCACCCTGGCCAAGTTCCACCGGCTCTACGCCGACAAGTCGCTGCTGTTGGGCGCGCCGACCGACTGGTCCGACCCCTCGGCGTTCATCCAGGGGCTCACCGCGCTCCAGTGGTCCGGACTCTGGGCGCTGCCCGCGGTCAAGAAGGCCCTGGGGGACGACTTCGGGGTGCTGCCGTTCCCGAAGGACGGCGCGGCGGGCAAGCCCACGGTGCCGGTCGGCGCGTACAGCTCGGCCGTCAACTCCCGCAGCAAGCACCAAGCCGAGGCCAAGGCGTACATCAAGTGGCTGTGGATCGACAGGACCGAGTACCAGGAGGACTTCGCGCTCTCCTACGGCTTCCACATCCCGGCCCGGATCTCGCTGGCGAAGAAGGCGGCCAAACTGCGGGAGGGCGCGGCGGCCGACGCCGTCTCGTACGCCACCGACCACGGCTTCTCGCAGCCGCTGTTGTGGACACCGGCCAGCCAGACCGCGTACCAGGACGCGCTGAGCCGCATCATCAAGGACGGCGCGAACCCCGACACGGAGCTCAAGTCGGTGGTGCGCAAGACCAGTTCCGAATTGCAGCGGGTCCGGAAGAAGTCGTGAGACACCGCACGCTGTGGTTCTGGGTCTTCGTCGGACCATTCGCCGCCGGGCTCGCGCTGTTCACGTACGTGCCGCTGTTGTGGAGCGTCTATCTGAGCTTCTTCGACGCGCACAACACGGTGTCCCCGCACCGCTTCGTGGGCCTGGGCAACTACGCGGACGTCCTCGGCGACCAGGCGTTCACCGACAGCCTGCGCACCTTCGGGGTGTTCGCGCTGTTCATCGTGCCCGCCACCTACGCGCTCTCGCTCGCCCTGGCGCTGATGGTGAACCGGCTGCGGTACGCGCAGGCGTTCTTCCGTTCGGTGTTCTTCCTGCCGGCCGCCTGCTCCTATGTGGTGGCGGCGCTGATCTGGAAGCTGTCGATCTTCAACGGTGTGCGGTTCGGCCTGGCGAACACCGTCCTGGGCTGGTTCGGCGCCGACCAGACGGCGTGGCTGTCCACCACCCACCCGCCGTGGTACTGGCTGGTGATCGTGACCGTACGGCTGTGGTTGCAGGCCGGGTTCTACATGATCCTCTTCCTCGCCGGACTCCAGCGCATCCCGGCGCAGTTGTACGAGGCGGCGGCGGTGGACGGCGCGCGGCCCGGCTGGCAGGTCTTCCGCCACATCACGTTGCCCCAACTGCGGGCCACCTCGGTGGCGGTGGCGCTGCTGCTGGTCATCAACGCCTTCCAGGCGTTCGACGAGTTCTACAACCTGCTCAGCGACTCCCGCGGCTATCCGCCGTACGCCCGGCCGCCGTTGGTGTACCTGTACACCACCGCGCTCGGGCGGGGGCAGAACCTGGGCGTGGGCAGCGCGGGCGCCGTCGTCCTCGCGCTGATCATCGCGGTGGTCACCGTCGTCCAGGCCCGCTGGTTCGGGCTCGGCAGGAGGGAGGACTGACATGGAGCAGGCCCTGCTCAGATTCGGGCGCGCGGTGCGCCTGGTGCTGCTCGTGGTACTCGCGCTGCTGTTCCTGATCCCGTTCTACCTGCTGGTGCGCAACGGCCTGTCGGCCGAGCAGGACATCACCTCGCCCGACTGGACGTTCTTCCCCACCCACCTCCAGTGGTCCAACATCCGCGAGCTGTTCGACGACCCGGCGGTGCCGATGGCCCGGTCGCTGCTCAACTCGGCCATGATCGCGGTCACCACGACGGTGGGCACGGTGGTGCTGGCGTCGCTGGCGGGATACGGACTGGCCCGTATCCCGTACCGCTGGTCCAACCAGGTGTTCTACGCGATCCTCGGCACGCTGATGGTGCCCGCCGCGGTCACCTTCGTGCCGAGCTTCGTGCTGGTGTCCTCGCTCGGCTGGATCTCCACGCTGCGCGGCCTGATCATCCCGACGATCTTCTCGGCGTTCGCCTGCTTCATCTTCCGGCAGTACTTCCTGGGCTTTCCCGGTGAGTTGGAGGACGCGGCGAAGGTCGACGGACTCGGCTACTGGCGCACCTATTGGCGGATCGTGGTGCCCAACTCCCGGCCGGTCTTCGCGGCCGTGTCCACGATCGTCTTCATCGGCGCCTGGAACGCCTTCCTGTGGCCTCTGGTCATCGGCCAGGACACGTCCTCCTGGACGGTGCAGGTGGCGCTGTCCACCTTCACCACCGCCCAAGTGGTCAACATCCACGAGCTGTTCGTCGCGGCGGCGGTGTCGATCCTGCCCCTGCTGCTGGTCTTCCTGCTCCTCCAGCGGCACATCGTGGCGGGCATCGAACGCTCCGGCATCGACGACTGAGCCCCCGCCGGGAGTCGCGGCGGTACGCCCGCGACCCGGTCAGCGGACGTCGCGGACCGCGGCCAGGCCGCGGTCGTAGAGGTCGAGGATGTCGCCCTCGCCGTCACCCTCGATCCAGGTCGCGGTGGCGGCGTCGAAGCAGCCGAAGGCCGTGGCGAGGACGGCGCGGACCTGTACTCGGTCGGCGCCCGAGGCTGCCAGCCTGGCTTCGAGGAGCGGGAGCAGTTCCTCCTGGCAGCGCACGCGCTTTCCGAGGTAGGCGGCGCGCAGCGAGTCGGTGCGGTGGATCAGGCGGAAGCGCTCCAGAGCCTGTTCGGGACCGGTGTGGACGGAGAGCGCGGCCTCAAGGGCGGCGCGCAGGGTCTGCCAGGCGTCGGCGTCGGCGGGCTGCTCGCGGACGGTCTCCGTCAGGAGGGTGACGAACTGCTCCTGGCTGCCGCCGACGAGGTCTTCCTTGGTGCCGAAGTAGCGGAAGAGGGTGCGCTGCGAGACACCGGCCTCGCGGGCGATCTGCGCGATGGTCGTCTCGTCGTACCCCTGCCGTGTGAAGAGCCGCAGGGCGGTGTCGAGGATCTCCCGGGCCGCGAGCTGCCGCGTCCGGTCCCACAGTGTGGGCGCGGCCGGCCCGTCGCCCGTTGTTCCCTGCGTCATGCCATCACCTTAGCGCGGCCTGCCATCGTGGCATTCACACGACATTTGGCAGTCACTGCCACACGGGCGTACGGTGACAATCAGTGGGGCCGTCCACGCGCCCCACGCGTCGACAAGGAGAGCGACCGTGGCAGCGAAGACAGCACTCGTCACCGGCGGCACCAGCGGGATCGGCAAGGCCACCGCGGAACTGCTCCACGCGCGCGGCTACCGCGTCATGGTCACCGGCCTCGGCAGCGTCGACAGCTCCGGCCTGCCGCACGACGTGGTCGCCGTCAGGGCCGACGCCGGTTCGCTCACCGACATCGACCAGGCGGTGGAGCGGGCGCGCGGGCACCTGGGCTCCCTCGACCTGCTCCATCTCAACGCGGGCATCTCCCGGCCCGGACCGATCGAGTCCACCGACGAGGCCGCCTTCGACGCCCTGTTCGACATCAACGTCAAGGGGAACTTCTTCACCCTGCGAAAGGCGCTCCCGCTGCTGAACGAGGGCGCGTCCGTGGTGTTCACCATCGGCGCGGGCGAGGGGCTCGGCGCGGCCATGACCGCCGCCAAGGGAGCGCTGCTGCCTCTGATGCGCTCGCTCGCCATCGAACTGGCCCCGCGCCGTATCCGGGTCAACGCGGTGAGCCCCGGCCTGATCGACACTCCCGCGTACGGCAAGCTGGGCATCGGCCGGGAGACGGTCGCCGCGTGGGGCGAGGACGTTCCCCTCGGCCGCGTCGGAGCCCCCGCCGATGTCGCCGAGGCGGTCGCCTTCCTCGCCTCCGACGCCGCCGGTTACATCACGGGCGACAATCTGATCGTCTCCGGCGGCATGGGGATCCACGCCCGCTCCGCCTAGCGGACGGTCCGCCGCCGCGGGCCCATCGGTTTGCGACTGGTTCCGACCGCTTGCGATCAGTTTCTGACCTGGGATCGGGCTCCACCGGCGCGCGTCGACGGGGGCGCACTCGGGTTCGCCCTGATCCGCTCTTTCCTCTCCCCCGTGACGCTGGACATACTTGTCATATGTCGACACACCACGACGCGCATAGGGACCCGGTCGTCGGCGACCTCCCGCGCATTGTCACCCCGCACGGCGACCTCGACGCGGACACGCTGGGGCCGTTGCGGCAGGAGCTGACCGAGGCGGCCGAGGCCGGCCGGGTGCTGGTGCTCGACGCCAGCGGGATCACCTTCGCCGATTCCAGCTTCCTCAATCTGCTGCTGAGCATCCACCAGCACGGTGACCTGCGAGTCGCCGCCGTGCCGCCGCAGTTGGCGCGGCTGCTCCGTATCGTCGGCGTGGACCGCGTCCTCAAGGTGTACTCGACGGCGGAGGAGGCACTGCGGGCGACGGCGTGAGCCACCGGGTCCGGATCAGCGGGTGACGGTGAGTCCGGCGCACTCCCAGTGCAGCAGGCTCGTGCGCGCGTCGGGCGGGGTGTGCCCGTACGCGCCCGCGGACACGCTGATGTTCACCACCGGCCAGGCGCGCCAGGCGGGGCCGACGCCGTGGCCGTCGCGGAAGACGACCTCGTCGTCGATGGACCAGCAGACGTCGTCGGCGTCGAAGCGGACCCGGAGTGCGAAGGGGCGGCCCGGCGCGATCACGTCGGCCGCCTCGAACCCGCCGGGGCGTACGTGGTTGGACAGTTCGAGCAGCCGCGGGTTGGTGGGGTGGTACTCGAAGAGGTCGATCTCGCCGTGGCCCGGCTGGGGGCGGCCCGCGTCGCTGTCGCGGCCCCAGGTCCAGATCGCGGGCCAGGCGCCCTGCGGGGCGTGCACCACGCAGGTGGCGGTGAGTTCGTCGCCCGGCAGCAGCTCGAAGCCGCCGGGGGCGTACTCGGTCGACACCAGGTCGGTGTGCCAGACGCCGCCCGCCGCCCGCCGGGCGCGGAAGACACCCCCGGCAGTGGGGGCGTAGGCGGGGCCGATCTGGTCGAGTTTGTTGTCGCCGGGATTGCGGCCGCTCTCCGGGTAGGCGGAGGTGCGGCCCGCCGCCCAGGCCGTGCGGTCGGTGAAGGGCGCGTCGAAGACCACGCGCCGGGGGCGCCGGGGCGGCGGCGGACCGTGCGGCGGGGCCTGCGGCGGGTCATGAGGGGTCGGTTGCTGAGGGGGCGGCTGAGCCGCGTCCTGGCCGGTGGTCACGGTGCTCCTGGTGGCTCGGCGAGATCCGGCCGAGAGTTCAGGCGGGCAGCTCGCTCCGTACCCAGTGAAGATCACCGCGCGGCTCGAGAAAAGGAGCGTGCGGAAGCGCGGGCGGCGCGTAACGCGTCAGCCCACGCCCCCTGACCGGGTCAGGCGCTCACGCTCCGAGGGCGACGCGCACCTTGATCCGCTTGCCCACCGGCTCGCGCCGGACGTCGAAGCCCTCGCAGACCGCGAGGATGATCTCCAGGCCGTGCTGGCCGATCCTGCCGGGCTCCGCCGCGCGCGCGAGCGGCATCGACGAGTCGGTGTCCCACACGGTGATCACCAGATCCGTGCCCTGGATCTCCAGGTTCAGCGCGCAGGGACCCGGCGCGAATTTGCACGCGTTGGTCACCAGCTCGCTCACCACGAGTTGCGCGTCGGCGACGACGACCGCGGGGATCGGCTGGGCGCGCCCGCCCGTCACACCGGCCAGGAAGTCGGCGGTGAAGGCGCGGGCCGCCGCGATCGATCCGGTCTCGCCGTCGTACGCGGCTCCCGCCCAGATGTCCTGCCCGGCCTGCTGATGCGGGCCGTTCACGGCCATCGCGCTGGAACGCATGTTCTTGCCCCTGTCCGGTTGTCCGGCACAACCGTCAGGGCTTCTGCCCCACCCCAGTCGCTTCACACCCATCTTTTTTTCGGCTTCTCCTTCCGGGCCGGACGCGGGCCTCGGACGGGCGGCGCGCTCGGGGAACGGGCGGGTGGTGAGCGGGCCGTGAACGGATGTCGCGCGGAGACGGCCGCCCGGCAGGACGGCCGTCTCCACGCGGCCCGGTGGGCTCGGCCGACGGCGTACGGGCGCGACGGCCCGGTCACAGCTCCAGGTCGTTCTCGATCCGCTTCAACTGGTGCCGGGCCATCGCCAGGTTGGCGCGCGACTTGTCCAGCGCCAGGTACAGGAAGAGGCCGTTCTTGCCCCGGCCCTTGAGCAGCCGGATCAGGTGGTACTGCGAGCCCAGGGTGATGAGGATGTCCTCGATCTCGTCCTTGAGGCCGAGCAGTTCCATGGTGCGCGCCTTGGCACGGACGACGTCGGTGTTGCCGGCCGCCGCGACGTTGAGGTCGAGTTCCTTGCCCCCGCCGAGGGTGCCCAGCGCCATTCCGCTGGTGTAGTCGACGAGTGCGACGCCTATGACGCCGTCGATCGAGGTCATCGCGTCCTTGAGGGCGGTTTCGGTGTTGGCCATGATGGCTGGGCTTCCTTCCGGTCGGTTCATGTGCGGTGCTGACGTGGATGCGGTCGATGGGGTGGATACGGTCGATGCCGTTGCCGCGTCGGGGGCGGTGGGCGCGCGGTGGCGGGCGCCGCCGGTCCGGGTGGGTCGGGTGGTCATGGTGTGGGGGCGTCCTCCCGTGGCTCGGGGTCGCCGTCGACCAGGTGCGCGATGTGCGCGCCGGAGCGGCGGGCCTCCATGTGCAGCCGGCCCACGTTGACCTGCGGTCCGGCCAGGACGGTGAGCACGCAGGCGGTGCCCGCGGCGTAGATGGCGACGTATCCCTGCTCGCCGCGGACCAGCAGTTCCCGGAAGGGGCCGTGGGACGCGGTGTCGGTCAGCCGCAGGCCGACGCCCAGCGCCGCGGCGGTGAGGGCCGCCACTCCCTCGGCCTCCACGGTGTCCGCCTCCTGGGCGAGCACCATGCCGTCGACGCCCGCGGCGAGCGCGCCCGTCGCGTGCGGCAGCCGGGCCCGCAGCCGCCGCAGTTCCTCGCGTATCTCGGCCTCCTGCGCCATCAGATTCCTTCTCTCCTCTCTCCTTCCGACCTTCTTGTCGGCGCGTTGTCGCACGACGCGCCTCATATCTGTGCGGTCCCGGTCCTGCGGGCGGGAGTGCGCTTCACGGTCGTGCCTCCAAGGCGTCGAGGACCCTGCGGAGCGTGCCGACGTCGGGAGGTCCCGGCAGGTACCCGGCGCGGTCCGCGGTGGCCGGTGCGGATGCGGCTTCCTGTGCCCGTCCCGGTGGCCGCCCCTGCCCGGGTGGCGGTGCCGCGCGCCGCGGGGTCTCGCAGTGCCCGGCGGCGGCCAGCCGCCGTACGTCGACCAGCGCGTGGAAGGTGGGCCTGCCGAGCACGGTGGCGATGGCGGACGGGGTGCGTACCCCGTCCGCGAGGTCCAGCAGGGCCCGCTGCCGACGCGGTACGGGCGGCAGGCACGCGGCCCTGCGGCGGACGACGGGGGCGGTGTCGAGCTGCGGATACGGCCACAGGGCGTCGAGGAGTCCGCGGCGGCGGCGGGTCTCGCGCTCCACCTCGGCCACCCGCACCGGGCGCACGGGGCCGAACCAGTGGACGACGCCGTGCCGGAAGCGGGTGGGGCCGCTGCCTGCGGCGAGGACGAAGAAGGCCGCGTCGTAGAGCGCGCCGAGGTGGCTGATCTCCAGTTCCGCGGCGGAGATCCTGCGGTGTTCCAGGAGGTGGCGGGCGGTCCGGCAGCGGGCTCCGGCGGCGTCCACCGCCTCCTGCCACACCTCGACGGGAAGTCGGCCGCCGGCGGTCAGCAGGACGTCGATACCGGGGGTGGCCGGGCTCTCGGCGTGCACCACGACGCCGTCCGCGAGGTAGAGCGCCCCGCTGTCCCGGAGCAGCGCGCCCGTCGCGCCCTCCTCGGCCAGGCGCAGCAGCATCGGTGACAGCGGCCCGGTCATGCCAGCACCAGCCGTTCGGCGAGGTCGCGTACGCGCATCATGGCGAGGGCGAGGTTGGCGTGCTCGCGGTCGAGCCACAGGTGCAGGAACACCCCGCCGTCGAAGGGCGCTTCGACGAAGCGCAGCAGGTGGTAGCCGGTGCGGGTGACGACGATGACGTCCTCGACCGGCAGTCCCTTGGCGGTGTCTGCGGGTCCTGAGGGAGCGGCGGGTGCGGCGGGTGCGGCGGGTGCGGCGGGTCCCGTGGTGCCGCCGCGCGGTGAGCCGAGGGGTTCCGCCGGTTCGAACGCCGAGTGCTCCACGGCCATGCGCGCGAATTCCGCGGTCTCGGCCGCCGCCGTCTCGGGGTCACCGCCCGGCGCGTCTCCGACCTGTCCGAGGGAGAGCCCGCTGATCCACTCCACGAGAGCGGCGCCCCGGGCTCCCGGCAGCGTCATGGCCTCGCGCAGGCACTCGTCTATCCCGGACACCCGACTCCCCTGCGTGAGGCCGCTGTTGGCCCGCCGACGGATCGGCAGTGACCGTCACGTTACGCACGGTGGCACTCGCGCGAAGGACTTCTGGCAATTTCCAGCGGTACATGACCGCACTGGGCATAAAATGCTCCCCCTCCGTCCGGCCGTCCGCGCTTGGTCGCCGTCCCCGGAGCGCCACCGGCCCCTCGCGTATCGCACGCGAGGGGCCGGGCCGTTGTGCTCAGGGACGCCGGCCAAGTCGGGCCGGGCCGGAGGAGGTCGAGTCGGGTCGGGTCGGGTCGGAGGAGGTCAGTCCGGGTCAGGTGTTCCAGACCTGGAATTCGGAGATCTGCCCGGCGGGCCAGCCGGAGTTGGCGGTGACCGTCACCCGGAAGTACCGCGCGGTGGCCGCGGTGAAGGTGAGGGTGACCGTGTTGTTGGAGGCGGGGTCGAAGGAGTAGGAGGCCGACGACTTGAGGGTGGTGAAGGTGCTGCCGTCGGTGCTGCCCGACAGGGACAGCGTCTGGTTGCGGGCGCCCCAGCCCGCGGGGAGCTGGAGGACGACCTTGCTCGCGCTCTGCGCGGAGCCGAGGTCGACCTGGACCCACTGCGGGAAGGCGTTGTTGGCGCTTTCCCAGTAGCTGTTCTGGCTGCCGTCGGTGACGTTGGAGGACCCGTAGACGTCGGAGTGGCTGGACTCGCTGGTGGCCTTGCCCGCCGCCAGGTTGGTGCTCACCGTGCCGCTGCCGGTGCCGGTCAGCGCCACGGTGGTGGGGCTGTTGGAGGCGTTCCCGCTGATCGTCAGGGTGCCGGTGCGGGTGCCGGAGGCGGTGGGGGTGAACTTCACCGCGACCGAGCAACTGGCGTTGGCCGCGAGCGACGTGCCGCAGGTGTTGGTCTGCGAGAAGTCCCCGGAGGCGGTGACCGAGCTGATCGACGCGGCGGCCGTACCGGTGTTGGTCACCGTCACGCTCTGCGCGCCGCTGGTGGTGCCGGGCGCCTGGGAGGCGAAGGTGAGCGAGGTCGGAGTGACGGACAAGGTCGCGGACGACGGGTTGGTGCCGCCGCTCGGGTAGACCTGGAGGCCGGACAACTGGGCGGCGCTCCAGCCCGAGTTGGCGGTGACGTTGATCCGTACGTAGCGGGCGGTGGCCGCGGGGAAGGTGAGGGTCACCGTGTTGTTGTTGGCGCTCGGGTCGAAGGTCTGCGCGGCGGAGGGCGACAGGGTGCTGAACGAGGTGCCGTCCGTGGAGCCCTGTACGGACAGGGTCTCGGTACGGGTGGCCCACGCCGTGGACGGCGGGAGCCGCAAGGTCACCTTGCCGACGGCGTAGTTCTGCCCGAGGTCGACCTGGACCCACTGCGGGAAGGCGCCGTTGGCGCTCTCCCAGTACGTGGACGCGTCCGCGTCGGTGACATTGCCCGCGACGAAGGTGCCGTTGGCGGAACTCGCCGTGGCCGGGCGGCCTGCGGCGATGTCGGTGCTGCTGTCGATTCCGGCGCCGCTGAGCGCGACCGTGGTCGGGCTGTTGTTGGCGTTGCTGGTCAGTGTCAGCGTGCCGTTACGGCTGCCGCCGGCCGTCGGCTTGAAGGTGACGGTCACCGCGCAGGACGAACCGACCGCGAGCGACGAGCAGTTGTTGGTCTGGGTGAAGTCGCCGGTCGCCGCGACGGCCGAGACGGTGGCCGTGGTGGTGCCGGAGTTGGTGACGGTGACGGTCTGCGGGGCGGCCGTCGCGCCGACGACCGTGCCGCCGAAGGACAGGCTCGCCGGGTTGGTGCCCAGGATCGGGCCGGGCGCGGTGCCGGTGCCGGACAGGGCGACGGTGCTGGTGTTGCCGCCGGCGCCGACGGTCAGTGTCCCGGCACGCGCGCCGGTCGCCGTCGGCGCGAATTTCACGCTGACGGTGCAGGAGCCGTTGGCCGGGATGGAGGTGCCGCAGGTGTTGGTCTGCGAGAAGTCACCGCTGGTGGTGATGGCGGAGACGGAGGCGGCCGAGCCGGTCGGGTTGGTGACCGTCGCGGTCTGGGCGGCGCTGGTCGAACCGGTGGCGACCGAGCCGAAGTTGAGCGCGCTCGGGCTGGCGGTCACGCCTTCCGCCGGGTAGGGCGGGAAGACGGGGGTGGGGAATCCGCCGCAGAACGGGGTGCCGCTGATACCGGAGTTGCCGCCGCCGTCGGTGACGGTGAAGTTGTTGCCCTCGCAGCTATAGATCGGTGAGCTGGCGCCGATGCCGGTGGCCGTGACGTTGGTGAACTTCGCGGCGCCGCCGGTCTGTTCCTGGAGGGCGAAGGTGCCGGCGCCCGCGATGGTCACGTTGTTGAGGCTGACCCCGCTGACGGTGCCCTCGACCCACTGCACCGCCTCGTAGGGGCTCTGCTGGATCAGCGCGTTGGTCACGTTGATCGGGCCGGTGATGGCGCCCTGGCTGCCGTCGAACCACAGCGCGCCGACGCCGAACTGCCAGTTCGGGTCGAGACTGCCCGCCCTGATCAGGGTGTTGTTGGAGATCGTGGTGGTGCCGACCGGGGTGGAGGTGAAGCGCTGGCCGACGTGGATGCCGCCGCCCTGGGCGAGTCCGGTGTCCCGTACGAGGTTGCCGCTGACGGTGTTGTCGTGGCCGCCGTAGATCGCGATGGCGTTGGCCAGGATCTGGGTCTCCACGGTGTTGTTGGAGATGGTGTCGTTGGCGTCGGCGCCGAGCGCGGCGTCGGCCCAGGTGGCGATGCCGTCGTCGCCGGTGTTGCGGATCTCGCTGTTGGTGACGGTCGAATTGGTCACTCCGCCGTGGAAGTTGACGCCGTCGGCGGTGGTGTCACGGATCCGCAGACCGCTGAGGGTCAGCTTGTCCATCGGCCCGTCCATCCAGGCGCCGACCTTCAGGTGGTCGATCCAGAGGCTGGAGACGGTGGAGTTGCTCATCGCGCCGCCGATGCCGTTGACCTGGTCGCAGTCGTTGCGCTCGCCGACCTGGCCGAAGATCGCGAAGTTGGAGAGGTGGACGTTGCTGCTCACCCCGCGATTGCCGCCGACTCCGCAACTGTCGGGCTCGCCGAGCCCGTAGAAGCCGGGCGCCGCGCCGGTC
This sequence comes from Streptomyces sp. NPDC088910, assembly GCF_044749865.1. Taxonomy (NCBI): domain Bacteria; kingdom Bacillati; phylum Actinomycetota; class Actinomycetes; order Kitasatosporales; family Streptomycetaceae; genus Streptomyces; species Streptomyces sp. NPDC088910. The sequence goes on from NZ_JBIVIV010000005.1 coordinate 61,378, forward strand.
ACCGTCGAGTACCACATGCCCGCGCCGGTGACGGTGACGTTGTTGACCGTGATGTGCCGGGGGATCTTGAAGGTGCCCGGCGGGATCCACACCGTGCCGCCGGGGCCCGCCGCGTTGATCGCCGCGTTGAAGGCGGCCGTGCTGTCGGCGGCGCCGGTGGCGTCGGCGCCCTGGCTGGTCACCGAGACCGAGCCGGACGGCTGCGGGAGGGCGGCGCCGACCTGTTCGAAGTCGGCGAAGTCGATGGTGGTGGCGGCGCTGGAGCCGCTGGTCTGGAGGGTGAAGGTGGTGCCGGCCGGATACGTCTGCGGGAGCAGCCGGTGGACCTCGTCGTAGAAGTGGTGCGGGTTGCTGCCCGGTGTGTTGGTGAACGGGTAGCTGCCGTAGTACCAGCTATAGGCGTTGGTGAGGGTGAAGTCGGGCTGTGCGGCGCCGTTGATCGCGAACGACAGCGGGGCGGTGTAGACCGAGCCGCCCGAGCCGTCGGGGATGCTGTAGCGGAAGTCGATCGAGTTGGTGGCGACCGGGGTGGTGAAGGTGACGTACTTGCCGCTGCCCGAGAGGGTCACCGCCTTGCGGTACGACGCCTCGTCGGCGAGCTGTCCCGCGGCGAAACTCGGGCCGATGGCCGTGCCGTTGGTGGCGGAGTTCTCCGCCTGCACCTCGACGTAGGGAAGGCTCGCGCCGCTGCCGCCGGTGGCTGCGGCGGCCGATGCCGGTGGGGCCGCGAGGGCGATGACGCCCGCGGCGGCGATCAGCGCGGTGGTGCCTCCCACGGCGATGGTGCGCCTCAGGGATCTGATGGGCTGGAACAACGTCTGCTCCTTTTCGACACGGAATGCCGGACCTGCGCCGTGCGGACAGCCGTACGAGGGCATGGGGAAGCGAGGTGACGCGGAGCTGGGCCGCCGACGCCGGAGCGGGCCTGGGACACGGCCCGTCGCGGTGGCGGTGAAGGGGATGGCGGCTGGGGCGTTGCGCTGAAGCGGTCGGCGGGTGGGGGGGTGACGGCGCAAGGGGAACCGTAATGTCGTGGACACGGCAGCGCAATATACGAACTTATCTTTGCTCAATCTCTACTTTCTCTCGCAAGATCCAATGTTGCCCGTCCATGGATTCGGGAGACCGCCGCCGCCCGCCCCGTGCGCCCTCCGATCGACGGGCACCTCGTCCACCTTCTACAACGTGTAGTAGATTCGCGGGCAGCCCCCGGCCGGGGCCGTCCGCCGAGGTCACCGCGGGGCGCGGGTCCGGCATGCCCGGCTCCCGCTGCCCACGCCCGCAAGGAGGCCGATCACCGTGACTCCTCATTCCGACCGGCGGATCGTCGCCCGTACCGTCCTGCGCACGGGTGCGGTGGCCGCGTCCGCGCTGGCCGCCGCGTACGCAGGGCCCGCGCTGTCGACCTTCGGGCCGCTGCGCAACCGGCTCATGCCGCGGCTGTCGGGACGCGGACGGCCCGACAGCGTGGCGCTCACCTTCGACGACGGCCCCGACCACCTGTCCACCCCGCACTTCCTGCGACTGCTCGACACCCGCCGCGTGCGGGCCACCTTCTTCCTGCTCGGCTCGATGGCCGTCCGCTCCCCCGGACTCGTCACGGAGATGTACGAGGCGGGCCACGAGGTCGCGATCCACGGCTGGACCCACCGGCCCGCGCTGCTGCGCGGCCCCTGGACCACGTACGAGGACCTGGCCCGCGCCCGCGACCTCGTCGGCGGCCTCACCGGCGGCGCGCCGACGCTCTACCGGCCGCCGTACGGCGTCATGACCGCCGGTACGCATCTGGCCTGCCGCCGCCTCGGACTCACGCCGGTGCTGTGGACCGCCTGGGGCGAGGACTGGCGCGGGCGCGCGACGCCCCGGACCGTCCTCGACACCGTCACCCGCGACCTGCGCGGCGGCGGCACCGTCCTGCTCCACGACTCCGACTGCGCCTCGGCCACCGGGTCGTGGCGCAACACGCTCGGGGCGCTCCCCCGCCTCCTCGACTTCTGTCAGGAACGCGGCCTGACGGTCGGCCCGTTGCGCGATCACGGGGGGCTCGCGGTGGCCGGTTGGTCGGGCGGCCGGGGCCGGGGCGGCCAGGTCGTGCCGTAGTACCGTGAGGATTCTACGAAGGAGCGGGAAGCGTGGCCGAGCAGGAAGGCCCGGCCGCCGGGCGACGCGCGCCGGGCGAGCTGGAGAGCGAAGTCCTCGCGGCGCTGTGGGCAGTCGGCGAGCCGGCCGGGGCGGGCGCCGTACGCGAACAGGTCGCGGGCGAACCCGCCTACACCACCGTCCTGACGATCCTCACCCGCCTCCACGACAAGGGCCTGGTCACCCGCGAGCGCGCCGGACGCGGCTACCTCTACTCCCCCGTGCGCGACGAGGCGGGCCACGCGGCGGCCGGCATGCGCGACCTGCTGGAAGCCGGCGGCGACCGCGCGGCCGTCCTGGCCCGCTTCGTCTCCGAACTGCCCGCGGAGGACGAGAGGTTGCTGGAGAGGTTGCTGCGCGATCACGCCTCGGGGCAGGCCACCGGCGCCGCTCCCGGCACCCGCCCGGCGCGGCGCCCGCGCGGCCGCCGGTCCTGACGACGCCGGGCACGGGCGGGCGTGCCAGGGCCGAAGGGGCCGGGGCCGAAGAGGCCGGGGCCGAGGGGCCGTTCGTGATCCGCGGAACGGACCCTAGCCCGGCGGGAGTGTCACCTGGAAGCGGGCTCCGCGCGGTGCGGGGACCAGGGTGATGTCGCCGCCTGCCGCACGGGCGAGGCGGCGGGCCAGGGGGAGGCCGAGCCCGGCGCCGTCGTGGGCGTCCGTCTCCGAGCCGAAGCGGCGGCCCGCCTCGAAGACGGCCTCGGCGTGTTCGGCGGGGACGCCGGGGCCGTCGTCGGCGACGAACACCCGCGCGCCGTCGGGGAGTCGGACGCATTCGAGAGTGATCGCGCGGGCGGCGTAGCGGCGGGCGTTGTCGAGCAGCGGGGCGAGGACGCGTTCGAGGAGTTCGGGGGTGACGCCGACGTCCACCGGCTCGCCGGACGCCGTGACCGGGGGCGCCTCGGGGTGTTCGGCGCGGCTGCGGTCGGCGACCGCGCGGGCGACGTCGAGGGCGGCGCAGCGGCCCGCCGCCGCGGACGGCTGCCGGGCCTCGCTGAGCAGTGTCCGGCAGATCTGCGCCATCTGTGTGGCCGCGGCGGCGATGGCCTGGTGGGAGGAGCGGGACTGGTCCGCGGTGCGGGGGCGGGCGGTGAGCCAGTCCGTCTCCGCGGTGATCCGGGCCAGCGGATTGCGCAGTTCGTGGGAGAGCTCGGCGGTGAGCTGCTGTTCGTGCCGCAGGACGGCCGCCTGGCGGTCGAGGAGCTGGTCCAGATTGGCGGCCAGCGCGGCCAGTTCCGCGGGCCTGGCCTCCCGCGCGCCGAAGCGCTGCGCCGCGCCGTACCGGCTCCAGCGGGACGCCTGGTCGCTCATGGTGCTGACCGGGCGCAGGGCGCGGCCGATCACCATGCGGGTGACGAGGTAGACGCCGCCGACCAGCAGCAGGGCGAGGCCGAGCGAACCGGCCAGCGCCGAACGGGCGGTGAGCAGATACGGCTCCAGGCTCGCGGCGGCCACGACGGTGGCGACCTGAACTCCCCCGCTGCTCAGCGGCATCGCGTACAGCCGGGTCGAGCGCGGGGTGGAGGTGTCGGCGAATCGGGTCCCCTTGCCCGCGAGGGCGTCCGCGCGGCGCTGGAGCGGTTCGGGAGCGGCGGGGCGTTCGACGACGTGGGCGCCGCGGTAGATCCAGATGCCGCTGTCGAGCGCGCCGTCGTCGCCCGGTTCCCGGACGGCGATGGTCCCGTCGGCGCGGATGTCGACGGTCGCGGCGACGGCTGCGGCGCGGGTGCGCAGCAGGTCGTCGGCCTGGCGGCGCAGTATCTCGTGCAGCGCGACGTTGAACGCGGCGGTGAGCAGCGCCACCCACAGCACGGTGGTGACGAGGGCGAGCAGCGCCAGTCGGCCGCGCAGGGTCGCGGGCAGCGTGCCGGACAGACCCCGGCGGCGCGGGCGCCCCGCGCGCGGCTGCTGCCCGGCGCGGCTCGGGCGTTCCGCCCGGCCCGGACGTCGCACGCGGGCGGGCGGCCTCACGCGAACCGGTATCCGATGCCGCGCACGGTGTCGATGCCGCGCGTGCTGCCCGTCTCGCGGAGCTTGCGGCGCAGCCGCGACACGTACTGGTCGAGGGTGTTGTCACTGACCTGGGCGCCGTGCGGCCACGCCGCCCGTACCAGGCTGTGCCGTCGTACGGCGGCGCCGGGCGCGGCCATCAGGCAGGCCAGGATGCGGAATTCGGTGGGGGTCAGGGGTACGGCCGCGCCGCCGTCCGCGGACAGCGCGTGCGTGACGGGGTCCAGGCGCAGTCCCTCGACCTCGCGGGCCGCCACGCGGTTGCCGCGGCGGAGCGCCGCGTGCAGGCGGGCGGTCAGCTCGGCCAGGTGGAAGGGCTTGGCGAGATAGTCGTCGCCGCCGGAGGAGAAGCCCGACAGCCGGTCGTGCAGCGCGTCGTGCGCGGTGAGGAAGAGCACGGCGGCCTCGATGCCGACGGCGCGCATGGCCTGGCAGACGTCCCGCCCGTCGGAGTCGGGCAGGCCGACGTCGAGGACGACCGCGTCCACGCGCGGGCCGACCGTACGCAGCGCGCTCGCGCCGTCGGCGGCGGTGAGCACCTCGAAGTCCTCTTCGCGCAGGCCGCGGGCGAGGACGTCGCGCAGTCCGTGGTCGTCCTCGACGATCAGGACGCAGTGGGCGGTCATGGGCCCAGTATTGACGACCGGGCACGTCGGGGAAGGGCCGGGCGGCCGGAGGCGGGGCGGCGCTCAGGTTGTGTTCAGGCGCCGCGTGCCAGCCTGCGCGGCATGACAACGACCATGGAACGCTCGGGCTCCGCGCCCGGGGTGCGCACGATGCTCAACAAGGTGCCGGAAGTCACCGTCTACTTCTGGCTGATCAAGGTCTTGTGCACCACGGTCGGCGAGACCGCGGCGGACTATCTCAACACCAGTCTCCACATGGGCCTGACGAACACGACGTACGTGATGTCGGTGCTGCTGGTGGCGGCCCTGGTGGCGCAGTTCCGGGTACGGCGGTACGTGCCGGGCGTGTACTGGCTCGCGGTGGTGCTGATCAGCGTGGTGGGCACCTTGGTCACGGACAATCTGACCGACAACCTCGGGGTGGCGCTGACCACCACGACCGCGGTCTTCGCGGTCGTCCTGGCGGCGACCTTCGCGCTCTGGTTCGCCGTCGAGCGGACGCTGTCGATCCACAGCATCCGCACCCCGCGCCGTGAGGCGTTCTACTGGCTGGCGATCCTGTTCACCTTCGCCCTGGGCACGGCGGCGGGCGACCTGGTCGCGGAGCGGATGAACCTCGGCTACTGGCTCTCCGCGCTCGCCTTCGGCGCGGTCATCGCGGTGGTCGCGCTGGCGCACTTCCGGCTGCGGCTGAACGCCGTGCTCGCGTTCTGGCTGGCGTACATCCTGACCCGGCCGCTGGGCGCGTCCCTGGGCGACTACCTCTCGCAGCCGCGCGCGGACGGCGGTCTCGGCCTCGGCACGGTGGGCACCAGCGCGCTGTTCCTGGCCACGATCCTGGCCCTGGTCGTCAATCTGACCCGGACCCGCAAGGACCAGCGGCCCGCACCGCACACGCCGCTGGACGAGCACGCCCAGCAGGACCGGCGGGCGGCGGAAACCGCCTGATGACGTACGCGGCTGCCACCGTCCTGTCTGCGCTGATACGCCGCCCGCGCCGGTCACCGGCGTCCACCGGTCCCCCGTGCCGTATCGCAGCAGACAGGAACGACAGCCCGTGCGTGCTCCCTTCGTCCCCCGCGCCCTCGCGCGCGTCCAACGGTCCCTGACCTGGCTGATGGCCCTGGCCTACGCCGTCGCGACGGTCGCTCCCGCCGCCGGTCTGTGGCTGCGGCACCTGCGGTGGAGCGTGCCGCGCGGGGTCGGCGTACCGGCCGCCGCGCTGTCGCCGCCCTCGGCGCTGCTGGCGTTCGTGCTGTTCACGGCGGCCCTTCAGGTGCCGGTGCGGCGGCTGCCCGCGCTGGCCAGGCGCCCGGGGGCGCTGATGACCGGTACGGCGGTGAACGCGGCCGTGCCGCTGCTCGTCCTGCCCTTGCTGGCGGGACTGTTGCGGTTCTCGCCCGACACCGACGGCGGCAGCGGGCTGCTGACCGGGATCGCGCTCGTCGGCGCCATGCCGGTGGCCGGGGGCGCGACGGTCTGGGGCGGCCGGGCGGGCGGCAACCACGCACTGGTGGTCGGCATCGTGCTCGCCTCCACGCTGCTCAGCCCGTTGACCACCCCGCTGACGCTCTCCATGGCCGCCGTCTTCGCGCACGGCCACTACGCCCACGATCTGGGGCGGATGGCCGGTGCGAGCAGCGGCGCCTTCGCGCTGGCCGGGGTCGTCGCGCCGTGCCTGGCCGGGCTGTTGGCGCAGCGGATGACGTCGCGGGAGCGGCGGGACCGCGCGCTTCCCGGTCTGAAGCTGGCCGCGCTGCTGGCGTCACTGCTGCTGACGTACGCCAACGCGTGCGGCGCGCTGGGCGGTCAACTGCGGCACCCGCAGGTGGCGTTCATCGCCGCGTCGGTCGGTGTGGCGGCCCTGGCGTGCCTCGCGGCGCTGGCCGTCGGCTGGGGTCTGGCGCGCGGTCTGCGCAGTGACCGGGCCGACACGGTCGCGATCACGCTGGCCTCGGGGATGAACAACAGCAGCGCGAGCGCGGTGCTCGCGGCGACTCATCTCCCCGCGCATCCGCAGGTGTTGATGCCGGTGCTGGCGTACAGCATCGTGCAGAAATTCGGCGCGGGGGCGGTGGACAGCTTCCTCGGCCCCCGCGCCGCCGCCGGATCCCGGCGGCGGCGCGGGCGACCGCGCGTCACGTCCGGTGCTACGCGCCCGCGTTCGCGGGCAGGTCGCGGTGACTGACCGCCAGGAAGCCCACCAGCGCGGCGATCAGGACGGCGAGCACCAGGCTGACCGGTCCCGTGCCCCAGCCGAGGCCGCCGCGGTGGAGGGGTACGCCCATCCAGTCGGCGAAGGACGCGCCGAGCGGGCGGGTGAGGATGTACGCCCACCAGAAGGCGGCCACCGCGTTGAGCCCGAGGAAGCGGCCCGCGAGCGCCGGTACGGCGATCAGGACGGCGAAGACGACGCCGGAGGAGAAGTAGCCCAGGTGCAGGCTGCCCGCGGTGAGGTCGCCGGCCGCGGTGCCGAGCGCGAAGGTGGTCAGGACGGTCGCCCAGTAGAACGCCTCGCGGCGCGGGGTGCGGACGCTGTGGATGGACAGCGTCCCCTCACTGGCGTACCAGGCGGTGAGCACGGCCGCGAGGATCAGCGAGAAGGCCACCGTGGAGACCGCGTACGGTACCCCGGCCACCACGTGCACGACGTCGGCGGCCATGGTGCCGAAGACGCTGACCATGACGATCGCCGACCAGTAGATCCACGGCGAGTAGCGCGGCGCGCGGAACTGGGCGACCAGCAGCGCCACCAGGCCGATCAGGCCGAGGCCGCCCGCGACGACCGGGCCGAGCGCGCGGGCCAGGAAGTCCGAGGTCGTCTCGCCCATGCCGGTGGTGAGCACTTTGGTCAGCCAGAACCAGGCGGTCACCTCCGGCACCTTGCTCAGGGCGCCGCCGGCCGCGAGGCCGCTCCGCCCCGTCCGCCGGTGCCGTACGGGACCGGCGCCCGCCGACTCGTACGGCACCGCTCCGACCGTCCGCGCACGCGCGGACCGCTGCTCCACAGGTTGTTCCACAGGACCGCAACTCTCCCGGCGCGCAGGCCGATTCCGCTCTCCGCACAGCACGGCCCCGAGCACGCGCCGACCAGGGCGGCGAGCCCCGACAGGCCGACGACTACACGACTGTAGACGAACGGCATGCGGGCGAATCGGACACGCGGGCGGTCCGCGCCGATCCTTTGCCGACCCCTTACCGGGACCCGCGACGGACAGCGCCCACGGCGGTCGCCGCGGTTCCCGGGGACCGGCCGGGCCAGGCGGTCAGCGCAGCGTGGCCGTGAAGCTGCGGCCGTACGCGTGCCGGGTGGTCACCTCGACGCGGGTGCCGCCGGGCACACGGGAGACGCGCACGCCGTCGTCGGCGGTGACCGCGCGCAGCGGACGGCCCCGGAGGACGAGCGTGATCCGGTCGCGCCGCGTGGTCGGGTCGGCGACGGCGAGGGAGACCACGCCGCGCCGGTCCTCGCGCAGCAGGACGGACGCGGGCCCTTCGACGGAGAGCCGCTCGGCGTGGTGCGAACCCGCGGTGAAGGTGTTGACGGCGAGCAGGCCCAGGTCGCGGTGGCGTATCGCCTGCGCCGCCGTGGAGTTGGCGACCACCGACAGCGGGCCGCGGGCGTACGTCCGCAGACGCGCCTCGGTGGCGTGCGGGACCAGGGCGTACGCCATGGAGACCGGCCGCGCTCCGGCGGCCTGCTCGACGCGGACGGCGAAGACCTGCTTGGTCACGGTGGTGTCGGGGTTGGAGGTACGGACGACGCGGCGGCTGCGGGCGACGGTGTCCAGCGCGACGGTGGTGCGCGGTCCGGACCGCCCGTGTCCCCGGTCCGGTTGTCGCCGGTCCTCGAAGCCGTCGAGGAAGACGTACCCCACGGCCGTGCCCTGGCCCGCGTCGGCGCAGCGCAGCCAGGCCAGCGGCGCGGTGCCGGTGCCGGACCACGGGGCGCCGTCGCGCAGCCGCCCGGTGAGGGTGACCGGGTCCGCCGGGTCGGCGATCCGGGTGTCGAGCGTCGTGGTCACCGCGCGGCCCGCGCCGTCGCCGACTCCGGCGGCGAGGACCACGATCTCGTCGTCGAGCATGAACCAGGACTTCGTGGCGTCCGCGTTGCGGTAGACGACGAAGTCGTCCGGCAGGAGCCCGGCCCGCTCGGCGGCGTAGGCGGCGTCGTCGGACTGCACGAAGGCGGCCGTCCCGTACGCGCCGAGGGTGGCGCCGCCGGAGAGGGCGTTGGTGGCGCGCGGGAAGTAGACGTAGGTGTTCTGCGACTCGGAGGAGGCGGTGAAGCCCTGGTCCGGGTTGTCGTACCAGGCGGTGCCGTACAGCTCGGGCACGCTGCGCCGGGTCTCGACGGGGGCGGTGACGCCCGCGAGGCCGTAGGGCGACACGGCGGTGAGGTAGTCGATGCCGTAGGCGCGGGTCTGGTCCTGGCCGGTGAGATAGAGGTAGTGGGCGCCGTCGCCCTGGAACCACGGCAGCAGATTCTCGCCGCTCATGTACTCGTACTTGCTGATCCTGGCCGAGCTGCGGGCCAGCGCGAAGGCGTAGCCGGGGCGGCGGTGGACGGTCCTGTCCATGGAGTTGAGGGCCGCGTGGTGCGCGGCCGGGACGAGGTCGCGCGCCGGGGCCGAGGTGTCGGCGAGGATGTCGGCGTAGCGGACGACGGTCGTCGGGGAGACGAAGGTGACCGGGTCGAGGGCGGCCCGCGAGGTCTGCCGTACGTAGCGGACGTAACCGGCCAGCGCCGCCGCGTCGTTCGCGGAGGCGTAGGCGGATATTCCGGTGACGGCCTCGACGACGGTGGCGACGTCCGCGTATCCGGTGGTGGTCCTGGAGATCGCGCGGCCCTTGACGATCTCGGTCATCCACCCCTCGAAGATCAGCGGCGCGAAGCCCTCGGCGATCCAGCCCTGCACGACGCCGATCAGGTCGTCGCCCTGCACATGGCTGGTGCCGTCCAGCATCCGGACCGTCTGCACGACGCGGCTCAGCAGCCCGGTGCCGTACGAGCCGGTGTAGGCGACGGAGGCGTGCTGGATGAAGGAGCCGTCCGCGTAGAAGCCGTCGGTGACGCCGTGCCGCAGACCGTACGGGTCGATCGTGGCGAAGACCGTCAACTGGTCGGCGACGGCCTTGGACGTGCGGGCGTCGTCGCCGAGGACCGCGCCTTGCAGGATGCGGTTGGTGGTGATGTCGGCGAGGTTGGCGCCGGTGTGGAAGCGCGAGTCGAGGTCGACGTCGCCGTCCTCGCCATTGCGCAGATAGGCGTCCATGGCGGCCACGAACGCGGCGGTGAGGTCGGGCCGGTAGGCGGCGAGGGCATCCTGGAGGAGCAGCAGCGTCTTGGTGACGTGGGTGGAGATGCCGATCTCCCAGTTGAACCAGTTGCCGTAGTAGCCCTTCGCCTGGTCGCCGTAGTAGCCGTCGTAGAGGAAGGCCAGGCCGTCGATGACGCGCCGCTGCACGGCCACGTCGTCGCGCAGCCCGGAGCCCGGACCGCCGGGCGCGCCGGGTACGCGGGTCGCGAGCGCCGTCTCGTACAGGTACTGGAACGACGTCGTCAGGTTGGTGTCGCTGGTGCCGAGCGTCAGGCCGCCGAAGAGCTGATGCGCTCCTGCCGTGCCCAGCGCGGCCAGCCTGGCGCGGGCGGTCGCCTCGATCGCGGTGAGCTTCGCGGCGACCTCGGGGCGGGTGTTGGACTCGGCGGTACCGGCGAAGACCGCCACCGTGTTGGCGACGAGCGCCGCCTGGTCCGCGCTCGCGCCGTGCGCGCCGCCCGCCGGGACCGGGCCGTCCGCGGCTCGCGCGCGCAAGGGTGCGACCAGGGCCGTCAGGCTCGCCGCCGGGACCGAGGAGAGCAGGACACGACGGGATATCGGCACGGCGGCGGCTCCAGGGAAACGGGGACGGAAAGCGCTTGCTGCATTGAAGCAACGCGGGCCACGCCTGTCACTACCCTTGCACGGCGTCCGCGCCGGGCCACGGGGGAAGGGACCGGTTCCGCGCCTCGGGCCGTCCGCCGCCGACGGCATTGCGGCGGCGCTCCCCCGCGGCCACAGTGGGCACATGACTGACGCGGCGGCCCCGGACCCGACAACGATGCTGGCCACGGCCCTGGAGGAGGCCCGCGCCGGGCTCGCCGAGGGCGGCATCCCGATCGGCGCGGCCCTCTTCGGCCAGGACGGGCACGTGCTGGGCCGCGGGCACAACCGCCGGGTGCAGGACGGCGACCCGTCGGCGCACGGCGAGACCTCGGCCTTCAGGGCCGCCGGACGGCTGCGCGGATACGGGCGCACGACGATGGTGACGACGCTGTCCCCGTGCTGGTACTGCTCGGGGCTGATCCGGCAGTTCGGCATCGGCCATGTGGTGATCGGCGAGGCGCGCACCTTCTCCGGCGGCCACGACTGGCTCGCGGAGCACGGCGTACGGATCACGCTGCTGGACGACCCCGACTGCGTCGCGCTCATGCGGGACTTCATCGCGGCCCGGCCCGAGCTCTGGTACGAGGACATCGGGGAGTGACGGCCGACCGGTCGCGCCTCCCCGAGGCAGCGGTACGGCGCGCGGGCGGCGGAAAATGCGCTTGCGGCGCCGTGACCAGGTGTTCCTAGACTGGGCGGTATGCCCGCTGTCGAGGTCTCCGCCGTCGATCTGCACCGCATCGCGTCCTTCCGCGCCGCCTTCCAGCGGCGGCAGGCCCGGTGCGTCGTCGAGTTCCCCGGCGGCGCGGCGGTCCTCAACGGCGCGTACGCCGCCTCCCACGAGCACAATCAGATCGTCGTGGAGGGACCGGTGGCGGTGGACGAGCTGCCCGCGTTCGCCGACGCCGTACTCGCCCATCTGCCGCACCGCCGGATCTCGGTGCTGGACGACGAGTTCGGCGTGCTGTGCGCGCCGACGCTGCTCGCGGCCGGTTACGAGCACGAGACGGAACTGGTGATGCGGCACTCGGGTCCCGCGCCCGCGCCGGACCCGGCCGCCGAGACCGTCACGCCGCGGGCCCTGCGGTCCGCCGTGCTGCGCCAGACGCGGCAGTGGCTGCCGAAGGCCGACGACGAGGTGCTGCGCCAGCTCACCGACCGCCGCGCCGCCCGGCTGCGGGGCGCGGAGCAGGTGCGTTTCCTGGCGGTCAGGGACGAGCAGGGGGCGGTCGGCGCGTGGACCGACCTCTACCTCGACCCGGCGGAGGGCATCGCGCAGATCGAGGAGGTCGTCACCGCGACCACGCATCAGCGGCGCGGCTACGCGGACGTCAATCTCGCCACCGCCGTGCACCTGGCGGCCGGGTGCCCGCTGCTGTTCCTGATCGCGGACGCGGACGACTGGCCGCGCACCTGGTACGCGCGGCGGGGCTTCACCCCGATCGGCCGCTCACACGTCTTCATCCGCGCCACGTGAACCGGGTGAGCCGCCGCCTGAGCCGGACGAGCCGTCCGCGCTGCCCGAACCGCGCGAATCGTATGCTCCCGCGCGGGAGCGTACGAGCACGGCGGCGATGTCGTCGTCGAGCTGTCCGTCGCTGAAGCGCAGCAACTCGGCGCGGAGCTGGTCGAGCAGTTCCCTGGGCTCCACGGGCGGTCTGCCGCTCATCCATCGGCGCAGCGAGAAGAACGCGCCCGTGTCGTCGCGGGTCTCGATGACGCCGTCGGTGTAGAGCAGCAGCCGGTCGCCGCGGACCAGCGGGACGGTGTCCATGCGGTACTCGGATCCGATCAGCACGGCCATGTTCAGGGGCGGTGACGGGGCGCTCGGGTCGAGGGACGTGGCCCGGTCGCCGCGCAGCAGCAGAGGCGGCGGGTGGCCGCAGTTGAGGAGGACGGCGTGGCCGCCGTCGGCCGGGATCTCGACGAACAGGGCGGTGGCGAAGCGCTCGGGCGCGTCGCCGCCGGGGATCGACGCGCTGTAGCGGACCACACTCCTGTCCAGCCTGCGCGCGACCGCCGCGAGGTCGGGTTCGTCGTGGGCGGCGTCGCGGAAGCTGTTGGCGATCGCCCCGGCCGCGCCCGCCGCGTTCAGCCCTTTGCCGCGGACGTCGCCGATGAGCAGGCGTACGCCGTGCGGGGTGTCGGCCGCCGCGTAGAAGTCGCCGCCGATCCGGGCCTCCGCGGCGGCGGCCACGTACAGCGTCTCGACGTCCACGTTCCCGACACGGGGCGGCACCGGCCGCAGGACGACCGCCTGTGCGGTGTCGGCCACCGATCTCACCTGGGTGAGGGTCTCCTCGCGGTGCAGCCGGCTGTGCGCCGCGTATCCGGCCGCGGCGGTGACCACGGCGATCGCCCCGGCCGTGAACAGCATGTTCGGGGAGTCGATGATGAGCGAGTCACCGACCACCACGGCGGTCGCCACCACGCCCAGCGCGACGGTCGGGCGCACCGGCCACATGGAGGCGGCGAGCGCGGGAGCGGCGGGCAGCAGGCGGCTGATCGCGAAGTCGGTCGGAGTGACCAGCGCCACCACTATGATCATCACGGTCAGCAGGAGCGGGGTCAGGAGGACGGGATCCCATCGGACGTCCGGCCACCAGGAGCGCCAGCGGGATCGGATCGTCTTCACACCGTCGAGCATAACGGGGCATATCGGACAATACGTCTTCCCGGCCAGGCGGGTCGGCCGCTTCCTGCCGCGTACGCGAGGGCATGTGAACCGCGCCGCGCGGCCGTCCGCCGGTCTCCCCGGCCGACCGGCTGACGGCTGACGGCTGACGGCTGACGGCTGACGGCTGACGGCTGACGGCTGACGGCTGACGGCTGACGGCTGACGGCTGACGGCTGACCGACTGTACGTCCATGAGCCGGACGCGGTGAGTCCGCCCTACGGGGTCCACTCGTCGGCGAGCAGCCCGAGGACCACCTCGTCGAGGAAGGAGCCGTACACCCAGGCCGCCCGGCGCAGCGTTCCCTCGACACGGAATCCGGCGCGTGTGGCCGCGGTGATCATCCCGGTGTTGTCGGCGAGGGTTTCGAGCTGGATCCGGTGCAGACCGCGCACGACGAAGCCGTAGTGGCACAGCGCGCGCACGACGTCGGTGCCGAGGCCGCGACCGCGGTAGGCGGGGCGCAGACCGATCCCGAGGTGGGCGAGCCGGTTGTGGGTGTCGATTCCCCACATCGAGGCCGCGCCCGCCAGCTCCCGCGTCCGCGTCTCCACCACGGAGAAGACGACCACCTCCGGAGGAAGCCCGTTCACCGCGTACGGTGAGTCCGCCGTGCCCGGCGATATGGGGCGCCAAGGTCGGGAGTCGGAGCGGGACCTGCCCACCACGTCGTCCTGCAACTCGGCGTGGAGCACCGGGACATCGCTCTCGATCCTGGCCCTGAGCTGGATTTTCTCGCCTTCTATCACCCGGCATTGCTATACCGGCCGCATGCGTCGGTCAACCGAATTCGAGGCCGGCGCCCGCACCCCCGTACCCGTGCTGAAAGAGGTCTCCCCGTGAAGGACGAACACGAATTCCTCGCCGCCGCGGACATCCCGTGGACCCCGGCGGAGGGCTCGCCGGGCGTCAGCGAGCGCGTGCTGTCGGCCGACCCGGCCGCCGACAGCGCGGAGCTGACCCGGCTCGCGCGCTGGGAGCCGGGGCTCGACACCTCAGCCGCCGGGGTGATCAGGCACGCCTACTACGAGGAGGTCTATCTCCTGGAGGGCGAGCTGGAGGATCTGACCCTGGGGAAGACCTTCGCCAGCGGCCACTTCGCCTCCCGCCCTCCCGGCATGCCGCACGGCCCGTACCGCACGGGCCCCGGCTGTCTGATGCTGGAGATCCGCTACCGCCCGAGCTGACCGGCCGTCCCCCGGAGCCCGGCCGGTGACGCGGCGGTGGCATGCTGGACGGCGTGTCCACCATCCCCGCCGACGCGGAGCCGATCGTGGCCGAGGCGCCGCCCGGCGCCGCGGCCGAGCCGCTGATGACGCAGTGGTGGCTGGACCTGGCTTTCGTGCACTGGCCGGTGGAGCCTGGGCTGGTGGCACCGCTGCTGCCGCCGGGCGTACGGCCCGACACCCTGCACGGCGTCACGTACGTGGGTCTGGTCGCCTTCCGCATGCACCGGGTCGGCTGGTTCCGGCTGCCCGGTGTGCCGTACCTGGGCACCTTCCCCGAGACGAATGTGCGGCTGTACTCGGTGGACGAGCGGGGGCGGCGCGGTGTGGTGTTCCGGTCGCTGGACGCCTCCCGGCTGATACCGGTCGTCGTGGGGCGGGGCGTTTTCCGGCTGCCCTATCTGTGGTCGCGGATGTCGGTGCGCCGGGACGCCGACACCATCACGTACACCAGTTCCCGCCGCTGGCCGGGGCCGCGCGGCGCGCGGGCCTCGCTGAGCGTACGGATCGGTGAGCCGGTGGCGGAGCCCACGGAACTCGAACACTTCCTCACCGCCCGCTGGGGCATGCACAACGCCTTCTTCGGGCGGCCGGTGTATCTGCCCAACGTCCACCCGCGCTGGCCGCTGCACCGCGCCGAGCTGCTGTCCCTGGACGAGGACGTGGTGACGGCCGCCGGTCTGGCCCGGCCGCTGGGGGACCCGGTCAGCGTGCTGTACTCCCCCGGCGTCCCGGTCCGCTTCGGCCTGCCGAACAAGCCCGCGGGCATCCCGACCCCGTAGCGCGGGTCCCCTGCCCTTTCGGACTCCCGTCACCGCCGGTCATCACCGCCGGGCTTCACAGTCGCTCGTACCGCCGGTCTTACGGTCGGCCGCGCCAGGCCACGGCCGGTTCCCGGAGCGTGCCGGCCGCGGCCGACTCGGGGGCGCTGCAGTACGGCAGGTCGTCCAGCGGGTGGCCGGCGCAGAAGCGGGTGACGAGGTCGGCGAAGTCCGCGATCCGCTCGACCGGCGCGAGGTGGTCGGTCTCGTCGATGGTCAGGAAGGTGGCCGCACGCAGCACCGCGGCGACCTCACGGCCCATCTCCGGGGTGCACAGCGTGTCGTACTCGCCGGTGACGACCAGGCTGGGCACCGCGGGTACGGGCTCCGGCCGGTACCACTCGTGCCGCATCAGCCGCTTGTTGTGCTCGGCGGACTTCCGCAACTGCTCGGCGTCCTGGCCGATCAGACCGCCGTACACCAGGCGGGCGACGGCCGCGTGCTTGCGTACCCGGCCGGTGCCGGGCGGGGACATGAAGCGGTCGGTGAGCTCGCGGGCGATCCGGTCGGTCTCGCCGCGGTCGATCATGCCGTCCCAGCGTTCCATGGCCGCCGCGTAGTCCGGCGGGATCCGGGTCGTCATGCCGACGAAGAACAGCCGCTCGACCCGCGCCGGGTAGTGCTGGGCGAAGCGCAGGCCGACGGCGCCGCCGAAGCAGGCCGCGACGAGGTTGACGGCGGGCACGACCAGTTCGTCCAGCAGATGCCGGACGACGGCGGCCAGGAAGTCGATGCCGTAGAACGCCGGGAGGAAGTCGGCGGTGCCGTAGCCCGGCAGGTCGACGGTGATCACGTCGGCCGCGGTGCCGATCCGCTGCTCGTGCCGCATCCACGAGTGCCGGTCCTGGGAGGAGCCGCCGAGGATCAGCAGGGGGGCGTCGACCGGCCGTTCGTGGTGCCTGATCCGGCAGGTGTACCGGAAGCCCTCGTACTCCAGATGCCACTCACTGATCCGGGCGAATGGCCGCGCCGTGGCGCCGTCGCTCTGGGCGGGCACCGGGCCGGGCAGGCAGGCGGTCGGCTCCTCGCGGGCGGCGGTGGCGAAGGACAAGGGGACTCCAGGGTTCGATGGCGGGCATCGACTCCTGCCTAACAGGGCGAACCGCCTCCGTGCGGGTCCGTGACCCGTTCGAGGGCGGTTCGCCGTGCCGCCTGCGCCGGTGGATTCGACATTCGTACACCTGGGGTACGAATGCCTCCCCCAATGGGCTCCCCCGGTCCGTACGCCCGTCGGCCGGCCGGTCCGCCGGTCCGCCGGTCCGCCGGTCCGCCGGGTCAGGGTGCCGTGCGCACCTCGATGAGCATCGCGTGCTCCGGGTCGAGGGTGGGCATGGGGATTCCCGCCGTGGCCAGGACGGCGCCGGGCAGCGGCAGCCAGCCCTCGAGGGCGCGGGCCAGCCACGGCGGTGCGGTCGTCTGGTGGAAGGAGGGCAGGCCGATCTCGGTGCGGACGCGGACCTGGTAGGCGGTGGCGGGGTCGAGGCCCGGCAGCCGGACGCGGCCCGACTGGCCCTCGGGCGAGGTGGCGATCCTGGCCCACGCGTACAGCGCGGCCGAGCCGTCGGCGGCGACGACGCCGTGCAGCAGGACGGCGCCGCCCGCGAGGTCGGCGCGGACCACCCGTCCCGAGTGCAGCAGCGGGCGCTGCTCGCGGTAGAGCGCGGACCAGTGGGTGAGCCGGGCCAGCTCCTCGGGGGTGCAGCGGCTGAGGTCCTGTTCGATGCCCGCGTGGCCGAACAGGGCGGTGGCCATCCGGAAGGTGTCGGTGCCGGGACGGCTCGTGGTGTGGCTGGGCGTGGGGCCGACGTGCGCGCCGAAGAGTTCCGGCGGCAACAGCTGGCCGGTCCAGCGCTGGATGGTCTGCCGTTCCACCGGGTCGTTGCAGTCCGAGGCCCACACCCGGTCGGTACGGGCGAGGATGCCGAGGTCGATCCGGCCGCCGCCGCTGGCGCAGCTCTCGATCTCCAGGCCCGGGTGGCGGGCCTTGAGCGCGTCGATCAGCCGGTACACCGCGAGGACCTGGGCGCGGCTGCCGGGCCGGTCGACGCCGCCGGGGCCGCGCTCGACCGCCTCGTGCAGCTCGCGGTTGTGGTCCCACTTCAGGTAGCCGATCCCGTACCGGCCGACGAGGGTGTCGAGCGAGGTGAGCAGGTACTGCCAGGCGTCCTCGTTGGCGAGGTTGAGCGTGTACTGGTGCCGGGAGCTGGGTCCGAGGCCCGCCGAGGGGCCGAGGATCCAGCCCGGGTGCTCGCGGGCGAGGTCGGAGTCGAGGTTGACCATCTCCGGCTCGACCCACAGGCCGAATTCCATGCCGAGGGAGCGGACGTGGTCGGCCAGCGGGGTCAGGCCGTCGGGCCAGACGGTCGCGTCCACCGTCCAGTCGCCGAGGCCCGCGGTATCGTCGCGGCGGCCCTTGAACCAGCCGTCGTCCAGGACGAAGCGCTCGACGCCGACCTCGGCGGCCCGGTCGACCAGCCGCAGCAGCCGGTCCAGGTCGTGGTCGAAGTAGACCGCCTCCCAGCTGTTGAGGATCAGCGGGCGCGGGGTGGCCGGGTGGGTGGGGCGGGCGCGCAGCAGGGTGTGGAAGCGGTCGGCGAGCCCGTCGAGGCCCGCGTCGGACCAGGCGAACCAGCAGACCGGGGAGGTGTACGACTCCCCCGGTGCCAGCCGTACCTCGCCCGCGCGCAGCAGTTCGCCGCCGCCGAGCACCACGGCGTGGTCGCTGCCCGCGCCTTCCGGCAGCCGCTCGACGAGATACCGCTGGTCGCCGCTCCAGCCGACGTGCAGGCCCCACACCTCGCCGTCCCGGAAGCCGAAGCCGGGCACGCCGACGGTCAGCAGGTACGGCGAGTCGACGCCGGGCTTGCCGCGCCGGACCTCGCGGACGTACGAGCCGTAGTGCAGCGGGCGGCGCTGCGGGGAGCGTTCCCTGCTCCACTTGCCGGTGAAGTCCAGTACCTCACCGGCGCGTTCGGGCAGCGGCAGCAGCAGGCCGAGCGCGGACAGGTCGTACGGCGCCGGGTCCGTGCCGGAGCCCGCCGCCTGCCCCGCGGTCAGCTCGGCGTGCACCCCGAGCACGCCCGACGGCTCCAGGCGGTAGGTGACGGTGACGGCCAGGTCGCTGACCTCGTCCCGCAGGCGGATCACCAACTCGCCGCCGCCGGGCACTTCGCGCTGCTCGGCGCCGGTCAGGGACGGCCGCGGGGTGGTCGCGGTGCCCGCCCGGTGGCCCTGCTGGGCGGGGCTGCCGGACCAGCCGTCGGCCTCGGTGGGCCAGACGGTGAACCGGCGCGGGACGTCGAGGGAGTTGTTGAGCACCGCGCCCTCGGCGGTCAGGCTCAGCGCGGCGAGGTCGGCGTCCGAGAGATCGCCGAGGTCGGCGCCCCAGTGCAGGACTCTGGGCACCGGCTCGCCGAGCTCCACGACGAGGGCGGCGCCTGCCGCGCGCAGGGTGACGATCCGCGCGGGGATGGTGGTCATGAATGAGTCCTTTCCGCAGGTCCGGTGACCATCATCGTCATCGGGCACCAGGGCGCCGCCGGTGGGGTGCGGCAGCCGTGGCGGCTGCCGCGCCCCAACCGCGGGACGGCGACCGGGGTCAGACGGTGACGCGGTCGACGTCCGAGGCGTAGTCGGCCGGGTTGCCGAAGGTGACGGTGTTGTCGCCCGCCTTCAGGTGGACCGGTACGGTCACGGACCGCGCCACGCCCCAGTTGTTGTCGTTGCCGCCGGGCAGCGGGAGCTGGAACGACGAGCCGCCCGCGGTGACCACGGCGGTGCGGCCGGAGGACCCGTCCGCGTAGCCGAGCGTGAGGAGGTAGGTGCCGTCCTTCGGCGCTGTCACATGGTTGATGGCGACCGCGCTGTCCCCGCCGAGGTTGCCGACTTTCTTTCCGCCGGAGCAGGCGGCGCAGTCGGTGATGCTCGCGTTTCCGGTGAGGGTGTTGGCGGGGGCTTCCGCTTCGTAGGTGACGCGTCCGCCGGGGGCGGGGGTGGTGACCGGAACCGGTTTGCCGGGCGCGGAGTGGCGTCCCTTGGCGTCGTGGGCGGTGACGGTGAAGGTGTAGCCGGTGGCGGGGGTGAGGCCGGTGACGGTGGCGGAGGTGCTGCCGGTCGAGGTGGCCTTGCGGCCGTTGACGTACACGTCGTATCCCGTGGTGGCGGGGCCGGTGTTCACCGGGTTCCAGGCCAGGGAGACGGTGGTGGCGGTGGACGCGGTGCCGTGGACGCCGAGGGGGGTGCCGGGGGCAGGGGTCTTCTTGGCGGGGGTGAGGGTGAACAGGCGGGAGCCGTGCGGGGGCAGGTTCTTCGTCAGGTGGCCCGAGGCGCTGCCGAGGCCGGTGCGGCTCCACAGGTCGCGGACGGCGGCCTTGCCGGTGATGCCGAGGTCGGCGAAGTCCGCGGTGACGTCTGCGGGTGCGCTGCCGAGGTTGAACAGGGCGACGGTGTACGTTCCGTCGGTGTTCCGGGAGTACCAGACCTGCTGGTCGGTGGCCTGGCTGACGGGCCTGGCGGGGTTGCCCGCCTGGTCGACCGCGATCACCTCGTCGTTGGTGAGGAGTTTCAGGCCGTAGGGGTCGAGTCGGGTGAGGTCGTCGCCGGAGTACAGCGGCGCGGACTCGACCGCCCACAGCGTCATGTAGGTCTGCCGTTCGGCGTCGGTGAGGCCGTCCATCTCGCCTGCGCCGACGTCGAGCGAGTCGAGGTTGTTCCAGTGGCCGGGGCCTGCGTCGTCGATCCACTGGACGACGTCGTTCCACCGCTGCTTGACGGAGTTGTCCCAGGTCACCAGCGTGTCGCAGTAGCACTCCACGTCGGTGTCGACCCGCCACCCGTTGGAGTTCCGCTTCCACACGTCCGCCCGGTCATGACTCAACGACCAGGACACCGTGAACTGCATCGGACGGCCGGTCTTCTGGAGCGCGGCGTGCCATGCCTGGACGTCGGGGATGTTGTCGTGGGCCGCGTCGCCCTGGTTGGAGCCGGGGCCGACGCCGTCGACCTTGAGGAAGTCCACGCCCCAGCCCGCCAGTTCGGCCGCGACGGAGTCGATGTACTTCGCGGCGCACGGGCTGGAGAAGTCCATCTGGTAGGAGACGTTGTCCCAGCCGCTGGTCTTGCGCAGGTCCGGGTAGACGATGTCCTTGGTCGTACAGCCCGGTGCCCCGTAGATCGGGGACTTCCCGTCGTTGTACGCGTCGAAGTAGAGCCCGACGGCCAGATAGGCGCCGAATTTCAGGCCCTTGGCGTGCACGTAGTCCGCCAGGCCCTTCAGTCCGTCGGGGAACGTCGTGGCATTGGGCATCGGGCGGCCGTAGTGGTCGAAGCCGCCGACCCAGCCCGAGTCGATGTTGATGTACTCGTAGCCGTGGGACTTGAGCTTCTTGGCCACCACATCGGCCTGCTGCTTCACATGCGCCTCGGTCAGCCAGCTCATCCCGCCGTAGCCGGGGAAGTTGGTCGACTCCAGGCTCCAACTGCTCCAGCCCATGTACGGCTTGGCGGCCAGGACCGGGGACGGGGCGGAGGCGGGAGCGGGGGCGGCTCGGGAGACGGCGGCTTGTACGGACTCGGGTGCGGAGCCGGGCGCGGCAGCGGGCGCCGACGCGGACGCCGGTACGGCGAAGGCCGCGATCAGCGCTCCGGCCGCCAGCAGGGCGGGGAGGACGGCGTTCCGGGCGCCGCCCCTGGCGCGGGCGGCACGGGCGCTGAGGCGTACGGGTCCATCGGAAGGTGCCATGACTGCTCCATCTCGGCACCGTGCGCGGGCACGGCGGGGCCGGGTGACGAGGAGGGTTGGTTGGCGTGGACGCCTGCGCCCGCGGGGCGGTCCGAGGGGACGCCGCCCCGTGCGCAGGCCGCGGCCGGAGGGGAGGAACGCCGGTCGCGCTCCTGCCGTTCGGGGCCGTCCCGGACCCCGTTCGGCTGTGGAGTGCGGCGACTGTAGCCAGAGTTTCCTTCCAGCGTCAACATAGTCACCACCTGGTTTCCCGGCGGATTCTGTGAAACCTGTGCACCTCTCGCGACGCCATCGCGCCTTCCCTTACCTTCCAGCGGAAAGGTAGGGTCGGAGACGTGACTCCCGCCGATCAGCCGCCCGCCGCCGCCCTGGTGTTCCAGACCCTGCTCGCCCACGGGCCGCTCACCCGGGCCGAGGCCGGCCGACGTACCGGCCTGTCCGCGGGGGCCGTCACCAAAGTGACGGCGCCGCTGCTGAGCGACGGCTGGATCACCGAGCTGAGCACCCCGGCCCCGAAGCGGGCGACCGGCAGACCCGCCACGCTGATCGCGGTACGCCCGGAGCGGGCCCGCTTCATCGGCGTCAAGGTGACCGCGGACGAGCTGATCGGCGTACTGGCCGATCTCACGGCCAAGCCGCTCGTGGCACGCCGGGTCACCCTCGACTCGCGGGACGTCGGCACCGTGGTGCTGGCCATCGCCCGGCTGGTCAAGCGGCTGCGCGCGGCGGCCGGGCCCGAGCACGGCGAGGACGTGCACAGCATCGGCGTGACCATCTCCGGCGACGTCGACGGGCAGACCGGCATCGTGCAGTACTCGCCGTTCCTCAACTGGCGCCGGGTCGCGCTGGCCCGGCTCGTCGAGACCGCCACCGGCACACCGACGGTGATCGAGAACGACGTACGCGCGCTGACCGTCACCGAGCAGTGGTTCGGCGCGGGCGCGGGCCTGGACTCGTTCGCGCTGATCACCGTCGGCGCCGGGATCGGCTGCGGACTCTCCATCCGCGGGCGCGTGGTGTCGGGGGCGCACGGCGTGTCGGGGGAGGTGGGCCACCTGCCGGTCGGCGGCACCGAGCGGACCTGCACCTGCGGCAACACCGGCTGTGTGGAGGCCGTCGCGTCCACGCACGCCATCACCGAGCAGGCCAGGCAGGCCACGGGGAATCCGGAGCTGACGATGACCGAAGCGGTACGGCTGGCGCACGCCGGGGACGAGGCGGTCCGCGCCGTGTTCTCCCGCGCCGGGCACGCGCTCGGCCTCGCCATCGCCTCGGTCGCCAACCTGATCGGCCCCGAGCGGATCATCATCTCCGGCGAGGGCGTGGCGACCTACGACCTGTTCGCCGACCAGATCCGCGAGACCTTCGCCGCCCAGGCGTTCGGCGCCGCCGCCGAGTGCGATCTGCTGCTGCGCCCGCTGCCGTTCGAGGAGTGGGCGCGCGGCGGCGCGGCCGTGGCGGCGCAGCACCTCTTCGCGCCGGTCACGTAGCCGGTCGGGTTACGGGTCGGGGAACCGGGCGAGCAGCGGTTCGGGAACGGGTCGGGCAACGGGCGGGGCGGCCGGTCACGTAGCGGACCGGCGGCAGCGCGACACGGCCGCGGGCGGCCCTGTTCGGCAAAGCCTTCCGGGGCGGCCCGCCGACTGTCACACTCGCTGGTGTGCCCGACTTCGACGTGTTGGTGATCGGTTCAGGTCCTGGTGGTCAGAAGGCGGCCATCGCGGCGGCCAAGCTCGGACGGCGGGCGGCGGTGGTGGACCGCGCGGACTCGCTGGGCGGGGTGTCGATCCACACCGGCACGATCCCGTCCAAGACGCTGCGGGAGGCGGTGCTCTACCTCACCGGTCTCAACCAGCGGGATCTGTACGGCCAGAGCTACCGGCTCAAGGAGGACATCACCGTCGCGGACCTGACCGCGAGGACGCAGCATGTGGTCGGCCGCGAGGTCGATGTGATCCGCAGTCAGCTCTCCAGGAACCAGGTCGCGCTGCTCTCCGGCACCGGGCGCTTCGTCGACCAGCACACCGTCGCGGTGCGCGACGCGGTCGGCCAGGACCGGCTGGTGACGGCCGAGCACATCGTGATCGCCACCGGCACCCGGCCCGCGCGCCCGGCGAGCGTCGAGTTCGACGACCGTACGGTGCTGGACTCCGACAGCGTCCTCAGCATGGAGCGGGTGCCGCGGTCCATGGTGATCGTCGGCGCCGGGGTCATCGGCATGGAGTACGCGTCGATGTTCGCCGCCCTCGGCAGCAAGATCACCGTGGTGGAGCAGCGCGAGGGAATGCTGGACTTCTGCGACGCCGAGATCGTCGAGGCGCTCAAGTACCACCTGCGCGATCTCGCGGTCACCTTCCGCTTCGGCGAGACGGTCGCGGCGGTCTCGCGGCACGAGCGCGGCACCCTGACCGTGCTGGAGAGCGGCAAGAAGATCGCCGCGGACGCGGTGATGTACTCGGCGGGACGGCAGGGTCTGACCGACGAGCTGGACCTCGACAAGGCCGGTCTGCAAGCCGACAAGCGCGGCCGGATATCGGTGGACGAGCACTTCCGCACCGCGGTCCCGCACATCTACGCCGTCGGTGACGTCATCGGCTTCCCCGCGCTGGCCGCGACCTCGATGGAGCAGGGCAGGACCGCCGCGTACCACGCCTGCGGCGAACCGGTGCACGCGATGCGGGACGGCCAGCCGATCGGCATCTACACCATTCCCGAGGTCAGCTTCATCGGCCGCACCGAGGACCAGCTCACCGACGAACTGGTGCCGTTCGAGGTCGGTGTCTCCCGCTACCGCGAGCTGGCCCGCGGCCAGATCATCGGTGACGCGCACGGCATGCTGAAACTGCTGGTCTCGCCGGAGGACCGCAAGCTGCTCGGCGTGCACTGCTTCGGCACCGGCGCCACCGAGCTGATCCACATCGGCCACGCCGTGATGGGCTGCGGCGGCACCGTCGACTACCTCGTGGACGCCGTCTTCAATTACCCGACGCTCGCCGAGTCCTACAAGGTCGCGGCGCTCGACGTCACCAACAAGATCCGGCAGATCGACCGGCTGGGGGACTGAGCCGCGCGGGTGCTGTGTCGCCGATGAGTTTTCGGCGGGCGGCCGGTCATAAAGGTGAACGGCGGCGCTCGGGCGCCGACGACAGCCTGACGCGAGGAGACCGCGATGCCCCGGATCACCCCCAACCTCTGGTTCGACACCGAGAGCCAGGAAGCCGCCGAGTTCTACGTCTCGGTCTTCCCGAACTCGCGGATCACCGACACCACCTACTACGGCGAGGCCGGTCCGCGCGAGGCGGGCACCGTACTGACCGTGGCGTTCGAGCTGGACGGCCAGCCGTACATCGCGATCAACGGCGGCCCCGAGTTCCCCTTCACCGAGGCCGTCTCGCTGCTGATCACCTGTGAGGACCAGGCCGAGGTCGACCACTACTGGGCCCGGCTCACCGAGGGCGGCGGCTCCGAGGGCCCGTGCGGATGGCTCAAGGACAAGTACGGGCTGTCCTGGCAGGTCGTCCCCACCGGCATGGTGGCGATGCTGAACGACCCCGACGCGGAGCGCGGCCAGCGCGCGATGAAGGCGATGCTCGGTATGAAGAAGATCGACCTGGCGGCGCTCAAGGCCGCCGCCGACGGCACCGGAGCCTGAGGGACGCCGACGGGAGGACGTACCACGCGCCGCTAGGAAGCGCCGTCCGACGCGGGACGGGCACGGGGGTGGCGGCGCAGGAAGTCGTCCACGAGACGGTCGGTGAAGTCCCGGTCGACCGGGTCCCCGGTCACCAGGACGCGGTGGTAGATCGGCCCCACGAGCCGGTCGACCTCGGCCGTCAGGTCGAGACCGGCGGGGAGTTCGCCGCGGCCCACCGCGTTCTCCAGCGGGAGCCGGTCGCGGCGGCGCTGCTCGTCGAGATAGCGGGCGCGCAGCACGGCCGCGAACTGCGGGTCGTGCTGCGCGTGCCCGAGCAGGGCCCGGAAGACCGCGCCCGCGTCTGACGCGGTGAGGAAGCCGGCCAGCAGGCCCAGGTGCTCGCGGAGATCGGCGCCGAGATCGCCGTGGTCGGCCGGGGCGAGGGCTTCGGCGGCGTCCTGGAGGAAGGCGTCCAGAAGGATGTCGGTCTTGGTGTTCCAGCGGCGGTAGATGGTCTGTTTGGCGACCCCGGCCCGCGCCGCGATGCCTTCGACGGTGACACCGGCGAAGCCCTTCTCGACCAGGAGGTCGTCGGCGGCTTCCAGTACGGCCATCCGCGCCTGCTCGCTGCGCCCGTGCCGGTTGCCGTGGTGCCGCGCCGTCCGGTCGGCGT
Organism: Streptomyces sp. NPDC088910; assembly: GCF_044749865.1. NCBI lineage: Bacteria > Bacillati > Actinomycetota > Actinomycetes > Kitasatosporales > Streptomycetaceae > Streptomyces > Streptomyces sp. NPDC088910. The sequence goes on from NZ_JBIVIV010000005.1 coordinate 86,848, forward strand.
CAGCCCCGGCGCCCCCCGCACCCTCCGTGCCGCCCGCACTCTCGGCGCCCCCCGCGCTTTCGGCGCCCCTGGCGCCGTCGGCGACCGAACTCCCTCGCTCCATGTCTGCATCCTCCGGGTCCCGGGGTAGGTCGGCAACTTCTAGACGCAACGCAACGGTGCGTCTACTCTAGGGCTCATGACAGCGACCAGCACCCTCCGCGACCCCCGGGTCGTCTCCGCCCTGACCGCGATGTTCGACCGGGCCGCGCAGGACGACGCGACCCGCCGCCGTATCCGGGCCGCGTGGCCCGACGGCTTCGCCCCGGCGACGCCGCGGGAGTTGGCCGACGCCAACGCCGAGGTGTACATGCCGATCTCGGCCGACGGCGGAAAACTCCTGTACAGCCTGGTCCGGGCCGTCCGCCCGGCCACCGTCGTCGAATTCGGCACCTCCTTCGGGATCTCCACGCTCCACCTGGCCGCCGCGGTGCGCGACAACGGCGCGGGGCGGGTGATCAGCACCGAACTGAGCGCGGACAAGGCCGCCGCGGCCCGCGTGACCTTCGCCGAGACGGGTCTCGACGGACTGGTCACCGTCCTAGAAGGCGACGCCCGCGACACCCTCGCCGAGCTGTCAGGTCCGGTGGACTTCCTGCTGCTCGACGGCTGGAAGGACCTCTGTCTGCCCGTCCTGCGGCTGCTCGAACCGCGCCTCGCGCCGGGCACCCTCGTCGTGGCCGACGACGTGGACCTCACGGACCTGGCGCCGTATCTCGACTACGTCCGCGATCCGCGCAACGGCTACGAGAGCGTCACCTTCCCGGTCGAGGACGGCATGGAGATCAGCTGCCGTCTGTGAGCCGCGGCGGCAAGGGGCCCGGCAGGACGAACGGCCGGGCAGGGGCCCCCGGCGGACGGCAACGGGAAGAGGGCCGCGGCGGCCCGGAAAGCAGAGGCGGATGAAAGGCGACGCCGTGGAGCGCGCGGAGCAGCCGAGCCCTCGCGGAGCGCGGCGGCTGCTCGCCGACCACGCCATCGACACCCGCCCGCTGGCCCTGCCCGCCTTCCGGCGGCTCTTCATCGGCCAGGGCACGTCGTTCGTCGGCTCGATGCTCACCCAGATCGCGGTGCCGGTCCAGGTCTTCCGGATCTCGCACTCGTCGCTGGCCGTCGGCATGGTCGGCTTCGCCGGTCTGGTGCCGCTGATCGTCTTCGGCCTCTACGGCGGAGCCGTCGCCGACGCCGTCGACCGCAGGACGCTGTATCTGTGGTCCTCGCTCGGCACCTGGACGGTGACACTGGCGCTGCTCGCGCAGACGCTGCTCGACCTGCGCAGTGTCGGGCTGATCCTCGCCCTGGTCGCGACGCAGTCCGCCGGGTTCGCGATGGCCAGTTCCGCGCGCGGCGCGATCGTGCCGCGCATCGTCGAACCCGGCCTGATCCCCGCCGCGAACACCCTCAACTACGTGATCGGCACGGTCGGCGAGGTGGTCGGCCCGCTGATCGCCGGTGTCCTCGTCACCGTCCCGCACGGCTTCGCGTACGCGTACGGCGCGGACGCCGTGCTGTTCACGGCCGCGCTGCACTCCACGCTGCGGCTGCCCCGACTTCCGCCGGACGGCTCCGCGGCCCGCCTGGGTCTGCGGTCGGTACGGGACGGGCTGTCCTTCATCGGCGGGCGGCCGGTGCTGGTGATGAGCTTCTTCGTGGACATCTGCGCCATGACGCTGGCGATGCCGCGGTCGCTGTTCCCCGCCGTCGCGGACGCCCGCTTCGGCGGCTCGGTCGGACTGCTCTACTCCGCCATCCCGATCGGCTCCGTCCTGGCCGGGTTCGCCAGCGGATGGATCGGCCGGATCCGGCGGCAGGGCGTGGTGCTCACCGGCGCCGTGCTGGTGTGGGGCGCCGCCGTCGCCGTCTCCGGCCTGGCCCGCCAGCTCTGGCTGGTCGTCCTGCTCCTCGCCGTGGCCGGCGCGGCCGACCTGATCAGCGCGGTCCTGCGCCAGACACTCCTCCAGACCTACGCCCCCGACGAGATGCGAGGCCGTATGCAGGGCGTCCACACCGTCGTCGTCGCCGGCGGCCCCCGGCTGGGCGACCTTCGCGCCGGTACCATGGCCGCCGCGCTCGGCGCCGGGCTGTCCTGGACGATCGGCGGCCTCGCCTGCGTGGCGGTCGTGGCACTCGCCGCCCCGCTGGCCCGCTCCTTCTGGCGCTACGACTCCGGCGCCCCGGCCCCGGCGGCCGACCCCGCGAAGGACACCGGCCCGCTGCGCGAGCAGACCGCCCCCTGACGGCTCACCAGCCGGTGCGCCCCGCCGGGCACACCCACTCGCATCAGCTCTCTGCACCAACCCCATTCGCACCAGTCGGCACACTCCCCTCGCGGCGCCGGATCTGTCATCGTCGACTTGTCAGCGCACGAACAGAAATGCGCACAAGCGGACCCGCAACCAGACATGACCCGACGTCGCTCCGACGCCGTGGTCTCGGGCGCGGTTCGAGGTCCTCTCCCCCACGCTGATCCGCACCGCGTACGCGGGCGACACCGCGTTCCTGGACGCGCCGACCTTCGACACCGTCAGCCGTGACGGCTTCGGCGGCGCCCCGTTCACCCAGCGGGTTCTCGCGGGCGTACGGCTCACTCCCGACCGGCGGTTACGGCGGCAGGGCCGGGCTCGCGACCGGGCCGCGGGCCGACAAGCGCACCACCGTGCACTTCACGGGTGACACCCGCTCGAGCGAGGCGCTGTTGCCGTACACGTAAATTCTGGCCGAGGAGGCCCGGTGTGCCGGTGACCAACGCCACCGCGCCGAAGTCCGTGACCGTGGACGGCGTCCCGGTGGCCAGGAGCGCCTGGGCGTGGGACGCCGCCGCCGGGAAGGTGACCGTCACCGTTCCGCAGAGGTCCGTGCGTCAGCAGGTCACCGTCAACTATCGGTGACGCCGCCCGGGGACGCCGCCGAGGCCCACCGCGCCTCGGTGGCGTCCAGCAGGTGTGCGATACGGGCGGGGTCCGGCAGCGGGCCGTGATCGCCGGGGACCCGCAGGGCCGCGCCCGCGGTGACATGGCCGAGGCGCAGCGCGCGGACGGGCGGCTCGCCGCGGAGCAGGCCGGTGAGGAATCCGGCGGCGAAGGCGTCGCCCGCGCCGACGGGTTCCACGACCTCGACGGCGCGGGCGGGCACGGTGTGCGCCGTCGCGCCGTCGAAGGCGGTCGCGGCGCGGGCGCCGTCCTTGACCACCAGCACACGCGGGCCCGGCAGCAGGGCGCGTACGTCGGCGGCGTCGGCGAGGTGCGCGCCCCACAGTTCCTGGGCCTCGTCCAGGCCGACGAAAGTGATGTCCGCGCGGTCGGCGAAGTCGCGCAGGACGCCGGGCGCCGCGCCGTCCGGCCAGAGCGCGGGCCGGTGGTTGACGTCGAAGCTGACCGGCAGCGGGCCGCGCAGCGCCGCGTCCACCAAGTCACGGCAGGAGTCCGACAGCGCCGCCGTGACGCCGGTCAGGTGCAGCAGCCCCGCGGTGCGTACGGCCTCGGCCGCCAGCGATCGCGGCCCGAGCGCGGACGCGGCCGACCCCCGCCGGTAGTAGTGCACGCGGGTGCCCTGCCCGCCGGGGCTCTTCACCATCACCCCGGTCGGCCGCCCCGTGTCGGTCCTGACGCCGCCGACGTCCACCCCGCACGCCGCGACCTCGGCCACGATCCGCCGCCCGAACGGATCGTCACCGACCGCCGACACCCACCGGGCCTCCACCCCGTGGTCGGCCAGATACATCGCCGCGTTCGACTCCGCCCCGGCGACCTCCACCCGCAACCGCCGTGCCTCCGCGAGCGTTTCACCGGTCTCCGGCACCATCGCGACCATGGTCTCCCCGAGGCAGGCGACGGGGCCGCCGATCCGGATCACGGCAGTCTCCTCGCGGGGGTACGGCGCGGGCCCCGTCCGGTCATGGCGAGTGACGGCGCCGGGGGCTGCCCCCGTCCCGTCGTACTCCCGGTCATCGTGCGGCCCGCGCGCTCGGCGCGTCCGTCTCCGCGACGGCGGCGAGGAAGTCCTTGGCCCGCGCGCGGAGCGCGGTCCGGCTGCCGCCGCTCGCCGCGTCGCCGATGAGGGGCGAGCCGACGCCGACCGCGAGGGCTCCGGCGGCGAAGTAGGCGCGGGCGGCCGGGATGTCGACGCCGCCGACGGGCACGAAGGGCAGGTCGGGGAAGGGGCCGCGCAGGGCGCGGAGGTAGCCGGGGCCGCCCGCTTGCTCGGCGGGGAAGAGCTTGAGCGCGGTGGCGCCGAGCCGCCGCGCGGTGACGATATCGGTGGGCGTCATCACTCCGGCCAGCACGGGCAGGCCCAACTCCCGTGCGGCGCTGACGCCTTCGCCGACCGCGGGCGTGACGACGAAGTCGGCCCCGGCGCGGTGCGCGTCCTTGGCGTCCTGCTCGGTGAGGACGGTGCCCGCGCCGAGCGGCGCGTCGGGGCCGAGGGCGGCCCGGGCCGCGGCGATGACGCCGAGCGCGTTCCGGCCGCTGAGCGAGACCTCGACCAGCGCGACGCCCTCCTCGACCAGGGTCAGTACGGTGCGCAGCGACGCGTCCTCGTCGTCGCCGCGCACAATGGCGACGAGGCGGTGGGCGCGCAGCGCGGTGAGCAGGTCCACGGGTGATGTTCCTTTCCTGTTGCGGTGATTCGGACGGCGTGGGTCCGGGCGGTCGGTGGGGTCGGGGTGAGCCGGTCGCGGTGCGGTGAGCCGGTCGTGGTGAGCCGGACACGGTCAGCCGATCCCGTCGAGGGTTCAGCGGTTCTGGGCGGACGCGGCGGCGGTGGCGGCGGAAGCACCGGCGGCCGTGACCGTGAGCCGCCAGCGGACCTCGCCGCTCGCGGGCACGCGGGCCGCGTCCCCCTCCCCCGCTGTCGCCAGGTCGAAGACCCGCCCGAGCATCGGCTCCATGCCGATCGAGCGGTACGGCGCGCCCTCGGGGAAGCCGCCCAGATTCCGCCACAGGGCGATGGACGCGGGCTGACCGGCCACGTCGAGCGCGAACCGCAGCCGGTCGGGCCCGTCGTGCACGGTCGCCGTCGCGGCCTCGACGACCGCGCCGCTCGCCGTACCGTCGTCGGGCCCGAGCAGGTCGAAGCGGGTACGCGTCCCGTCGCCCGTGCCCCCGGCGGACGGCCAGGTGAACGGCTCGCGCCGCGCGCCCCCGTCCGGGTAGTGCAGGGCCTGTGCGCCGGGCGGCAGTTCGATCCGGCCGTCCCGCGACACGTCGAGGAGCGCGTGGGCGGCCCACAGGAAGCGGTAGCCGGGCGCGGCGGTCAGCCGGTAGTCGACCACCGCGCCGCCGCCGGGGCCGCCCCCGATCCGCCGGGTGAGCCGGAAGTCGGGGTGGTCGACCCGGTCCGCGCCATCCGCGCCGCCCGCGCCATCTGCGCCGTCCCCGCCGTTCTCGCGCCGCCAGGGGCGCGACCACACGTCGCCGTGGTCGGGGACGCCCCGGACGGTGGGCAGGCACTCCTCCACACCGCCCGCGTCGGCGAAGGCGTCACCGGGCGCGACGCCCGCGCGACGCGGCTCGTCCCGGTGCCAGAGCCATTCGCGGTCCCCGGCCCGCAGCGACGTCCAACGGCCGCCGTGCGCAAGGTCGGTGACGATCCGTACGGGAAGCGCCACCCCGGTCAGCGCTGTCACCATTCCGCGAACGACCCGTCGGCGTGCCGCCACACCGGATTGCGCCAGGCGTGCCCACCGCGGTCGGCGGCGCGTACCGCCGCCTCGTCCACGGTGATCCCGAGCCCCGGCAGCCCGGTGCGCTGCGCCTGGCCGTCCACGAAGCGGAACGGCTCGGTGTCCACCAGATAGGACAGGAGGTCGGCGTCCTTGTTGTAGTGGATGCCGCGGCTCTGCTCCTGGATGAGGAAGTTCGGCGTGCAGAAGGCGACTTGGAGGCTGGCGGCGAGCGAGATCGGCCCGAGCGGGCAGTGCGGGGCGAGTTGGGCGCCGTACGTCTCGGCGAGCGACGCGATCCGCGTCACCTCGGTGATGCCCCCGGCGTGCGAGAGGTCCGGCTGCGCCACGGCTATGCCCGCGGTGAGCGCGGGCAGGAACTCCGCGCGCCCGTAAAGGCGTTCACCGGTCGCGATCGGCACTTCGGTGGAGGCCACCAGGCCGCCGAGCAGATGTCCCAGCTCCGGCAGCAGCGGCTCCTCGACGAACAGCGGGTGCAGCGGCGCGATTTCACGCAGGACACGCCGGGCGCCCGCGGCGGTGAAGCGGCCGTGAAAGTCGACGGCGACATCGCGTCCGGGGCCGAGCGCCTGGCGCGCGGCGGCCACCCGCTCCACGACGGCGGCGGTCTCGGCGGGCGTGGTGAGCGCCGACGTGCGGCCGGCCGCGTTCATCTTGACGGCGGTGAAGCCCGCCTCGACCTGCGCGCCGACGTCCTCCGCGAGCCGCGCGGGCTCGTCGCCGCCGACCCAGGCGTAGACCCGGACCGCGTCCCTGACCGGACCGCCGAGCAGGCCGTACACGGGGGCGCCGTACGTCTTGCCCGCGATGTCCCACAGCGCGTGGTCGAGACCGGCGACGGCGCTGGAGAGCACCGGGCCGCCGCGGTAGAAGCCGCCCTTGGTGAGCACCTGCCAGTGGTCCTGGATCCGCAGCGGGTCCTGGCCGATCAGATACTCGGCCAGGACGTCGACGGCGGCGCGCACCACCTCGGCCCGCCCCTCGACCACGGGTTCGCCCCAGCCGACGACGCCCTCGTCCGTCTCGATCCGGCAGAACAGCCACCGGGGCGGTACGAGGAAGGTCTCGACGCGCACTATCTTCACTTCGCCGCCTCTGAAGCCGTGGAGGTCTGGGATTCCTTGGTTGCCCGCGCCGTTTCGGATGCCTGCGCCCTTTCGGATGCCCGCGCCGTTTCGGATGCCCCGGTTGTCCCGGACCCGCCGGACCCGCCGGACCCCTCGACCGCCTCGGCGCCCGAGCCGTGCACCAGGTCCAGGTCGCGGACGGCCTGGTCGAGCAGGGCCCGCATGGCGCGCTCGGCGGCGTCCGGGTCCTGGTCGCGTACCGCGTCGAGGACGGCCCGGTGGCTGGGCACCGGGTCCTGGCCGTGCGGGGAGCTGTGCACGATCTCGTCGCGGTGCGCGAGACCGGACTCGATCACCATCTCCATCCGCTCCAGCAGTTCGTTGTGGGTGGCGGCGAGCAGGGCGCGGTGGAAGGCGAGGTCGGCCTCGACCGCGTGCGCGGCGCCGCCCTCGTCCTCCCCCATCGCGGTGAGCGCGGCGTCCAGCGCGACCAGGTCGCCGTCGGTACGGCGCACCGCCGCCAGCCGTACGGCGGCCGGTTCGACGATCCCGCGGACCTCACCGAGGCTGCGCAGCAGCCCCAGGTCGGCCCCGGTGCCGGTGCCGCCCGCGAACTGCCAGCGCAGCACGTCGGCGTCCAGCAGATTCCAGTCGGCGCGGGCTCTGACGAAGGTGCCGCGTTTCTGCCGCGCGTCGACCATCCCCTTGGCCGCCAGCACCTTCAGCGATTCGCGCAGCGCGGTGAGACTGACGTCCAACTCGCTCTGCAACGCCACGAGATCGAGTGTCGCCCCTTCGGGGATCTCGCCGCTGAGCACCCGGCGCGCGAGAGTCTCCACGGTCTGCCCGTGCACTCCGCGGCGCGCGTATGGCGTCATGTCGTTCTGCCTTTCTCCAGGTCGGGTGGGGTACCCCGGGTGAGGTACGGCGATGGTGCTGGGCGGCGGTCAGGCCGAGGCCTTGGTGACACTCCAGCCGCCGTCCACCAGCAGGCTCGAACCAGTGATGTACGAGGCGTCGTCCGAGGCGAGGAAGGCGATGGCCGCGGCGACCTCCTCCGGGCGGCCGAAGCGGCGCGCCGCGGTCTCCGCGACGCTGCGGGCCCGGTCCTCCTCGGGCACCCGGTCCCAGGCAGCGGTGAGGATCGGACCGGGGAGCACGGCGTTGACCCGGACCTCGGGCCCGTACTCGACGGCCAGTTGGCCGCTCAGCGACAGCAGCGCGCCCTTGGCCGCCGCGTAGGCGGGGTGGCCGGGGATGCCCTTGTGCGCGTGGACGGAGGAGGTGAGGACGGCGGCGCCGCGCGCGGTGCGCAGGTCGGGCAGCAGCGCCCGGAAGCCGAGGAAGCCGCCGGTGAGGTTGACCGCGAGCTGACGCTCCCAGGAGGCGACGGACATCTCGTGGGCCGGGGCCACGTCGACGGTGTAGGCGTTGGAGACCAGGGCCGCCACGGGGCCGTAGGCGTGCGCCACCGCGACGATCCGCTCCCAGTCCTCGGGGTCGGACACGTCCGCCCGTACGGACACCGCCCGGCCGCCCTCCTCGCGGATGCCCGCGGCGACGCCCTCGGCGCGGTCGGCCGCGATGTCGGCGAGGACCACGGCGGCGCCCTCGGCCGCGAGCCGTTCTGCGGTGGCCGCGCCGATCCCGGAAGCGGCTCCGGTGACCACGGCCACCTTGTCGGCGAAGCGGAGTGCTGCGTTCATGTGCTGGTCCTGCTCCTCGGTACGGTGGGGCTGGTCGGTGCGGTCGGTGCGGTCGGTGCGGTCGGGTCGCTCGGTGCGGTCGGACCGGTCCGGGCCTCCCGCGACTTTAGTGACGCCCGGAGCCGTCGGCGGCCTCCTGCCGCGCCAGCACGACGAGTTCGGCGTCGTGTCGACCGGTCCAGCCGAACGGCAGGCCGCTGTGGAGCAGATACGCCCCGCTGTACACCGTCCCGTCCGCCGTGTCGGTGTAGCGGGCGGCGGGGTCCAGGCCGCGCAGCCGCAGCCGCGAGGCGCGTCCGGGGACCAGCGGCGCGCCGTCGAGCCGTCCGGTGCTCCACGCGGTGACCACGACCCGCGCGCCGCCGCGCTCCTCGTACTGGACACCGCAGGTCGGATCGGCGGGGCCGTTCAGCAGCCGGGCCGTGCCGTGGTGGACGACGTCGCGGATCTCCTTGTAGCGGGCGATCCAGCCCGCCGCCTCGGTGCGCTGCTCCGGCGTCCAGGCGCGGATGTCGGCGCCGATGCCGAGCACGCCCGCGATGGCGAGGACGAAGCGGAAGGCCAGGGAGCGGGGCCGCGGGTCGAAGACGCCGGGCGCGTCGGTGACCCAGGAGCTCATGGTGTGCGGGGCGTGCGCGTGCAGATAGCCGTACTGGATGGCGAGCCGGTCGAGCGGCGCGGTGTTGTCGCTGGGCCAGACCACGTCGGTACGGGCCAGCGTGGCGTGTTCGATGCGGGCGCCGCCGCCCGCGCAGCCCTCGACGGTGACGTGCGGGTGGTGGGCGCGCAGGTGGTCGAGGACCCGCAGGTATCCGGCGACGTGGTCGGCGTCGAGGTCCTGGCCCGCGGCCGGTCCCGTGTCGGGCCTGCCGCGCTCGGTCGGCGGGCGGTTCATGTCCCACTTGAGGTAGCTGACGGCGTGTTCGCCGAGCAGCCGGTCCAAGGTGGCGATCACGAAGTCCTGCACGTCCACCCGGCCGAGGTCGAGCAGCAGTTGCTCGCGGACGAGGGTCGCCGGGCGGCCGTCGATCCGGTACACCCACTCGGGGTGCTTGGCGTACAGCTCGGACCGCGGGCTGATCGCCTCGGGCTCGACCCACAGGCCGAAGTCCATGCCGGTGGCGCGGACCCGCTCGATGAAGCCGTCGAATCCCTCGGGGAAGTTGGCCGGGTCCGGGGTCCAGTCGCCCAGTCCCCCGGTCTCGTCCTGCCGCCCGCGGAACCAGCCGTCGTCCACGACGAAGAGTTCGACGCCCATGTCGGCGGCGACGGCGGCCAGTTCGAGCTGCGCGTCGGCCTCGACGTCGAAGCCGGTGGCCTCCCAGGAGTTGTACTGCACCTTGCGGGTACGGTGCAGCCGCTCGCCGCTCAGCGCGCGCTCGTACGCGTGCCAGATCCGCGTCAGTCCGTCGAGCCCTTCCGAGCTGAAGGCGCAGGCGACGCGCGGGGTGGTGAGCGTGGCGCCGGGCGCGAGGCGGACGGACTCCTCGTGCGGCAGCCGTCCGGCGCGTACGCGGACGATCCCGCCGGGTTCCGCGTCCGCGGTGATGTGCCAGTTGCCCGACCACTCCAACGCGATGCCGTAGGTGGGGGTGTCGCCCTCCTGCGGGGCGGCGGCGTCCTGGACCGCGAGCCAGGGCGCGTAGGCGTGGCCCGGCACTCCCTGGGTGGAGGCCATCTCGAACCGGCCCCTGACGAGGTCGAGTTGGGTGCGCTGGAACTCCTGCGACCACTGGCCCGTGAGGTAGGTGAGCCGGCCGCCCTCGCCGTCGGTGACGGGGACGCTGATCGCGGCGGAGTCCAGGCGTTCCAGGCGCAGTTCGTCCGGTCCCGTGCAGGTCAGCTCGGTCCAGCGCAGCAGTACGTCGGTGCCGGACACGGTCTCGTAGCGCAGCGCGACCCGCAGTCCGAGGTGGTCGTCGGTGAAGTCCAGGCGCAGCGACCGGTCGTCGTCCTGTGTGGCGCGCTCGAAGGTCCACCACACGCCGCGTTCGCCGTCGGGGCGGCGTACGACGAGGTCGGCGCCGCCGAAGGGACGCATGCCCTGGGGCAGGTATTCGGCCGGGGCGGCGTCGGCGGGGGTGATGTAGTGGGTGCGGCGCGACCAGTCCAGCGGGGACGGGCCGGTCTCGGCGCCGTGCGGGCCCCAGGCGGCGACCTCGGCCCACCGCCCGTCGCCGCCGAGGCGGACGGCGTAGGCGGTGGTGTCGGTGCGCAGCAGCCACGGTGCGGCCGACGGCGTTGCGGACGGGGTCACTTGACTGCTCCCAGGTTGAGTCCGGCCACGAAGTGCCGCTGGAATCGGAGGAAGACGATGACGGTCGGGGCGGCGGCGATCACGGAACCGGCCGCGATGACGTTCCACATGGAGACGTACTGGCCCTGGAGGCCGATCAGCGACGCGGTGATCGGCATCTTGCTGTCGGTGCGCAGCACGGTGATGGCCCACAGCAGGTCGTTGAAGATCCACGTGAACGACAGCGCGGTGAGCGCGGCGAGCGCGGGCCTGGCGAGCGGCAGGATGATCCGCGTGTAGATCTGCCAGGGGCCCGCTCCGTCGATGACGGCGGCCTGCTGGATCTCCGGCGGGATGGACCGCATGAAGCCGTGCAGCACGAAGACGTAGAAGCCGACGCCGAAGCCGACCTGGACGCCGATGAGGGCGTACAGCGAGTCGTAGAAGCCCAGTTGCTCGCTGAGCTTGGAGACCGGGATCAGCAGGATCTGCGGCGGCAGCAGATTGCCGCTGAGCATCACCAGCAGCAGTACGCGGCGCAGCGGCACGTCGTAGCGGCTGAGCGCGAAGGCGGCCATCGAGGCGAGCAGCAGCGAGATCAGCACGGTGGGGACGGACACCAGCATGCTGTTGATCAGCGCGCGCTGCTGTCCGCCGTCGACCCATGCCTGGCGGAAGCCGTCGAGGGTGAAGGAGTGCGGCAGGCCGCCGAGGCCGTTGGCGGCGATGTCGTCGAAGGAGCGGGTGCTGGTGACCAGTACGACGACGATGGGGATCAGCCAGATCAGCGACAGCAGTCCCGCGCCGGTGTGGAAGGCGGCGGTCCCCCAGGCGCGGCGCCGGTCGGGCCGACGGCTCCCGCCGCGCGCGGCCTTCGCACCGGCACCCGCGTCCTCGCCGGTACGGTCCGCGGTCGGCGCCGCGTCGGCGCCCGCGTGCGTGACGGTCATGAGTCGGCCTCCTTGAAGGCGCGCACCAGGTACGACGCGATCACGCCGAACGCCAGCACGAAGATCACGACGGCGAGCGCGGAACCGTAGCCGAGCCGCAGGGACTGGAAGGCGGTGGAGTACATGTACGTGCTGAGCAGTTCGGAGGAGTGGTACGGGCCGCCGCGGGTGAGCGCCCACACCACGTCGAAGGAGCGCAGCGAGTCGATGATGATGACCGACAGCACGACCGCGTTGACGCTGCTGAGCTGCGGCAGCGTGATGTGCCGGAACTGCTGCCAGCGGGAGGCGCCGTCGACCTTGGCGGCCTCGTAGAGCATCGGGTCGATGCCCTTGAGTCCGGCCAGGTAGAGCACCATCACGTAGCCGATCTGCCGCCACAGGGCGGGCAAGATCACGGCGTAGAAGGCGGTGTCCTGGTCGGCGAGCCAGGGGTGGGTGAGGCTGCCGAGTCCGAGGCCGGACAGGGTGTGGTTGATCAGGCCGTCCGGCTGGTACATCGCCTGCCAGACCAGGGCGGTCGCGGTCAGCGAGAACACCACGGGAAGGAAGAGCGCGGCCCGGTAGAAGCCGACCCCGCGCCGCTCCTGCTGGAGCAGCAGGGCCGCGCCGAGGCCGAGCGCGGCGGACAGGCCGCCGAAGAGCACCAGCCACAGCACGGTGTCGAGCACGGCGGTGTGGAAGACGCTGTCGTGCACCATCTCCCGGTAGTTGCCCAGGCCGATGAACCGCGGCGCCGAGACCCCGTCCCACTTGGTCAGCGAGAGGTAGAAGCCCTGGAGGGCGGGCCAGAAGACCCAGAAGCCCTCGGCGAGCAGCGGGACCAGGACGAAGGCGAGGACGACGGGCGGGACCCGGGTCGCCTGCTTGCGCTTCTTCGGCTTCCCCGGCTTCTTGCCCGGGTCCGCGCGGGTCGCGGTGAGCACCGCCATCTCACTGGCTCCAGATCTTCTGCGCGTCCCGCTGCCAGGTGGTGAGGATCGAGTCGATCTCCTTGGGCTTGGCCAGGAACTTCGTCAGCGCGGTGTCGGCGGTCGGCTGGAGGGCGTCGCTGGAGTCGCGGTTGAAGAACTGCGTGACCTCGGCGGCGCTCTCGATCAGCGCGCGGCCCTTCTTCACCAGCGGGGTGCCGCTGTCCTTGGCCTTGGGGTTGGTCGGCAGCGCGGTGCCGGAGGAGCCCTTGATGTAGGTCTCCTGCGCCGGGGCGGTGGCCAGATACCGCATGAAGTCCTTGACCTCGTCCCGGTGGCCGGTGCGGGCGCTGGCGAAGTAGCCGTCGGTGGGGCCCTCCTCGGCCATCGGGATCTTGGCGTCGATCACCGGGAAGCGGAAGAAGTCGATGTCGTCCAGTTCGCCCTTCGGGGCGGAGTCGGCGAAGAAGGTGCCGATCAGCATCATCCCGGTGCGGCCCTGGAGCAGCGCCGTGGTGGCGTCCTGGAAGGCGAGCGCGGTGCCGTTGGGGTCGAAGTACGGCAGCGCCTCGGCCCACTTGTCGAAGACCTTGCGGACCTCGGGGTCGTCGAAGCGGTGCTTCCCCGCGAGCAGGTCGCGGTGGTACTGGGCGCCGTTGATACGGATGTTGAGGTAGTCGAACCAGGACGACGCGACCCACGCGGTGCCGCCGCCCGCGCCGAGGCCGATCGGCGCGACGCCCTTGGACTTGAGCGTCTCGCACAGGGCCATGAACTCGTCCCAGGTCTTGGGCTCCTGGACGCCCCACTTCGCGAAGTTCGACTTCCGGTAGAACACGCCCCACCAGTAGTACGTGGCGGGCACGAACACCTTCTGGCCCGACGAGGAGGTGCACAGCGTCTGGAGCGCCTTGGAGTAGCCGGACAGCTCCGGCTCGGCCCAGATGTCGCCGACGTCGAGCAGCAGATTCCTCTTGGCGTACGAGTCCGCGACCGAGCCGGGGTACCAGGTGAGCAGGTCCGGCGGGTTGCCGGAGGTGAGGTACGTCGGGAGCTGGGTGCGGAAGGTCTCAGAGGCGACCGTGTTCAGCTTGGCCTTGCCGTCGCCCTGCTTGTTGTACGCGGCCACGAGGTCCTGCATCGCGGCCTTCGCCTGCGGGGACGACAGGTTGGACTGAAGGGTGACCGGGCCCTTGCCCGACTGGGTCTTGGCACCGGACGAGCCGGAGGTGACGCAGCTACTCATCATCGCCGCGGCGCCGACGGCGCCCGCACCGGCGAGGAACCGGCGGCGGCTGGGTTGCGAGGTGTTCATGGGACTCCCTTACGCCCACGGAACGGGGCCCGGCCCCCTGACGACCGGGCCCTCGTTCGGCTGGTACAGACTGTCGTGACGGCGGAGCGCCGTCAAGATTAATTCCTAATTTATTTACTTAGGCACGTCCGTGGCCCGTGCGCGATCCCGCACCGGACGCCGTACTCGACCTGTCAGAGCGTGCTCTGGCGGACGGCTCCGCCCACCCCGCGGAAGACCACCAGCACGCCCCCGTCCGCCGCGGCCGTGGCCCCGGCCGACCCGTCGAGCGCCCCGCTCACGAACGCCGTGCGCGGGTACCACCCCGACCAGGTGTCGCTCGCGGCGTCGTACCCCCGCTGCCAGAGCGTGTAGTCCGAGGCCCGCGCGAGCAGTTGGACGGTGCCGCCCGCCGTGACCAGCGTGGGCGCGGCACTGATGGTGCCGCCCAGCGACGACCAGCCCGACCAGGCGCCCGAGGTGTCGCGCACCCGCGTCCACACCGCGTCGTCCGCGGCCCGCACCGCCACATGGATCCGGCCCGCGGCGTCGGCGACGGCCGACGGCCGTCCATACAGCGCCAGTCCGTCCGGCGCGCCGATCGAGGTCCAGCCGGTGCGCGGGCCGCGGCTGCGGACCGTGCCGTCGCTCCCGGTGGCGAACAGCGTCCACCGGTCGGGGCCGTCGAAGGCGACGGTCGGCGCGTCCGCGAGCCGCCCGCCCAGGCTCTGCCAGCCGCCCCAGCGGCCGTGTTCGTAGGTCCGCCGGTACGCGGCGCCGTCCGTGCCGCGCACGAACACGTCGATCCGGCCGCCCGCGCTGCCGTACGCGGCGGGGTCGCCGAGGAACCGGCCGCGGGTGGGGCCGCCGAGGTCGGCGGTGCGCGCCGGCCAGTGACCGTCCCGGCCGGTGCGCGCCCGCAGTTCGCCGCCGTCGCCGCGGGTGAACGCGGTCAGCGTGGCGCCGTCGCGCACCAGCGCGGGGCTCGCCGTGGACCGGCCGCCGAGCGTGACGCCGGGCGCGTCGTCGCGCCCGGTGAGCTTCAGGAAGGCGGTGCCGTGGGCCGGGACGGTGACGGTGTACGAGCCGCTGCGCGTGCCCCGGTCGGCGCGCGCCCGCAGGTCGCGTACGGCCACGTTGCCGGTCAGCCCGGCGGCGGCGAAGTCGACCGTGCGCGCGGCGGGCCGGTCCGAGCGGTTGAGCAGGACGACCGCGCGGCGGCCCGCGCCCTGGAGGACCTTGCTGTAGACGTCGCCGGTCGCGTCCGTGGCCACCCGTACGCCCTGGATCGCCAGCGGGTCCTGGTCGACGGCGAGGATCTCCGGATTGCGCAGCGTGTCGAGCATCGCCTTGGGCAGGGTGCGCGGGTCGGAGCCGATGACCAGCGGGGATGCCATCTCCGCCCACATCACGAGCTGCGTGGTGGACTCCTCCTGCGTCAGCTCGTACGAGCCGTCGGGCATCTTCCGCATCGGGATCAGATAGTCGGGGTCGTTGTAGTGGCCGGGGCCCTGCGCCTCGGGGTGCCAGGCGTTGGCGTCCATGTTGCGCAGCACATTGGGCCACTCGTCCGCGGTCGGCGTGCCGTAGGCGATGTCGGTGCCACTGCGCCAGGAGTCGGCGGCGGTCGGCCCGTACACGTACGCGTTGTGCGCGTCCTGCGCCGGGGTGTGCGGCAGACCCCAGTCGTCGGTGAGCGGGTTGCACAGGTTGAGGATCATCGGGCGGCCGGACTTCGCGACGGCGTCGCTGAACTCCTTGAAGGCCGGGCCGGGATCGAGCTTTTCCGCGATGCCGCACAGGAAGTCGACCTTGACCGCGTCGATCTTCCAGGCGGCGAACTGGTCGGCGTCCTGCCGGTAGTGGCCGCGGCTGCCGAGCCCGCAGTTCGCCGGGTCGTAGTCGCCCGCGTCGGTGTAGATGCCGGCCTTGAGTCCGCGCTGGTGCAGATAGGTCACCAACGCCGGTATGCCGGAGGGGAATCGGTCCCGGTTGGCGGTCAGGCGTCCGGCGCTGTCGCGGGGCGTGTCGGCCTGCCAGCCGCCGTCGAGCCACACGATGTCGTAGCCGCTGTCGCGCAGACCGCTGCTGACGAGGTGGTCGGCGACGCTTCTGACCTGGGCCTCGGTGGGGGCGCCGAGGCCGTAGTAGGTGTTCCAGCCCATGTACGGCGTCGGCGCGAGGCCGCTGTCGTAGAAGGCGGGGGCGCCGTCGGCGGCGGTACGCGCCGGGGCGTCGGCATGCGCCGCCCCCGGCACCGCGACCGCGAGCAGTACGCCCGCTCCCGCCGTCGCCACGGCGCGCCGGGCACGCGCCGTCCCTGAACGATGCGAAGTCATGAAGGGTCTCCCGAGAGTTGGGGATACGCGGACGGCCGCCTCCCGGAACACCGGGGACCGCCGCCACGACGAAGACTGTGGCGGCGGTCCCGAACCCTGTCAACGATAATTCCTAATTAACTTAAATTTGCAGCTCCGGGTCGCTGTCCTGGCCGCTTCCCCGGCCGCCGTCGCGCCCTTCCGGAGCGGGCGCCGTCCAGTTGCCGAGGAGCTGGAGCGCCTGGGCGCTCGGCGAGCCCGGCTCGACGGTGTAGACGCACAGCGTCTGGTCCTGATCGCCGGGCGGTTGCAGCGACTCGTAGGAGAACTCCAGGTCCCCCGCGACGGGATGGCGGTAGCGCTTGATCCCGTGGGTGCGGCGCAGCACCCGGTGGTCGTTCCACCACGTGGTGAACTCCGGTGAGCGCAGGGTGAGTTCACCGACCAGGTCGGCGAGCTGGCGGTCGTTCGGGTAGCGGCCGGCCTCCAGCCGGAGCATGGCGACGGTCTCGGCGGCGAGCTGCTCCCAGTCGACGACGCGCTCGCGCGCCTCGGGGTCCAGCAGGTAGTAGCGGGCCATGTTCCGGCGGGTCGCGGGCAGCGCGTCGAAGTCGACGAGCAGCGCGCGGGCCAGCCGGTTGGACGCCAGCACGTCGGTGCGGCGGCCGAGGACGAAGGCGGGCACGTGCTCCAGCGTCTGGAGCAGCAGATGGAGTCCCGGCCGAACCCGCTGCGGTCCGCTCGGCGCGTGCCGGGAACCTGCGGGCCTGCGGGTCAGCAGGTCGGTCAGGTGCTCGCGCTCGGCGGTGTCGAGCCGCAGCGCGCGGGCGAGCGCGTCGAGCACCTCGGGCGACGGGTTCCCGCCGCGCCCCTGTTCGAGCCGGGTGTAGTACTCGGTGCTCACCCCGGCCAGCCGGGCCACCTCGTCGCGGCGCAGCCCCGGCACCCGGCGGACCCGGCCGTCGGCGGGCAGTCCCGCCTCGTCGGGGGTGATACGGGCCCGGCGCGAGCGCAGGAAGTCGGCGGTGTCGGTGCTGCGGTCCATACCCCCAGTGTGGCGGGCGGCGCGCAGGCCGCGCGCGTCGTGACTGGCCCTGTCAGTACCTGCCTCGCCGGTGCGGGTCAGGCCGTTACCTGCCTGCTCAGGGCACTTTTCGGCGCTCCGCGGCGGCGGCCCGGGTGGTGTGCTGGACGGCAGGCGGACCGAGGGTCCGCCGCCGCATCACACCGAACACGAAAGGTGGACAGCCATGTCCGCGCACGACATCAGCAAGCCCCTCACCGGCCGGGTGGCGGTCGTCACCGGCGCCTCCAGCGGTCTCGGCGAGGCGTCGGCGGAGCACCTGGCGGAACTCGGCGCGAAGGTCGCGGTGCTGGCCCGCCGCACCGACCGGCTGGACGACCTGGTCGCCCGGATCACCAAGAACGGCGGCGCCGCGCTGGCCCTGCCGGTCGACGTCACCGACCCGGAAGCCCTGCTGGCCGCCGCCGACCGGGTCGCGGCCGAACTGGGCGGCGCCGACCTGCTGTTCAACAACGCGGGCGTGATGCTGCCCTCGCCGATCGAGGAGCTGCGCACCGACCTGTGGCAGCGGCAGATCGACCTCAACGTCAAGGGCCTGATGAACGCGATCGGCGCCTTCACCCCGCAGTTGATCGCCGCCGCGGCCGAGCGCGGCGTCGCCGACCTGATCAACACCTCGTCCATCGGCGCGCGGAACATCTTCCCGACCTTCGCCGTCTACTGCGGGACGAAGGCGTTCGTGACGCATCTGTCCACGAATCTGCGGGTCGAACTCGGCCCGAAGAACGTGCGCGTCACCTCCCTGGAGCCGGGCATCGTCGGCACCGAACTCCAGACCCACGTCACGGACGCGGGCGCGCTGGAGTGGCTGGACGGCGCCCGGCGGTCGATGGAGTTCCTGGAGGCCGGGGACATCGCCAGGACCGTCGGTTTCATCGCGACGCTGCCGCCGCGGGTCAACATCCAGCAGGTCACCGTCATGCCGACGGGACAGCCGAGCTGACCCGTCGGCAGCGCCGGTCAGTGGCCGGAGGTCGCCTTCAGACCGACCACGGCGACCAGCAGCAGCGAGACGAAGAAGATCCGGGCGGCGGTCGTGGGCTCGCCGAGCACCGCCATGCCGACCACGGCCGCACCGGCCGCGCCGATGCCGACCCAGACGCCGTACGCCGTACCGATCGGCAGCGTCTTCGCCGCCTGGGAGAGCATCAGCATGCTCGCCACGATGCCCGCGCCGGTCAGCAGACTCGGGACGGGACGGGTGAAGCCGTCGGTGTACTTCATTCCGATCGACCAGGCCACTTCGAGCAGACCTGCGACAACAACAAGGACCCATGCCATGAGGGCACCTCCGTGGGTTTCGTGCTTACGGGGGTGCGCCGTCTTTGCAGGGTCCCGGTACGACGCGCTCGTCGGGTACTCATCCGACCATAGCAAATTCCGGCAATACGGCCACCGGCCGAGGTGCGGACCGGCCGCCGTTTCCGGGACAGTCCCGGAGTCGCACCCCGTATGCGTACGGCGTATACCTTGATCCTCGGCGGCACCGTTCGCGGCTGTATACGCAGTACGCTGCGTAGTGGCGGCGGCGAGGAATCCGGTGTCGCTCAGGCTGTCGACCAGGAGGTGGCGGGACCCGTGGCGGCTCACAAGCGCTTGAACAGGGACGAGCTGATTTCCACCGCGCTCGCCGTGGCCGACAGCGAAGGTCTCGAAGCCGTCACCATCCGGCGGGTCGCCCAGCAGCACGACGTGACGCCGATGGCGCTGTACCGGCACTTCCCGGACAAGGACGGGCTGTTCGACGCGGTCACCGAGCGGCTGCTGACCGACGTCCGGGTCCCGGAGCCGGACGAGCGGCCGTGGCACGAGCAGATGAACGACCTGCTGAGCGGTTTCCTCGCGGCGCTGCGCCCGCACCCCAACGCCGCCGGTCTGGTGATCACCCGGATCTTCGCCTCGGAGCCCGGTCTCGTCGTCACCGAACGCACCCTCGCGCTGCTCTCCGCGGCCGGTCTGCCGGTCGAGCAGGGCGCGCAGACCGCCGGTCAGGCGCTGTGCTCGCTGGTGACCCTCGTCATCACCGAGCCCGGCCGCAGCAATCCGGCCCTGGACCCCGAGTCCCGCGAGGAGGCCGTCAGCGCGAAGAAGGCGAGCCTGCTCGACCTCTCCCCCGACCGGTACCCGCACGTCGTGGCCGCCGCCGACGCGCTCTTGTCGTGCGCGAGCAACGACGCGTACTACCGGCGCGGTGTCGACATGATCGTCGCGGGCATGCGCGGCACGGCGCAGGACGCCCTCGCGGCCGAGGCCGTCACCGGCTGACCCGGCGCACCCTCGGGACTCGGTGCTGGAAGCCGTTACCAGGGGACGACGCCGGCGTCCTCGAAGAACCCGCCGGTCGGGCCGCCGTCGGGCAGGGTGGCGAGGCGGATGGGGGTGGCCGCGCCCTGCTGGGGGGTGCGGGGGCCGAGGAAGCCGGTGAAGTCGGTCGCGACCAGGCCGGGGCAGGCGGCGTTGATCAGGATGTTCGTACCGGCGAACTGCCGGGCGTAGTGCACGGTGACGGCGTTGAGGAACGTCTTCGTCGGCGAATAGGCCGCCATGACCGGGCCGATCTCGACGTCCGGGTCCGCCTGCCGGGTCAGGGAGGCGACGCTGCTGGAGACGTTGACGACGCGCGGCGACGCGGAGCGCCGCAGAAGGGGCAGCATCGCGTTGGTCACGCGGATGACGCCGAGGACGTTGGTCTCCACGACCGTGCGGACCAGGTCGAGGTCGAGCGTCGTCGGGTCCTGCGTCCACCCCGGCCCCGTCGGTCCTGAGATACCGGCGTTGTTGACCAGGGCGTCCAGGCGGCCCTCCCGCCGCTCGACGAGTTCCGCGGCGTCGGTGACGCTGCGGTCGCCGGTCACGTCCAGCGGCACCCCGAAGGCGTCCACCCCGGCGGCGCGCAGCTTGTCGACGGCGGCTTCGAGGCGGCCCCCGTCACGCGCTCCCACGCCCACCCGGTAGCCGAGGGCCCCGAGGCCGCTCGCGATCTCGTAGCCGATTCCCTTGTTCGCGCCGGTCACCAGCGCGATCTTCGTTTCGCTCATACCGTTGATGCTCGCCCGCGGCCGGGCCGCGCATCCAACACCGATACGGTGCTCTGTCATACCCGGCAGGTATCACACGTACGCTGGGGTCATGAACACCTTGGAGATCCGCGAGCTTCGGTACTTCACGGCGGTCGCCGAGGAACTGCACTTCGGCCGCGCCGCCGAGCGCCTCGGCATGGCCCAGCCACCGCTGTCCCGCGCGATCCAGCAGCTCGAACGGCGGCTCGGTGTCACGCTGCTGATCCGCGACCGCCGCGGGGTCGCTCTGACCGGCGCCGGTCAGGTGCTGCTGCACGAGGGCCGCGCGGCCCTGGACGCGACGGCCGCCGCCGCGCGCCGTACCCGCCGGGCCGGTGACGCCGACCGCGCGGGCGGGGCCCGCGACCGTCTGGTCCTGGCGGTGAAGGCCGCCGCGTCCCACGAGCTGCTGCACAAGCTCCTGGACGCCTACGCGGCCGAGCCGGACGCCGCCGAGATCGAGGTGCTACCGAGCGGCACGTGCGAGCAGGGCGAGATGCTGCGCGACGGCCGCGCCGACGTGGCGCTCATGCACAAGCCGTTCAACTCCCTCGCCGGATTCGACAGCGAGGAACTGATGACCGAGGGCCAGATCGCCATCCTGCCCGCAGGGCACCCCTTGGCCACGCGCAAGGTCCTGTCGCTGGCCGACGTCAGCGACCTCCCCGATCTCCCGCTCGCCCGCTGGGCCCACGACGGCACGTATCCCCCAGGCCCTGGCCCCGAGATCCACGACCAGACGCAACTGGCCCAGCTCATCGCCCTCGGCCGCACCATGGCCGTCTTCCCCGACTCCGCCCGCGCCTGGCTGTGGGCCGAGCACACCGCCGTCCCGCTCAGCGACGCTCCGCCCGTCGTCACCCACATCGCCTGGCCCGCCCACAGCCGCTCCCTCCCCCTCGCCGCCCTGGTCCGCACGGCCACCCGGCTGTGAGCCGGGTGGCCCTGGCGACCGGCAAGCGGCCGGGGCGCGAGGGTCAGGCCCGCTCGGGGAGCGCCGCTCCGACCGCGGTGAGCCAGGCGTCGGCGAGCAGGGCGTGACCGTCCGGGGTCAGGTGGATGCCGTCGTCGGTCCACTTGCGGGGACCGGCGTCGGCGGCGGCCCGCGTCATCAGCGCGTCGGCGGGGACGAGGGTGGCGGAGAAGTCGGCGGCCAGTCGCCGTACCACCGCCAGCTTGCCGTCCAGGTCGTCGCGGAACGCCAGTTGGTCCTCGCTGACGGGCATCACGAACGGCTCGATCAGCACCAGCGCGCTGCCCCGGTCGGCGGCCTGGCCGAGCACGGTGCGGTAGTGGTCCTCGTACTCCTCGTCGGAGGTGGGGTCGTCGCTGTCGAAGCGGCGCCACACCTCGTTGATCCCGACCAGGACGGACACCACGTCGGCGCCGACCGCCAGGCAGTCCCGGTCCCAGCGGCCCCGCAGATCGACCGCGCGGTTGCCGCTGATGCCACGGTTGACGAATCGGACCCCCGAGCCGGGGTGCCCGGCCGCGTACCGCTCGGCCACCATCGCCGCGTAGCCGTCGCCGAGGGAGTCGGGCGCGTCCAGGTCACGACCGCAGTCGGTGATGCTGTCGCCGATGAAGAGCACGACGCCGTCGTCCGGAACGAGATTCGGGCGGACCTGCGGGCTCAGAGGGGACGTCATGATCGGGCCTTTCCCGTGCCGACACGCGTTTCGCTGTTCGTACCACCGTTCGGATCGCCCACTGTACGGTCCCCGACCTGCCCGTTCGCGACCGGCCACCCGCCAACCAGCGGCCCGCCCAGCCGGATTCCGTCCGCACCTGCCGGTACCAACGGCGATGGACGGCGGGTTCGACACACAGCACGGCGGCACCGACCGCGCCGCGACGTGGTCGGCGGGGGGGCGGAAACGTATGTGGGTGCTGCCCTCCGGCAAGAGCTGGACGGACGCCGCCAGGTACGTGGTGCTCGGTGTGGCCGCGCTCGTGTCGCTGTGGTTCTGGCTGATCCCGCTCATGAAGTGGCGCGGCACCCTCTACATCCTGACCACCAAGCGGGTCCACACGCGGGTCGGCTTCGTGAACAAGACCGGGCGCAGCATCCCGCTGGCCCGGATCAACGACATCTCGTTCGCCGCCTCCCTGTGGGAGCGGATCATCCGGTGCGGGACGCTCAAGATCGAGTCGGCCTCCGAGCAGGGCCTGCTGACCCTGAAGCACATTCCGGACCCGGAGGGTCTGAAGAGGACCATCTACGAGGCGATGGACGGCGACCAGGAGCACCGCTACGGCGCCGAGGAGCGGATCTCGCGTTCCCGCTGACGGGAAGACGGCAGGACGACTGGAGAGCCCCTGGGCGGCGGTGACGCCGGCCAGGGGCCCTCTCGCGATCGATCCGGCTCGGACCGTCAGCCGTCGTTCTCCGACGACGGGATGTACGCGCCCGGTACGTCGTTCGGCGCGAAGATCCTGGCCTCGCCGGGGTACGGCTTGGTCCAGTTGTGCGTCTGGTACCAGGTGAGGTGGTTCATCTGCGCCGGGTTGGCGTAGTCGGGCACGGCGTTGGGGCCGGTCAGGCGCTGCTGGGACTTCCAGGTGTCCCACTGGTCCGCGAGCCGCTTCTCGGCAGCCGGGACCGCCGCCGCCGGTACCGCCGCCGCGTTGGGGTTCTGCGCCGCCGGGGTGTCGACGCCGCAGGAGGGCGGGGTGGACAGACCGTCGGTGAGCGAGGTGCGATTGGCCAGAGCGTTGAACGGCGCGAGGTCGGGCTTCTTGGTGAAGGCCGCGGTCATCGGGCTGGCCGCCGTGTCCTTCTGGTTCATCGGGTGGACCCCGAGGATCTGCTCGATGGTGCGGATCATCGTGATCTGCGAGTAGTAGTGGTTGTCGACGACGCCGTGCCGGGCGTACGGGCTGATGATCTGGATCGGGGCGCGGTGGCCGTCGATGTGGTCGAGACCGGCCTGGGAGTCGTCCTCGACCACGAAGATGGCGGAGTCCTTCCAGTACCGGCTGTGCGAGATCTCGTCGACCATCTTGCCGACCGCGAGGTCGTTGTCGGCGACCTGCGCGGCCGGGCTCGCGGGACCGCCGGTGTGGTCGCTGGAGAGCCAGAACATGTTCAGGTTCGCCGGACCGTTCTTCTCGAAGTCCTGCTTCCAGATCTGGTACCGGTAGACGTCGGGGACGCTGGTGTCGAACTTCGGGAAGCCCGGCACGGACACGGCGTTGAGCGACGGGATCGGCGAGGAGGAGTCCAGCGGGTAGGCGGTGTCCTTCCCGGTGGCGTCCATGGTCTTGGCGTCGCAGTACAGGTTCTGCCAGCTCGCGTCGGCGGGTTTGGCCAGGAACTGCTGGAACTCGCCGAAGTCCCGCACCGATTTCCCCGCCGCCTGCGCGCCGGTCCACAGGAATCCGCTTCGCTGGTGGCCGAGCGCGTCGTCCTCGGTGTCGTAACTGCGCAGGTACTCACCGGCGGAGGACTCGGTGTACTCCGGATTGTCCGCCTGCATCAGCCAGTTGTGGCCCTCGGCGGAGTTGGTGCCGATGTCGTACGTGTTGTCGTACAGCCCGAACTGGCGCGCCAGCGCGTGCTGGTTGGGTGTCACGTTCTCGCCGAACTGGGTCAGCGCCGGGTCGCCGTCGCCCTGCGGGAGGTCGCCGAGGATCTGGTCGTAGGTCCGGTTCTCCTTGACGATCAGGAAGACGTGCTTGATCGTCGAGGGGTCGCCGAGCCGCGCGGGGACCGGCACCGGCTTCGCGTGGCCCTTGGACGCGGCCTCCTTGAGCGAGCCGTTGGTCCAGCCGTTCTGCCGGAAGACCTTGGCCGTCTGGGACGCGATGACACGGTCGTTCGGCAGCGTGAAGTGCTGCACGCTCGACGTGGTGTCGTGGGTGCCGTGCCCGGCGGCGGTGGTGGGCCGACGGGCGTCCACGCCACGGGTGTTGGAGACGACGACCTGCTTGCCGACGGTCGCGATCTCGGCGGGGAAGTAGTCCGTCGGGAGCAGTCCGACGTAACTGACCGGCTCCTGCGGGGTCGTGTAGCGGTAGACGGCGACGGCGTTGGCGCGGCCGAGCGTCACCAGGAGGTGCCCGTCGTCGGTGAGGGTCACGGCGTCGGGTTCGTAGCCCACCGACGCCTCGGGCCACGGCCGGGTGGCGATGGTCTGCACGACCTTGTCGTTGGCCGTCCTGATCACCGACACGTCGTTGGTCGCGGTGTTGGTGACGAACACCGCTCCCTTCTTGGCGTAGACCGCGGTCGGGTGCAGCCCGACGGTGATGCTGGCCGGCGCGGCGTCGGGCTTGGCCAGGTTGATGACACTGACCGTGCCGGTCGTGGTGGCGGCGGTCACCGGGTCGGCGGCCACCTGGGTGTTGTACGAGTTGATGGTGGTCTCGCCGGGACGTGCCGGACGTCCGCCCTCGTTGCTGACGTACAGCTTGTCGCCGACCCGGGCGATGCCGCGCGGGGCGTTGCCGACGGGCCAGCTCCGCTGGACGGATCCGGTCGCGGCGTTGATGGCGACCACGCGGTTCTGGCCGTTGACCACGCTGTACACGGTGGCGCCGTCGGGCGAGAAGACCGCCGCGCTCGCCAGCGCGTGCCGGGGACCGTCGGCGGGGATCTTGACGGCCGTCGGGTGGGCGAGGCTGCCGTCCGCGTTCACGGTGAACTTGGTGTATCCGTCGGTCTGGCCGAGCCACAACTGTGAGCCGTCGGGCGAGTACGCGGGGCTTTCCTGTCCCACGTCATTGCCGCTGATCCGCAGGTCGGCCGCGGCGGAGTTGCCGATGAGCTGCTGCACCTTCCAGCTCTTCAGGTCCACGACGGACAGCGCCATCCCGCCGTCGGTGACCGCGGCCGCCAGGTGGGTGCCGTCCGGGCTGACCGTGGACGACATGATCTTGCCGTTGTTGACGACGAGGCGGTCGCCGTACGGGGCGATGTACTGGTCGCTGGAGATGACCTGGCCCCGGTCGGTGGTCTGCCCGACCTGCTGGGTGCCGAACTGGTGCGTCTGGGCGAACGCGGTGCCGGTGGCGGCGAGGGCGAGGGCGCTGACGCCCGACGTCACCAGGACCGCCCGGCGTCCGACGCGTTTGCCGAAAATGCTGAACTCCGGTTTCTCGGTACGCCTTCGGCGGCGAGCTACCTGCATGGAGTCATCCCTTCGAGGAGTGGAGCAGTTCGACGTTGCCGTCGAACTGCCAGAGCGGGTTCGGCGCGTCCCCGACGGGGGTGCGCACGAGGAAGTAGCCGTTGACTTCCTTCGGCCCGTCGCCGTCGGCCACGAACCGCCCGTCCGCGGTGACGTCGAGCTGGTAGACAGCCGTCCCCGCGGCCGTGACGTCGGGGAGATGCCAGGTGACGACGCAGCGCCAGTCGTTGCCCGGACCCTCGGCGGCGACCTGGCCCCCGCCCCTGTTGCACGCCGCGGTGACGCGCAGGTGCTCCTCCGTCACGTCGGGGCGGTTCAGGTCGCCGGCCTGGACGCGGTAGAGGTGGGCGAACGCGGTGGCCACCGACCGCTGGATCTTGTCCTGGTCGATTCCGGAGCCCGTCGACGGGGTCGCCACTGCGATGACCGCGAAGGTCGCGGCCAACAGGCCGGTCAGCGGCAGGAGTCCGGCGGTGACGGCACGGCGCCCCGAGCCGTCGGAGGTGAGGTCGGTGAAATCGCGGCGCAGGAAGAGCAGACACGCGAGTCCCGTCGCGACCACGGCCCACACCACGCTCACCGCGATGCCGATCAGCAGCGGTTCGAGCTGTCCCGGACTGGTGAACAGACCGTTCCACGAGAGGAAGGCGTAGCCGGGCAGGGCCAGGCGCAGAGCTACGGGCAGCGGCAGCATCTGGGCGAGCTGCATCGCGAGCGCGACGAGCGCGGGCAGGAGCAGACCCATCGGGGACCGTCCCAGCGCGATCGACCCGAGGAGTCCGATCGCGGCCAGGGCGAGGGTCGGCGCGACGACACAGGCCCAGGCGAGGAGGACGTCACGCGCGGCGTCGGAAGGCGCCAGCAGGTGGCCGTCGAGGCCGACCAGCGGGTGGTTGCCGACCGACAGCAGCCCGCCGACCACGCCGGAGGCGGCCAGCCCGGCCACGAGCAGCAGGATGACCGTGACGCTGGCCAGTGCCTTCGCGGCGAAGATCCGCCCGGGCGACCTGACCGCCACCAGCAGGTGCCGCCAGGTGCCGAGCCGGTCCTCGGAGGCGAAGACGTCCCCGGCGACCAGCGAGGTCAGCAGCGGGAGCGCCCAGGTGCCGGAGAAGCCGAGCACCACCAGCGATCCGGCCCACCCGGTGGCATGCATCCAGCGGCCGAAGAGGGTGTCGGAGGGGAGCGTGCTCTGCTGGCTCACCGCGGCGACGAAGAGCGCGGGCGCGATCCAGCAGGCGAGCACCAGCAGGCGGATGCGCCACTGCGACACCAGCTTGACCAGTTCGAAGCGGTAGGCGCGGGCCACCGAGACGCGGCGGACTCCGGCCTCGTCGTCATGGCCGTCATGGGCGTCATGGCCGTCAGCCGGGCGGTCGGTCGCGGACACGGTCGCGGTCATCGGGCCGCCTCCTGCTCGGTGAGGGCGAGGAACGCGGCTTCGAGGGGCGATTGCACCGGGCCCACCTCTCGTACGGCGACGCCGTCACGGACGATCCGCGCCACCAGGTCGTCCAGGGCCGGCGTCGGCGCGCGGACGACGAGGACGTCGGCGCCGCGCCATGTCGCGGCCTCGTCCACGACACGCACACCGGCCGTGTCATGGGCCAGCCGGCTGGCGGCCCGCTGGTCCGAGGTCAGCAGCCGGTAGTCGAGTTCGCGGCTCTCGGCGGCCAGCTTGCCCAGCGGGCCGGAGAAGACGGTCCTTCCGGTGGCGAGGATGGTGACGTCGGAGCACAGCGCTTCGAGGTCGTCCATGCGGTGGCTGGAGAGCACGACCGCGGCGCCCTCGGCGGCGAGCCGGGTGAGGACACCGTGGACGTGCTTCTTCCCCGCCGGGTCGAGGCCGTTGGACGGTTCGTCGAGGACGAGCAGCCGGGGTGTGGTGAGCAGGGCCGCGGCGAGTCCGAGGCGCTGCCGCATGCCGAGGGAGAACCCGCGCGCCCTGTCGTCGGCGACGTCGGTGAGGCCGACCTGGTCGAGTACGTCGTCGATCCCCGCCGTCCGCGCGTCGCGTCCGCGCAGGGCGGCCAGCGCGGCCAGATTCTGCCGGGCGGTGAGCGAGGGGTACAGCCCCGGCCCGTCCACGAATCCGGCCACCCCCTCGGGAGCGGCGAGCAGCCGGCCGATCGGCGTGCCCAGGATGTCGAGGTGCCCGGCGTCGGCGACGGCCAGGCCCAGGAGCAGGCCCAACAACGTGGTCTTGCCTGCGCCGTTCGGTCCGACCAGGCCGTGGATCCGCCCCTGCGCGACATCCAGATCCACGCCGTCGAGGGCGACGACGTCACCGAAGCACTTGGTGATCCCACGAGCCCGGACAGCAAGGAGAGTGTCCATGAGTCCCTTCTTTCACAGCCCTCAGGGACCCTAGGGACAGCACAATGCGCCGTCATGGACTACGAGTTGAACGCTGGAAGAACGACAGGAGACCCGCTCGCGGTGCACGCGTGCCCCACCCCGAGCCGCCGCACGCCGCCGCGCCGACGACCGCGACGGCGCCTTCCGCGACTACATCGCGGACTCGGCCAACAACGTGATCCGCCGGGTCGACGCGCGGACCGGGACCATCACGACCGTGGCGGGCGACCATACTGCCGACAAGGCGGACGACGGCCTCGGCGCGTTCTCCGGCGACGGCGGCGCGGCGACCTCCGGTCGACCGGTCCTCGGACCTGCTGTACCTCGCCGACACACGCAACAACGCGGTCGCCCAGGTGCTCGGTGTCGCCCGGTCCGGTGACGCGGCGGGGCCGACGGCTCCGCGCGGTCACGGCGCCGCCCCGCGCGGTCCCGCCCCGCAGAAGTCCTGACCGGGTCCCACGAGACGGAGAGAAGACAGACGATGAGCAACACCGCTTCAGGCCGCTCGGGGATCTCCCGGCGCCGTTTCGTCGCCAGCGCCGCCGCGCTGGCGGGTGCCGCCGGGGTGGCGGGCGTGCTGCCCGAGAACCTCGCGCGGGCGGCGACCGCGGGGCCGGCCGAGGGGGACCTGTCCCAGATCAAGCACGTCGTGTACGTGATGATGGAGAACCGGTCGTTCGACCACTACTTCGGCGCCTTTCCCGGTGCCCGCGGCTTCAACGACAAGACGGCGATCAAGCTGCCCAACGGCGACTCGGTCTTCCGGCAGCCCGATCCGGCCAACCCCGACGGGTATCTCGAACCGTTCCACATGTCCACGCTCAGCACCGGCGCCGCCGCGATCCCGTCGCTCTCCCACGACTGGCGCGACCAGCACGCCTCGTGGAACCAGGGCGCGATGGACGGCTGGCTGTCCGCGCACATCGCCTCGGACGGCGAGGTCAACGGCGCGTACACGATGGGCTACTTCACCCGCGAGGACATCCCGTTCCACTGGGCGCTCGCCGAGTCCTTCACGCTGCTGGACAACTACCACTGCTCCGTTCTGGGCCCGACCGACCCGAACCGGCTGGTGTGGATGTCCGGCACCAACGACCCGGAGGGCAAATTCGGCGGCCCCGTGCTGGAGACGGTCACGCCGAACCCGATGACCCACCCGTCGGCGGCGGAGATCCTCTACGACGCGGGGTACAGCGTCAAGACGTACTTCTCCGGCGCGACCAGCGGGTTCAACGTCTTCGCCTGGTTCGCCAGCTTCAAGAACAAGGCGACCCTTCCCGTCGCCCTCCGCAACGCCGTCATGACCGGCGGCACGCTCTACGGCGACGGCACACCGGGACGGGTCGGCGATCCCACCCACCCGTCCCCGGCGTCCGACCCGGCGCTCGGTTTCGAGGAGGACTGCGCCAACGGCGTCCTCGCGGACGTGTCCTGGCTCTACATGCCGAGCGAGGCCGACGAGCACCCGCCGAATCTCCCGGCGGCCGGCGCGCAGTACCTGGCGTCCAAGCTGGAGGCACTGGCCTCCAACGAGGAGCTGTGGAACTCGACCGTCTTCGTCCTGAACTACGACGAGAACGACGGCTTCTTCGACCACGTCCCGCCGCCCGTCCCCAATCCCCGTACGTACCCGGAGGAGTTCGTCCACCTGACGTCGCCGAAGGGCACTCCGGGCGGGGGGCTGCCGGTCGGCGCGGGCTTCCGCGTGCCGTGCGTCATCGTCTCCCCCTGGACCGTGGGCGGCCGGATCTTCTCCGAGGTCTCCGACCACACCTCGGCGCTCCGGTTCATCGAGACCATCACCGCGGCGGGCGGCCTGTCCGGCCACGGTCCGGTGACCTTCACCCCGATCAGCAAGTGGCGCCGCCGCACCTTCGGCGACCTCACCGGCGCCCTCCGCCTCCAGGACCGCAAACCCGCCCCGACCAGCCCGGAATTCGCCCCCGCCACGACGGCCGCCCACCTCGCCGCCCAGACCGCGGCCTCCACCCAGCCCATGCCCGCGCGACCGGGCGCCACCCAGTCCTTCCCTCCCCCGCGCTGACCCGCCGGGTGCGGCGGGTCCATCTCGGGCTGTGACCGGGCCGCTCGCCCGCGCAGGCCGTCAGCGCCCAGGGCGGCGGCAGGGCGCCCGCTATCGCCAGGAGGCTGGGGAGGGGGCCGGGCGGCGCGATCGAACACACCGGGAGAACATCCGCGCGCCGGGAGGCGGGAAAGGCTCAATACCGGGGCACACGGAGTCGATAGGGCCCGGAGGCCGACCTCACGGGGGAGCACGAGCCGGGCCCCGACCAGGGCCTATTGGTCATACCTTAATCAGCTACTATGGGGTCGTCCGCGTCTAGGGAAGGAACCCTTATGGCCGCTCGCCGTCCGACAGCGAGGACCGAGGACGGTCAGTCCGGCCGGCTCCTCAGCCCCGTGAACGACCGACGGATCTCCGCGCTGATCGTCGACCAGGTGCGCTCGCTCATCCATGAGGGCAAGTTGACGCCGGGCGACCGGCTCCCTCCGGAACGCGAGATGTGCGAGCGGTTCGGGGTCAGCCGGGTGACGGTGCGCGAGGCGCTGCGGGTGCTCGAGGCGGGCGGACTGGTCGAGATCCGGGTGGGCGCGCACGGCGGGGCGTTCGTCACCACGCCGACCAGCGACCGGATCGGGGCGAGCATCACCGATCTGCTCACGCTCTCCTCGGTGTCGGCGGCCGATGTGACTCAGGTCCGGCTGGTCCTGGAGGTCGGCATCATGCCGCTGCTGTGCGCGACCGCGGACGACGAGGACATCGCCGCGCTCCAGGCGATCTGCGACCGGCAGGAGGAGGCGGTCGAGGGCGGCGACTACGACGTGTCGCTGTCCGCCGAATTCCATACGCGGCTGGCGGCGAGCACGCACAACACCGCGTTCGAGATGCTGATCCACTCCTTCCACGGGCCGCAGTTGATATCGCCGGCGACCGCGCAGCGGACGGCGCCCGAGAGGGGGAAGCGCGGCATGGAGGAGCACCGGGCGATCATCGCGGCCATCCGGGCGGACGACGTGGAGACCGGGCAGCGGATCATGCGCGAGCACCTGAGCAGGACCGCGGAGCGGCTCTGTCTGGACGAACCCAAGGCGGCGGGGCGGCGCAAGAAGCAGTAGGCGGCCGGCTTCCGGCACGCGTGGCCGAGCCCCCTTCGACGCGGAGATCCGCGCCGAAGGGGGCTCCGGCGTTCTCGGCCCCCCTGCCCGCCCAGGTCGGCGGCATCGGAGCGCGGGCGGCGGGCACAGCAGTACGTCGGCGGGCGGGACCGGCGGGCCGGCGGGTTGCCGGTTGGAAAGACGATCAGCGTCGAGGAAGCGACTCTCCCGGGATGCTGTCGGGCCGACCCCGCCCGACACCATGCTGCTGCACCTGTGGCGCTATTGCAACTCTCTCGCAATAAGGTCATAGGGTGGGTCGCGGCACGTATTCTCACTCTGTCGAAAGGGGCCGTGCCTGATGGGCACCTACGCGCTTCCTGACATGCCGTACGACTACTCCGCTCTGGAACCGGCCATCACCGGCGAAATCCTGGAGCTGCACCACGCCAAGCACCACGCCGCCTACGTCAAGGGCGCCAACGACACGCTGGAGCAGATCGCCGAGGCCCGCGAGAAGGAACAGCTCGCCCCGGCCCGGCTCGTGGGCCTGGAGAAGACCTTCGCCTTCAACCTCTCCGGCCACGTCCTGCACTCGATCTTCTGGGAGAATCTGTCCCCCGACGGCGGCGACCGCCCCGACGGCGCGCTGGCCACCGCCATCGAGGAGCACCTCGGCGGATTCGAGGCGTTCAAGAAGCACCTCACCGCCGCAACCGCGTCCGTCCAGGGCTCCGGCTGGGGCGTCCTGGCCTGGGAGCCGCTCGGCAAGCGGCTGATCGTGGAACAGGTCTACGACCACCACGGCAACGTCGGCCACGGCGCCACCCCGCTGCTGGTCTTCGACGCCTGGGAGCACGCCTACTACCTCCAGTACAAGAACGTCCGCCCCGACTACGTCACCAAGCTCTGGGACCTCGTCAACTGGACCGACGTCAGCGCCCGTTACGCCAAGGCCACCGGCGCCTGACCCTCGTAGCACGCCGCACACCGGACGCCGTACGCCGCAGGGGCACCGCCGACCACGGCGGTGCCCCCGGCCGCTTCCCTGTCACTCCCCCACCGTTCCCGCGCGGACAGGAACTGCCGCGCGCGGTCCCGTCGTCTCCCCTGACGCGTCGCGACGGACGCGGCCGAGGGACGGCAACAGGGGGGCGGCACGGTGGAGTTCACCAGGAGCGGGCGGCTTCGCCAGAGCGGCAGACGCTGGGTGGGGTGGGGGGCACTGGCGGCGGTCGGCGCCGCCGCATGGGCGGCGCTCGCGCGCGGCGATTCCCGGCAGACGGCTTATATCGCCCTGCTCCTGGCCGTGTTGTCCGTCCTCGCGGGTGCGCGGTCGCTGCGGAGGGCGAGCCTGCCGTTCCGGCTGCGGGTGGACGAGTACGGGATCACCCTCGATGAGCACCGGCTGGGCTGGGGTGAGATCGAAGGGGTCGGGCTGCGCTACGGACCGGCGGACCCGTCGGGGGCGGCCAACAGGCCGTCGCCCTCGGGCCGTTGACCGGGCTCGGCGGTCTGTACGGCAGCGGTTGGCTCTTCTTGCGGTGGCTGCGTCCGCTGCGCCTGCGGATCGGCCCCGAGGGCATCGCGATGCGGGACTTCGGCGCCACCGACCTCGTCTTCCGCTGGGACCAGATCGCCGCGGTCACCGTCGGCCCGCGCCCGTACACCTCGGAAAGGCACCTGTGGCTGCTGGTCTGACCGGTCCCCGGGGAGAGGTTCGCCCTGCCGCGCACCCACGTGGTCGACGGGCCATGAGACGTACGCCCTGCTGGCGGTGCGCCGCCTGCGCGAGCCCGGCGAGGTCGAGCCCGCCGTCAGGCACTTCGCCCGCCGCCGCTACGCCGAACCGGCCTGACCGCGCCTGGCCACGTCCGACCCGCTCGACCGGTGCGCCGGGACCCGCTGACAGGGTCCCGGCGCACCGGCGTGTCCGGGATCGCGCCCGTCCACGCACCTCTAATTGAAAACGATATCCATCTCCATATAGTGTGGTGGCTCGCCCGTCCGCCCACCTCACGGAGGACCGTCATGGCCGTTCCCAAACGCAAGATGTCTCGCGGCAACACCCGGCACCGCCGCGCCCAATGGAAGGCCGCCGCACCGCGGTTGGTCACCGTCACCATCGACGGCGTCGCGTACGCGGTCCCCCGACGGCTCGTCAGGGCCTACGAGCGCGGCCTGCTCGACCCCGCGCGCTGACCCGACACCGCGGCCGGAGAAACCGGACCCCGCAGCCGACGACTCACGACGAGGACACCTCCATGAAGCCCGACATCCATCCCCCGTACGGCCCGGTCGTCTTCCGCGACAAGGCCGCCGACTTCGCCTTCCTCACTCGCTCGACCGCCACCAGCGACACGACGGTGGTGTGGGAGGACGGCAGGACCTACCCCGTCATCGACGTGGAGATCTCCTCGCGGAGCCACCCCTTCTACACCGGCACCGCCCGCGTCCTGGACACCGCGGGCCGCGTCGAGCGCTTCGAGCGCCGGTACGCGCGGCGGGGTCCGCGATGACGCGGGGGTACGACCGGCTGCCGGTCGTCGTGGTGGCCGGTATGCACGGCGACGCGCGCCGCACAGTCGTCGGGCAGTTGCTGTCGATGGTCCCCGACAGCGTCGCCCTGCACCACGACCTGTCGCGGGCCGCGGAACGCGGTGTCGTGCGCCGTACGGTGCGCGACGCGGACGGCCTCGTGTCCGAGGGCGAGACACCGCTGGTCAACGACTGCGCGTGCTGCGCTCTGCGCGAGGACCTGGTGCCGGAGCTGGAGCGGCTGGCCGCGAGCGGTCTGACGCGGCTCGCGGTGGTGGAGCTGTGGGACTCCGTCGAGCCGCAGGGGATGGCCGAGATCATCGCCGAACTGGGCTCCGGCTTCCTGGAGTTGGCCGGTGTCATGACGGCGGTCGACCCCGCTCTCGTCCTGCCCTGCCTGGCCAACGGCGACGACCTCGGCGACGCGGGCCTCGCGGTGGCGCCGCAGGACCGGCGCACGGTCGGCGACACCTGGGCCCGCCAGTTGGAGTACTCGCCGGTGCTGGTGGTCGTCCAGGACGAGGAGCCGACCGACGAGGAGCGCGCCCTGCTGCGTCAACTCCACCCGACAGCGCGGCAGGTGGCGGCGGGCACCACCGAGCTGGCCAGGATGGCCTTCGCCGGTTTCGACGTCGCAGGCGCCGCCGCCGCGCAGCACCCCGCCTGCTCACGGCTGCCGCAGGACGCGGAGGAGGCCGGGGTCGGCACCCTGGTCTGGCGCAGGCGCCGCCCCTTCCACCCCGGCCGGCTGTACACGGCACTGGAGGATCTGGCCTGCGCCGCCGCCCGCAGCCGTGGCCGCTTCTGGCTCGCGGATCGGCCCGACACGCTCCTGGCGTGGGACGCGGCCGGTGGCGCCCTGTGCATGGAGAGCGTCGGCCCGTGGCTGGCGTCGCTGCCGGACGCGGCCTGGGAGCTGGAGTCCCCGGTCCGTACGGCCGCCGCGTCCCTCGACTGGGACCCGGAGCACGGCGACCGCTGCCAGCATCTGGTCTTCACCTCCCCCGGCCTCGACCGGTCGGGACTCGAAGACCTCCTGGACTCCTGCCTGTTGACGGACGCCGAGTACGCGGCGGGCCGCGCCGGATGGCGGACCCTCCCGGCCGCCTTCGACGAACTGCTCTCCCCGCTGTCCTGATCCGCCCTTTCCCCCGGCCGGAGCGGCCGGGACCCGAACCGACCGAGGAAGTGCCGCCCATGCCCCGCCGACCCGAGCCCCGCAAGGCCCCTACGCCCCGGCCCAACCCGCTGGACGCGGCGAAGATCGAGTACATCGACTACAAGGACACCGATCTGCTGCGCAGGTTCATCTCCGACCGGGGCAAGATCCGCAGCCGCCGCGTCACCCGGATCAGCGCGCGGCAGCAGCGCCAGATCACCAAGGCCGTCAAGAACGCCCGCGAGATGGCGCTGCTCCCCTACGCCTCGACTCCGCCGAAGGGGAGCGCTTCCCCGCGCTAGACCGCCACACGAGCCGCTCGCGCGGCGGTCGTTCGGAGCGGGGGCGTGGTCCAGAGCATGGCGGCGGCCCAGGCCGTGAGGGCGGCTCAGAGCGTGGCGGACGCGTCGCCGATCGCCTGGTCGAGGACGGCCAGGCCTAGGGAGAGTTCGTCCTCGGTGGCGGTCAGGGGCGGGGCGATGCGGAAGACCCCGCCCATTCCGGGGAGTTGGACGATGTTCATGTGCAGGCCGAGTTCGAGGCAGCGGCGGGTGACGCGTGCGCCCAGCTCGTCGGAGCTCTGCTTCGTGTCGCGGTCGACGACGAGTTCGAGTCCGGTCAGCAGGCCGCGGCCCCTGATGTCGCCGACCACGGTGTGGTGTTCGGCGATCTCCGCCAGGCCCTCACGGAGGAACGCGCCGAGCGCGCGGGCGCGTTCGTCGAGCCTGTCGGCGATCAGGACGTCGAGGACGGTGTTGCCGACGGCCGCCACGAGCGGGTCGGCGGCGTGCGTGGTGAAGAACAGGAACCCGCGGTCGTACGCCTCCTGTTCGATCGCGGCGCTGGTCACGACAGCCGCCAACGGCAGTCCCGCCCCGAGCGTCTTGGACAGGGTGAGGATGTCGGGGACGATGCCGTCGCGCTCGAACGCGTACCAGGTCCCGGTGCGGCACAGACCGGTCTGGGCCTCGTCCAGGATCAACAGCATCCCGCGCTCACGGCACTTGTCGCGCAGGGCCGCGAAGTAGCCGGGCGGCGGCTCGATGACACCGCCCGAGCTGAGGATCGGCTCGACCAGGCACGCGGCCAGGCTGCCGGTGGACTGCGCGTCGATCAGGTCGAAGGCGAAGTCGAGTTGGCGGCGCCAGTCGAGCGCGCCGTCGGGCGTGGTGAAGTCGGGCCGGTACGCGTTCGGTACGGGGATGGCGAAGTTGCCGGGCGCGGCCGGCCCGTACCCCTTGCGGCCCGCGCTGTACGTGGCGGACGCCGCCGCCTGCGTCATGCCGTGCCAGGAGCGGGCGAAGGAGACGATCTCGTGCTTGCCGGTGACGAGTTTCGCCATCCGGATCGCGGCCTCGTTGGACTCGGCGCCGGTCGTCAGCAGCAGCACCTTGTCCAGGGGCGCGGGCAGCGTGTCGGACAGCCGCCGGGCGAGGTCGACGACCGGCCGGCTGAGCATGCCGCTGTAGAGGTGGTCGAGGTCCGCGATCTGCCGCCGGACGGTCGCGACGATCGCCGGGTGCGAGTGCCCGAGGATCGCGCTCATCTGGCCGGAGGTGAAGTCCAGGATCTTCCGGCCGTCGGCGGTGTACACGAAGCTTCCGGCGGCGCGTTCGATGATCTCGGGGGTGAACTCGGGTCCGTAGCGCACGAGATGCCGTTCGGCGTCGGCCCAGAAGCTCTCGGCGGACGGCGGGGCGGACGGGACGGTCGCGGGGCCGGTGATCACGCCGGGGGTCGTGCCCGCGGTCGTACCGGTGGAAGCGCCCGTGGAGGTGCCGGTTGAGGTGCCGGTTGAGGTGCCGGTTGAGGTGCCGGTAGTGGACGTGGGGGTGCCAGTGCGGGAAGCAGCCATGGCCTCGACGGTAGGCGGCCCGCGAGCGACACGTCCATCGCACATTTCCGGCTGTCCTGTTCGGTAGATCCGCACAAGAATGGCCCCGTGATGAATCCCTGGCGGCTGCGGCTGCTCACCCAGCTCGACACGCTCGGCACCATCCGGGCCGTGGCCCAGGCCGCCAGCCTGAGCCCGTCGAGCGTGTCGCAGCAGCTCGCCGTGCTGGAGACCGAGACCCGTACGCAGCTTCTGGAACGCACCGGACGCCGGGTGCGGCTGACCTCGGCCGGGCTGATCCTCGCCCGGCGGGCGCGCGCCGTCCTCGACCACATGGACAGCGTCGAGGCGGAGCTGCACGGCTTCGGCGAGGAGCCCGCCGGACTCGTACGCCTGGGCGCGTTCCAGAGCGCGATCCACACCATGGCCGTGCCGGTCGTGACCCGACTGGCCCGTGAACACCCGCGCCTCGACATCGAGTTGCTGCAACTGGAGCCGCACGAGAGCATGCCCGCGCTGCGCGGCGGCGACGCGGACGTCATCATCACGACCACCGACTTCGACGAGCTGCCCCTGGGCCCCGACCTCGACCTCGTCCCGCTGGCCAGGGACCCGATCCTGCTGGTCGTACCGCCGGAGCACCCCGCGGCGGGACGCGGCGCCGCGGACCTCGCGGCGTACGCGGACGAGCCGTGGTCCTTGGACATGCCGCAGTCGTACATGGCCGGGCTGGCCCTGCGGCTGTGCCGCCAGGCCCAGTTCGAACCGCGCGTGGTCTGCCGCTTCAGCAATTACATGATGACCCTCCAGCACGTCGAGGCCGGGCTCTCCATCACCCTTCTCCCCGGCCTGACCGTGGCCCACAGCCGCTACCGCGTCGCCACCCGCGAGCTCGCGACCCCCGTCTCCCGTACCATCACCGCCGCGATCCGCCGCGGCTCCCCGCCCCGCGCGGCCGTCCACGTCGTCCTCGACGCCCTGCGCCAGATCACGGACCTCCCCCTGCCCCTCCCCGGCTCCGCGGCCGGGCCGCCGGGCGGGGCCCGCCCCGAGCCTCCCCGGCACCGCGACCGGTAGTTCCACCGGACACGCCCTAGCATCGTCCCGACCGCAGGGACCGTCGACCGCCGCCAACCCGAGGTGTCCTCCATGACGCAGCTCGTCCGTCACGTCGTACGCGACCAGGTCGCGACGATCACTCTCGACTCGCCGCACAACCGCAACGCGCTCTCCTCCCGACTGGTCGCGGAGCTGACCGAGGCTCTGGAGTCCTCGGGCGCCGACGCCGATGTGCGCGCGGTCGTCCTGACCCACACCGGGCGTACGTTCTGCGCGGGCGCCGACCTGTCGGAGGCGGGCGGCGGCTCGATGACGGCGGCGACGCAGGCGATCGTCTCGCTGCTCGGCCTGATCGTGGAGCTGCCCAAGCCGGTCATCGCGCGGGTCACCGGGCATGTACGGGCCGGTGGGATGGGCATCGTCGGCGCGTGCGACATCGCGGTGGCCGACGAGAGCGCGTCCTTCGCCTTCACCGAGGCGCGGATCGGCGTCACGCCCGCGATCATCTCGCTGTGCACGCTGGACGTCATGGAACCGCGCGCGGGCGCGCACTACTACCTGACCGGCGAGACCTTCGACGCGGCGCGCGCCGCGCAGATCGGCCTGATCACGTCGGCGGCCCCGGCCGACGGGATCGACGCCGCCGTCGCCCGCTTCACCGCCGCCGTCCGCGAGACCTCACCGCAGGGTTCCGCCGAGACGAAGAAGCTGCTGACGGCGGACCGGCGGCGGCGGATCGCCGCGGACGCGAGCGGCCTCACCGCCCTGTCGGCGCGGCTGTTCGCCAGCGAGGAGGCGCAGGAGGGCATCCGCGCGTTCATGGAACGCCGCCCGCCCCGGTGGCGCGCCGCCGGGTGACTCCACGCGGTACGGCCACGGACCGCCTGGGCGTGGCCAGTGTCCCGGTGCCGACCTCCGCTTCCGCCGCCGACCACCGTGGACCGCCGCCACGCCGACACGTCACCGATCGGCGCGGGCGGCGATCGAGCGGGCGCGCAGGTGGACGGGGCGGTCGACCATGTGGCCGTCCACGAGCTTCACCTCGTCCTCCGTGGTGAGTTCGAGGACCCGCAGGGCCCAGGCCAGTTCGTCCGGGTCGGGGGCGAGGGCCTCGTGGACGGCGGGCACTTGGGCGGGGTGAATGCACAACTTGCCGGTGAAGCCGCTGTCGAGGGACACACGGGCTTGCGCCAACACCGTTTCCCGGTCGCGGACTTCGGT
Source organism: Streptomyces sp. NPDC088910 (assembly GCF_044749865.1). Lineage (NCBI taxonomy): Bacteria > Bacillati > Actinomycetota > Actinomycetes > Kitasatosporales > Streptomycetaceae > Streptomyces > Streptomyces sp. NPDC088910. Next base: position 125,616 of record NZ_JBIVIV010000005.1, read on the forward strand.
GCAGACGCCGTCCATGGGACCGGGCAGTCCCGCGGCGGCCGAGGCGGCGACCAGGGCGAATCTGGCGGGGACGAGCCGCGCGGTGTCGTCGGGCCGCAGCCCCAACTGGGCGCAGAGGTCCAGGTGTCCGAAGACCAGCCGGACGACGCCGGGCGCCGCCGCGATCAGCCGGGCGTCGAGGACGCCGACCGCCGTCTCGATCAGCGGCAGCACGGCGGAGCCGGGCGGCAGGGCGGCCAGGACCGCCGCGACCGTGGCCGCGTCCTCGGCTTTGGGAACGACGACCGCGACGGGCGCGCCCGCCGCGCCGAGCGCCGCCAGATCCGCCGAACCACGGTGCGTGCGGGGGTCGTTGACGCGGATCACCACGCCGGGCGCCCGGCCCAGCAGCGCCGTCGCGTTGGCCAGCGCGGCCTCCTTCGCGTCGGGCGGCACCGCGTCCTCCAGGTCGACCACGACCGCGTCCGCACCGCCGGCGAGCGCCCGGTCGAACCGTTCGGGCCGGTCGCCCGGCACGAACAGGAAGGACCGGGCGCGGCCCAGCGCGTCCGCGACACCCGTACGGTCGCCTCCGCCGTACGGGCCCGCGCTCTCGTTGTCCTCGGAAGGTGCCATGGCTGATCCGCTCTCCTTCGATGGTGCCCGGCGGCGACGGCGCGGCCGGTTCAGTCGGCGGCGGGTGCGGCGTCCCGCGCGGTCATCCGTACGCAGCAACGCCCTTGTGACCATGCCTCGATGGACAGGGCGCCGTCCTCCCGCCCGGCCGAGCCGACGGTGACCTCCTGGCCGACGTAGGCGGTCGAGGTCAGCCGGTAGGTGAGGTGCGTCGGCGCGGCGCCGAGGCGGTACCGAGCGTGTTCGGCGCACCAGAGGGCGAGCAGCGGGCCGTGGACGACGAGGCCGGGGTGGTGCTCGACCTCGCGGACGTACGGGGCGTCGTAGTGGATGCGGTGCAGGTTGTAGGTGAGCGCGCTGTACGCGAACAGGTAGCGCTCGTCGGGGACATGGGTGGCCGACGGGGTGACCGGGGACACCGCGCCTCCGGTGGTGGCGGTGGGCGGTCCGATGTCGGCCGCGCGGCGGTAGACGATGTCGCGCCGCTCCCTGATCCGGTCCTCGCCCGCGACCGACCACACGTGGTCCTCGGTGACCAGCAGCAGCACGCCGGAGCGGCCCTCGCGCACCCGGACGTCGGCGACGCGGCTCATGCGGTCGACGCGGTCGCCGACCCGCAGCGGCGCGACGACCTCCACCGTGCCGCCGCCGAACATCCGCCGCCGGTCGGCCAGCGGCGGCAGCAGCGCCCCGCCCTCGGGGTGGCCGTCGGCGCCGATCCGCTCGATCCCGACGGCGTCGCGCAGCAGCACCTCGTGCCAGAGCGGCGGCAGTTCGGCGCCGTCCTCGGGGGCGGGTACGTCCAACAGCGCGGCGAGCTTGTCGGTGGTCCCCCGCTCCACCGCGCCGCTGACCTGCGCGGGCTCCGGTCGCCAGGTGGCGGCGATCTTCTCGAATTCGGCGGCGGTCAACGGCCTCTCCTGCCCACGACCGGGCCGCGCCCCCGCACGCTCGACGCCATGGCCACCGACCTTTCATATACGATTTCCCCAGATCGTACATGATGTAGGGTGAACGCCGTCCCAGCAGGGGAAACCGGCGGAGAACCCGGCAGAGGATCAGCGGAGAGAGTGGGTGCGGCCGGTGACGGACGGGCGCCGGAGGTCCGACGACGTCGCCTCGTACGTACGCGATCTGATCGTCTCGGGCGGGGTCGCGCCGGGTGAGTTCCTGCGGCTCGAACCGCTCGCCCAGCGGCTGGGGCTGAGCGTCACGCCGGTACGCGAGGCGATGGGTCTGCTGCGCGGCGAGGGATTCGTGGAACTGGAGCCGAACCGCGGCTTCGTCGTGCTGCCGCTGTCCCGCTCGGACATCGAGGACATCTACCGGGTGCACGCGTTCGTCTCGGGTGAACTCGCCGCGCTCGCCAGCCGTCGCCTCACCGCGGAGGCGCTGGACGGGCTCGTGGCGCTCCAGGAAGAGCTCGTCGCGGCACACCGGGCGGGTGACGCCGCGCGGGTGGCCCGGCTCAACCACTTCTTCCACCGCGAGATCAACCGGGCCGCGGGCTCCCCGCGCCTGCTGTGGTTCCTGCGGACCGCGTCGCGTTACGCGCCCCGGATGTTCTTCTCCGGCGTCGACGGCTGGGCGGAGGCCTCCGCGCACGACCACGAGGCGATCCTGACCGCACTGGCGGACCACGATCCGGACGCCGCCCGTACGGCGATGGCCGACCACGTCCGGCACGCGGGCGAACTGCTGGCCCGGCACCACGAGAGCCGCTGACGCGAGCCCGACTCCGGTACGGGGAGCCGGTGTTGGCCTCCTCCCCGCCGACAGAGCAGGGACGTCGGGCCGTGGCCTCTCGCACGTCGACCCGGTGGCGCGCCGCGTCGGACTCGACGCCCGGACACGGGCCATCAGACCGCTGACGATCGTGGCGGCCGTCGTCCGGGACACGCCCGCATGGCGGGCCGACCCGGCGCGGTGCGGCGGCCCGCGGGCGAGCAGCAGGGCCGGGATCCGCTCCTGGCTCGTCTGCCGCAGGGCCCGCGGCGAGCCACCGCTCTTCTGACTCGTGGCAGGGCGATCACCCGCGCAGGCACTCTTCCCCCCGGAGGGCACGCCCCTCGCTTCGGCCGCCCAGCCGCACCCGAGACGGCGGCATCTGCGACCGCTGCGGCGCCAGGCACCTGATCGGCATCGGCGGAAGGCTCGCCCCGCGTCCGCGCCGCGTGGCGTCGTACGGGCCCGAACCCTCCGCTCTGGGCGTCGCCCGGCCGGTAATCTCCGGGCCATGGGAGAGCATCGCGAGCGCTCGGCGCGTCTGGTGCCGGGGATCCTGGCTGTCCTTCAGGCGCTCTGGTGGGCTGTGGCCGCGCTGGGGCGGGACGCGTCGCCCGGTCCGGTCCGTACGGCGCTGGCCGCGGCGGCCGTCGCGGTCGCCCTCGGTGCGATGGCGCTCCGGCGTGCCGCCCCGGCGGCGGCCCTGGCCGCCGCGGTCGCCGCCGTGGTGGGCGCGGATGTCTCGCGGGTCCTGGCCTGGGCGCCGGTGACCGTGGCGGCGGTGCTCGTCGCGCTGTACTCACTGGCCCTGCGCCGTACCGCGGGCGCGTCGGCGCTCGGGGCGCTCCTCGCCGCCCTGACCGTCGGCTGCCTCGTGCTGTGGCACGGCGCGCAGCCGCGGATCGTGGCGGCCGGCGCCCTGCTGGCCTGTGCGGGCGCGGCGGCCGTATGGGTACGGGGCCGGTCCCGCCGATGGCGCCGGGCTCTCGGTTCCGCGCGGGAGGAGTACGCCCGGCGGGCGCCCGACCTGCTCCGGCACACCGCGCGCGGTGAACGCCGGGGTTTCGCGGCCGAGTTGCACGACGTGGTGGCGCACCGGCTGACGGGTGTCACGGTGTCGGCCGCCGCCGCGCTGCGGCTCGGACGTGAGGACCTGATGGCTGAGGCCACCCGGCACGCGGGCCACGAGGGGCGGCTGGCGCTCCTCGAACTCGACGCGCTGGCCGACGCGCTCGCGGTGCCCCGCCGTCTGGAGGAGGTCGACGCCCTGGTGGCGGCCTTCCCCGGCGTCCGCTACACCCGCACGGTCGCCGCCCTGGAGCCCGCGGTGGAGCCCGCCACGGCCTCGCTGGCCTTCCGCGTCGTCCGTGAGGCGCTGACGAACACCGTCCGGTACGCGGCCGGAGCGACGGTGGAGGTGCGGCTGGCCCTCGAACGCGGCGACCTCGTCGTCCATGTGCGGGACAGCGGCGGCGCGCTCGCGGTCGCCGACCTCGGCAGCGGCACCGGCCTGACCGCGCTGGCCGAGGCGGTCGCGGCCGACGGCGGGCGGCTGACGGCGGGCCCGGTGGGCACGGGGTGGCGGGTCAGCGCACGGCTGCCGCTGGCGACCGGGCCGACCGCCGTACGCGAAAGCGCCCGTTTCAGGTCCGGTCGGCGCGGCCCCGCGGCACTGGACGCGGCCCTCGCCCTGCTCGCCCTGGCGGTTCCGCTGGGTGCCGCTCTGGTGCCCGGCGGCGGCCCCGACGTCTTCCCCGGCGGCGCCGGGGTCACCGGCCACATCGCGCTCCTCGCCCTGCTCGTCCTGCACGCGCTGCCGCTCGCCCGGCGGCGTACGGCTCCGCGAAGCGGCCTGCTGGCGGCCTCGGCCGTGGTGCTGCTGTGGCTCGGTTGCGACCGGCTGGGCGTCACCGCGCCGCACACCACGGACTTGCTGCTGTGGTGCTGGTGGGGCGATCTGGTGCTGCTGTACTCGGTCGCGGCCCGCGCGCCGACCGCCCCGGGCGCGCGGCGGACCTGGCCCGCGGTGCTCGGCGTCGCCGCGGTGGCGGGGCTGGCCATGGTCAGCGAGGACGTGCGGCGGGTCGCGCTGGGCTGGGCGGTGTTCGGCGCGCTGGCAGCGGTGCCCGCGGCGGCCGTCTGGGCGTGCGGGGTCCGGTCCTGCGGGCGCCGCCGCACCGGAGCCGACAGCGAGAGCGCCCGGCGAGCGGCGCTGAACCGGGCGGCGGCCGAGGCGGCGCGGGCCGAACGGCTGCGGCTGTCCGCCGAACTGCGCGCCACGGCGCGCCGCCCGGTGGCGGCCATGGTGGCCGCGGCCGACGCCGCCGACCTGCCGCAGGTGCTGGCCGAGGCGCGCGGCGGTCTGCGGGCGCTGCGTGAGCTGCTGACCGAGGTCCGCGAACCGCTCGACGCCGACGACGACGTACCGCCGCCCACGGTGGCGGGCATCGCCGCCCTGGCCGCCAGGCACCGCGCGACGGCCCGGCTGACCGGGCGCGTGCGGTCGCTTCCGGCCGCGATGGAGGTCGCCGCCTACCGGTCGGCGGAGGCGCTGATGTCCGACGAGGCGCGGGTCACCGTGCACTACGCGGCCGACGGGGTCGAGGTCGTCGTCCATCGCCGACCCCCGGCCGGACCGTCGCTGCGGCGGCTGCACGCGATGGCCGACGCCGTCGGCGGTACGCTCGCGACGACCGGCGACGGCACGGTCCGCGTATGGCTTCCCGAGGTGGTGCCGGCATGATCCGGGTGACGGTCGCGGACGACCAGGCCGTGGTGCGGGCCGGTATCGCCGCGGTGCTCGACGCCGAGGCCGATCTGAGCGTCGTGGGCCAGTGCGCCGACGGGGAGGCCGCCGTGGCCCTCGCCGCCGAACTGCGCCCCGACGTGGCGGTGGTGGACATCCGCATGCCGAGGCTCGACGGCATCGCCGCCGCCGCGCGCATCACCGCCGACGTGCCGCAGACCCGCGTCCTGGTGCTGACGACCTTCGGCCTGGACGAGTACGTGTTCGCCGCGCTGCGGGCCGGGGCCGCGGGGTTCCTGCTCAAGGACGCCGAACCCGAGCGCGTCATCGACGCGGTGCGGGTCGTCGCCGCGGGGGACGCCCTGCTGGACCCCGGCATCACCCGCCGTCTGATCGACCGTTTCACGTCCGCGCCGGGTCCCGACGACGCGGCGCCGCTGGCCGCGCTCACGCCCCGGGAGACCGAGGTGCTCGTCCAGGTGGCGCGCGGCGGGACGAACGCGGAGATCGCCGAGGCGCTCGGCATCAGCGCGGCCACCGTCAAGGACCATGTCGCCGTCGTCCTGGGCAAGTTGGGCGTACGCGACCGCGTCCACGCCACCATCGCCGCGTACGAGTCGGGGCTGATCCGGCCGGGCGTACGCCGACCCCGCCGGACGGCGGGGTCGGTCCCCGCCGTCCGGCCGTCGCGCCCCCCTGTCGATCCGGCCCCTGAGCAGGAGGAACGCGGCCAGGGGCGCTCATAGCGTTTCCGACATGGCACAGACACTCCTACGCCGCACCGCTGGCGTCCTGCTTCTTCTGGTGGCCGCGGTTCTCGGGCTCGCCGCGGCCGTGGCCGGTTTCGTCGGCGCGGGCGCGGCCACCGCTTCCGTCCCGCTCCTGGTGGCGGCGGCCCTCGCCGTCCTGTTCGGCGTCACCTTCCTCGTGGCGTGGCCCGGCTTCGTGCTGTTCGGCGTCGCCCGTCGGCGCCGGGCCGCGGTGATCTCCGCCACCGTGCTCGCCGTGGTGGCCGCGGCGCTGTCGGGGGCGACCGTCCTGCGGCCGATGCCGCGGCCCGCGGACGGGAAAGTGCCGCCGGACGTGCGTTTCTGGGCGCTGCCGACCGGCTCCCGGATCGCGTACCGCGAGGCGGCGGCCACAGGCACGGCCAGGCCCGCACCGGTGATCTTCCTGCACGGCGGTCCGGGCACCGCCAATGACGACATCTCGCAGGCGGGCCGCGCGCTGGCCGCCGACGGCTTCGACGTCTACGCGTACGACCAGGTCGGCTCGGGACGCTCCAGCAGGCTGCGCGACGTGACGCAGTACACCGTCGCCCGGCAGGTGGCGGATCTGGACGCCATCCGCCGGGCGATAGGCGCGGAGAAGATCATCCTGGTCGGCCAGTCCTGGGGCGGCTCGCTCGCCGCCCACTACATGGCCGCGCATCCCGACCGGGTGGCCAAGGCCGTCCTCAGCTCGCCGGGCGTGCTCTGGTACGGGGCCTTCCCCGACGGCGAGACCGGTGAGCTGTGGGACCGGCTGACGCCGGAGGCCAGGAAGCGGGTCGACGAGCTGACCAACACTCCCCGGATGATCGCCATGGCCCTGCTCCAGTCGGTCAACCCCGACGCGGCGCACCACCTGGTCGGCGACCGGGAGGCCGACCAGCGCTTCCGGGAGATCCTCACCACGTCACTGCCCGCCGCCCAGTGCCCCGGCCGGCCCCCGGCGCGGCTCCCGGACAACCGCACGGGCTTCTACGTCAACCAGTTCACCATCGACGACGCCAAGCACCTGCCGGACCCGCGTCCCCGGCTGCGCACGGCGCGCATACCGACGCTCATCATGCGCGGCGAGTGCGACTACAAGAAGTGGGAGGTCACCTACGACTACAAGCGCACACTTCCCGACGCGACCCTGGTGTACGTGCCCGGCGCCGGGCACGCCATCGCGATCGACCGGCCCGCGGTCTACGAGTCGGCGCTCGTGGCCTTCCTGCTGGACCGGCCGCTTCCGTTGCGGCCCTACACCGGGACGGCTCCGCCGTCGTGAGGCGCCCGTGAGATGCCGTGAGATGCCGTGAGATGCCAGCGTGCGATGCCCGTGCGGTGACAAACCCCCGGGGGCATTTCACGCTCCCACGGAATTCACGTGCCCACGGGAAAAGGCCGCCCCGGCGAGTGCCGGGGCGGCCCCATATTTCCCTGCCGCTCGCTGTGTCAGCGGTTACGGTGGCTGCCGTAGTACTCGCCCACCTGCTGGTGGTATCCGGCGTCGCCGACGTGCTTGTCCTTGTCGAACTCAGGGGAGTTCTTGATCTGCTCCTTCGTCAGCTCGACGAAGATCTTCTGGTCCGCCGCGTCGATCGACCTCACGGTGCCGGCCGGGAGCAGTACGTGCTTGCCGAAAATCCACACACCCGTGTCGACCACCAGATATGCGGAGTCGACGTCATCGGAGTGCTTGTCGACCTTTCCGATGTGGCCGTCGGTCGCCTCGACCTTGTATCCGATCAGGTCGGTTCCCGCCGTGTGGCCGGAGGTCTGCTCGTAGCCCCAGATATTGTCACTCATGTCGCGGCTCCTTTATCGCAATTTCCGTCCCGATTCGCGGTAGTGACGTTGTGTCATCCGATAGTCAGTGACGCTTACTCACACCGTCGCGTGCCCGCCCGTCCCGCACGCACACCTCATATGCCGAAGATTATTGCCGTGCGGCAAATATTCGTCTGAGCAGCGGCAATGGCGCCGTGCTCCGGCCGGACGCCCGGCGTCGAGGTGTGATTGGGGTCACGACAAAAGCCCGCCGGGCCGGAGAATCGCTCTCCGCCAGCGGGCTTCGCGCGGCCCTCGGGCCCTCGGTCAGAGGCGCAGCAGGCGCTCGGTGAGTTCGCGGTAGTCGCGCAGCAGGCCCACGGCGCCGTCCGGGACGCCGTCTGCGTCCTGCCAGCGGGCGCGCAGGACGCGCAGCCGCTCGGCCAGCACCTCGGCGAGGTGGCCGCTGGCCGCGTCGAGGGCCTGGTCGGCCTCGTCCAGCGCCTGGCGCGGACTCTCGCCGAAGGAGCCCGCGGCCCGCTGGAGGAGCGCGGCGGAGTCGTCGCGCTCCTTCTGCGGCAGCAGTGGCTCGGGCCGGGACTCGCGCTTGGCCCACCGTTCGGTGAACGCCGGATTCTCCGCCCCGGTCGCGGGCTGCCGTGCGCGTTCGGCGTCATACATCATGTGAAGTGCCACTTCTCTCTGCCGTGCGGGGTCGTGATCCGGGCCGTGGTGTCGTGCCGACGCCCACCCGAACACCATGAGATCGGTGGAAGCTGAAGGCTGTGGCGTGCCGAAGGCGCGCCGCGTACCGCCCTACGCCGTACTGGCCAGTGAACTCCGGGCGTCACCGCATGTCAACGCGTCATCGGCCGACCGGGGCGCGCCCGGGCGGTTCCGCCTCACGAGAGCTCCGCCGCGTGGCGCGGGTCCCGGGGGTGGCGTAGGAGATGACGGTGCCGGGTCCTTCGAGTGCCCGGGCCAGGAGCCGGTCGACGGGGACACCCCGGATCGAGGCGTCGAGCACCTGCACGGTGTGGGCGACGGGCAGCCGCTCGCCCATGCGGGCCAGCGTGGTGGCGACCTGCATCCAGCAGCCGGGGTTCGCGGTGACCATGATGTCCGCGCCGGTCGCCAGGACCGCCTTGGCCTTGCGTTCGCCGAGTTCGCGTGCGGGCTCCGCGTGCAGCAGGTTATACGTGCCCGCGCTGCCGCAGCAGATCTCGGCCTCCGCCAACTCCCTTGTCTCCAGGCCGGGAACGGCCCGCAGCAGTCGGCGCGGCTGGTCGCGTACGGCCTGCGCGTGCGCCAGATGGCAGGCGTCCTGGTAGGCGACGGTCATGGGGAGCGGGTGCCTGGGGGCCACCGGGCCCAATTCGTCGAGGAGTTCGGTGATGTCCCTGACCTTGGCGGCCAGCGCCTCCGCGCGCCGCGCCCAGTCGGGCTCGTCGCGCAACTGGTGGCCGTACTCCTTGAGGTTGGACCCGCAGCCCGCGGCGTTCACCACGACGGTCTCCACCCCGGCCGCCTCGAACGTCTCGATGACGGACTTCGCGAAGCCCTCCGCCTCGGGGGCCCGGCCCGCGTGCGCGGACAGCGCGCCGCAGCAGCTCTGACGTCGCGGTACGACCACGTCGCAGCCCTCGGCGGCCAGGACGCGTACGGTCGCGGCGTTCACATCGGGGAAGAAGGTCCCCTGGACGCAGCCGGTGAGCAGGCCGACGGTACGGCGGCGGGCGCCGACGGCGGGGGTGTGTTCCGGCAGCTTGTCGACGTGGCCGAGCCTGGGGGCCAGCGACTCCATGGCCTGGAGGGGGCGCGGCAGCCGTCGCAGCACTCCGCCGCGGGCGAGCAGCCGCCCGAGACCGCTCGCCTGGTAGACGCGCAGCGGTCCGCGCAGGGCGCGCAGACGGCGGGGGTAGGGGAACAGGCCGTAGATCAGGGCGCGCAACAGCCGTTCGGCGCGCGGCCGTTGGACCCGGCGTTCGAGCTGGGCGCGGGTGCTCTCGATGAGCTTGTCGTACTGCACGCCGGACGGGCAGGCCGTCACGCACGCCATGCAGCCGAGGCACTGGTCGAGGTGACGCACGCTGCCCGCGTCGAAAGCGTCGCCTTCGAGTCCGGCCTTCATGATGTCGATGCGTCCGCGCGGGCTGTCCATCTCCTCGCCCCACAGCACATACGTCGGGCAGGTGGGCAGGCAGAATCCGCAGTGCACGCAGTCCCCGACGAGCGCCGCGTCCGGCGGGTGGTGGGCGTCGAAGGCGCTGCCGGGCGGTGGCGCGCTGCCCGGCATGCCGAGGGCGACGGTGGCGGCGCCCGCGCTGGGCGCGACGGACACACCGAGTACGGGCGGCACCGGGACCGGGGGCTCCCCCGAACCCCGTGGCGGGAGCGACCCGTTGGAGGCGCCCGCCGAACCCCCGTCCGGGAGCGACCCGTTGGAGGAGCCCTTGAAGGCGTCCTTGGAGGCGTCCTTGGACGTGTCCGCCGAATTCCCGTGCGGAAGGGGCCCGTTGGGGGTGTCAGCGGCCATCTAGAGTCCTCCGAGCAGTCGGCCGGGCGACAGACGCCGCTCCGGGTCGAAGCGGTCCTTGACCCGCGTCATCAGGTCGAACGAGTCGGCGACCGGCCCCCAGTGGTCGAGCGCGTCGCGCGCGTCGTCGGCGGCGATCACCACCGCGGAGCCGTCGTACGGGGCGATCGACGCCCGCAGCGCCGCGAGGTCGGTGTCGGTGGGCACCGCCATGTACGCCACTCCCGTGCAGGCCGACGCGGTGCCCGAAGCGCCGTCCGGGAGGGCGTCGAGCACGCGGGGCAGCGCGAAGGGTTCGTGGGCAAGCCGCAGGACGAGGCCGCCGGTCGGCCGCGCTCCGAACCAGTCGGGGACCTCGTCCGCGTGCGCCCCCGCCCCCGCCCCCGCCCCCAGCAACGCGATCGCGGCGCGCGACTGGGCGCGTACGGAAGCGGCGCTGCTCTCGAAGAGCACGGTCAACTCCCCCGCCCGCGAGGACCAGTTGAGTTCGACTGCGGTGGGGGTGAGCGTGGAGCGGGCGAGCAGCGCGGCGTACCTGCCCGCTTCGGCGCTGTCCTGTACGGGCACGGTGACCGCGCCGGTGACCGGTGGCAGCGGGTGGAGGCGCCAGGTCGTGGAGACCAGGACGCCGAGGCCGCCGTGCGCTCCGGTGTAGAGCTTGCCGAGGTCGTATCCGGCCACGTTCTTGACGACCTTGCCGCCCGATCGCGCGAGCGTGCCGTCGGCCAGGGCGACGGTGACGCCGATGAGCAGGTCGCGGGCGGTGCCGTAGCGCAGTCGGCGCGGCCCCGAGGCATTGGCGCTGACGATCCCGCCGAGCGTGGCGCCCGCTTCCGGCGGGTCGAGGGCGAGCATCTGGCCGTGTTCCGCGAGCTGTCGTTGCAGGTCGGCCAGTGGTACCCCGGCCTCGGCGACGACCACGAGGTCGCCGGGCGCGTACTCCACGACCCGGCCCAGCCCCCTGGTGCGCAGCAGCAGGTCGCAGGAGGTGGCAGGGGCGGCCCAGCCGGTCTTCGTGCCGCCGCCGACCGGGACGACGGTGCCGGTGGTGCTCCGCAGGATCTCGGCGACCTCGGCGGCGGTCGCGGGTTCGACGACCTCGGCGGCGGCCACGGGTTCGACGGTCTCGGACCGTACGGCCCCCGCCTGCGCGGTGTCCGGACGCGCGCGGTGCGGTGCGGTCATGTCAGAACACCTCGCCCAGCGCCGGGTCGTGCGTGTCGGCGGCGGTGCGGACGCCGGGGCGCTCCCCGCACAGCCGCGGGGTCGGGAACTGCTTGCCGGGGTTGGCGATGTTGTCGGGGTCGAAGGCGCAGCGGACGAGTTGCATGGTGTCCAGGTCCTCGTCCGTGAACTGCCGGGCCATCCGCGACTTCTTCTCCAGGCCGACGCCGTGTTCCCCGGTGATGGAGCCGCCCGCGTCGACGCACAGGTCGAGGATGGCGAAGCCCAGCTCCTCCGCGGCGTGCGCGGCGCCGGGGACGGTGTCGTCGAAGAGGATGAGGGGGTGCAGATTGCCGTCGCCCGCGTGGAAGACGTTGGCGACGCGGATCCCGGCGCGCTCGGCGAGGCGGCCGACCTCGGTGAGGATCTCGGGCAGCCGGGTGCGCGGGATGACGCCGTCCTGGACGTAGTAGGCGGGACTGATCCGGCCGACGGCCGCGAAGGCGGACTTGCGGCCCTTCCACATCAGGGCGCGCTCGGCGGCGTCGCGGGCGATGCGGGTCTCGAACGCGTGGCGCGCGGCGGCCAGTTGCTCGACCTGGACGAATTGTTCGTCCACCTCGACGTGGGGGCCGTCGAGTTCGATGACGAGAACGGCGACCGCGCCCCGCGGGTAACCGCAGTTGACCGCGGCCTCGGCCGCCTCGATGGCGAGGGCGTCCATCATCTCGATGGCCGCGGGCAGGATGCCCGCCGCGATGATGTCGCTGACCGCTCCGGCCGCGTCCTCCACGGTGTGGAAGCCGACGAGCATGGTCTGTACGGATTCGGGCGCCTGGATGGTGCGGACGGTGACCTCGGTGGCGACGCCGAGCGTGCCCTCGCTGCCGACGAACGCGCCGAGCAGGTCGAGGCCCGGGTGTTCGGGCGCGGTGCCCCCGAGGTGCACCACCTCGCCGTCGGGCAGGACGACTTCCGCGCCCATGACGTGGTTGACGGTGAAGCCGTACTTGAGGCAGTGCGCGCCGCCCGCGTTCTCCGCGACGTTCCCGCCGATGGAACAGACCTGCTGCGATGACGGGTCGGGCGCGTACGCCTGGCCGTAGGGGGCGGCCTCGCGGGTGACCGACAGGTTGATCACGCCGGGCTCGACGACGACGCGGGCGTTGTCGGGGTCGACGGAGACGATCCGGCGGAGCCTGGACAGCACGATGAGGACGCCGTCGGCGACGGGGACGGCGCCGCCGGACAGCCCGGTACCGGAGCCGCGGGCGACGAACGGGACTCCGGCCTCGGCGCACAGCCGCACGGCCGCCACGACGTCGTCGCGGTGCTCGGCGAGGACGACGACGGCGGGCCGTACCCGGAAGTTGGTCAGGCCGTCGCATTCGTAGGTGCGCAGTTGGGCGGGGTCGGTGAGGACCTTCTCCGCGCCGATGGAGGCGCGCAGCCGAGCCGCGAGCCCTGGCGCCTTGGGCGTGGGCCGGTCCGCGTCGGCCGGGACGGCGGTCATCGCGCACTCCTCCGCTTGATTCCACTCCTCGGTAACTGAATACCGAATGATGGAAGAATGCCGTCGCCTTCCGAGCACGTCAAGGGTGGCGGGTGGCATTCGTCACCCCCGCACGGACCACCCCTCCCGCCCCATGCGGCCACAGGCCGCGACCGCCGCCTTCCGTCCGGGCTTGGAACAATGGGGCCCGATTCAGCAGCTAGAGTGCTGAATCATGGAACTGCGCCAGCTCGAATACTTCGTGGCGGTCGCCGAGGAGCGGCACTTCACCCGGGCCGCCCAGCGCATGCTGGTCTCCCAGTCCGGGCTGTCCGCCTCGGTGCGCGCGCTGGAGCGCGAGCTGGGCTCGCCGCTGTTCGTCCGCACCACACGCAGCGTCGAACTCACCGGCGCCGGGCGGGCATTGCTCGTGGAGGCGACCCGTACGCTGGCCGGCGCCCGCGCCGCGCGGGAGGCCGTCGCCGCGGTGCAGGGGCTCCTGCGCGGCACCCTCTCGGTCGGCATCGAGCAGTGCGTGACCATCGACATCGGCGACCTGCTGGCCCGCTTCCGCGCCCGGCACCCCAATGTCGAGGTCCGGCTGCGCCAGGCGGGCTCGACCGTGCTCGCTGGCGACGTGGCCGACGGCCATCTCGACGTCGCCTTCGTGACCCTGCCGGGAGCGCCGCCCGAGGGCGTACGCCTGCTGCCGCTGACCACCGAGCCGATGGTGCTGCTCTGCGACCCCGGCCACCGGCTGGCGGGCGAGCCGCAGGTGAAGTGGGCGGACCTCGACGGCGAGACCTTCGTGGACTTCCACGCCGACTGGGGCGCCCGGCAGCTCACCGACCGGGCCTTCGCCGCCTGCGGTGCCTCCCGCCAGGTCGCCCTCGAGGTGTACGACGTGCACACGGTGATCGACCTGGTCCGCTACGGGCTCGGCATCGCGGTCGTCCCGCGCCCCATCGCCCGCAAGGAGTCGGCCGCATCGCTGTGCGCCGTGCCGATCACCGGCGCCGAGGACCCGGGCTGGCCGGTCTCCGTCGCCCTGCCCGACGACGACCGGCCAGGACCGGCCGCGCGGGAACTCCTGTCGTACCTGGACCGCTGACCGGATCACGCCCGTCCCCCGTCCGCGCGCCGTGCCCCCGCCATAGGGTGGCCCCAACGCGACGAGGGGGGCGGCGTGATCACCGAGCCCGAGCTGACGGACGGGTCGGGCGACGACCGGCCCGTCGATGTCATCGGCGACGACGACCGGCCGCGGGAGCCGCGCGGCGGACGGCTGTCCGGTGTGCGCCGGCGGCGCGGGCCCTGGGTCTGGGCGCTCGCCGGGGCCGTCGTCGCGTCGGCGGCCTGGGCCGGTGCGCTGCGGGGTGCCGACTACGGCCGTACGGCCCCGCCCGACCTGCACGGATACCGCCTCGCGGATCCGTGCACCGTGGCGGCGCTCCAGCCCCTCGTGGACATGATCGGCCTGTCCTCGATGAGCGAGATCCCCGGACCGATGAACGTCGGCAGGACGCTCGACCACATCGCGTGCCGCCTGGTCGGCAACACGTCGGAGAACGACGGCTGGATCACCTCGTACACCATCTCGGTCAGCGTCGACCTGCACAAGAAGACCGACCCCCGGACGGAGTTCGAGGACGGGCTGAAGGCGCGGGACGCCGACCCGGCCGAGCCGGCCGCCGGCAGCGGCGTGGTCATGGTCCACGACCCGCGGACGAGCAGGCCGGTCACCGGCCTCGGCGACCGCGCCTTTCTCACCGGTGACTCCACGAGCCAGACCGTGGACGTCCTGCACGGCGGCGCCGTGTTCTCGATCGAGGCCGGCGCCACCGAGGAGTGGATCGGCGCGGGCGAGCGCCCGACGGACGCGGGCGGCTCACCCGAACCCCCGCCCCATGTCGACACGAAGCGGTTCGGCGCCCAACTGCCCCGCGCCGTACGTCACTTGATGAGCGTGCTGTCGGCGCGCTGACGAACCCCGCGGCTCAGCCCCAGAGCGCCCGCGCCAGCGCCGTACCGGCGAAGGCCGCGCCGAGCCCGGCCGCCACGCTCGCCACCGCGTTGGCCGCGGCGAAGAAGCGGGCGCCGCTCTCGGCCAGCCGCAGCGTCTCGTAGGAGAAGGTCGAGTAGGTCGTGAGGGCGCCGCACAGCCCGGTGCCCAGCAGCACCTGGACCTGGGACGAGGCGGCGCCCTCGGTGACCGCGCCGGTCACGACGCCGAGGACGAGACAGCCGACGACGTTGACGGTGAAGGTGCCCCAGGGGAAGAGGCTGTCGTGCCGGCTCTGGACCGAGCGGTCGGTGAGGTAGCGCATCGGAGCGCCGACCATGGCCCCGACGATGACCAGCAGCCAGTTCATCGCGCCTCCGCCTCGTCGGCCCGCCGTGCCCGCTCGGCCCGGTCCGCGAGCCGCCCGAGCACCACGTGCCGGGTCACGGCCGCCGCCAGCCACACCGCGGCGAGGGCGGCGAGCAGCGTGAGCGCCAGATACGCGAGCGCGGTACGGGCCTGCCCGCCGTCGATCAGGGCCCGGATGTCGGTGGCGTAGGTGGAGAAGGTGGTGAAGCCGCCGAGCACGCCGGTGCCGAAGAAGGGCCGCACCAGACGGTGCGTGTTCCAGACGTCGGTGATCAGCACCATGAGGACACCGATGACCGCGCAGCCGACGACGTTGACGATCAGCGTCGTCCACGGGAAGGTGCCGGAGGCCGTCGGCCAGAGCAGCGCGGCCCCGTAGCGGGCGCACGCGCCGACCGCGCCGCCGACCGCGACCACGGCGACGACCGGGGCCTGGCCCTCGCGCGACGCTTCGCGCTGTGCCGGGTCGTGCAGATCGATGTCGGGGTCCACGGGTTCGTCGGGCGTCACGGGCCGGACTTCTGCCACCTTCGTCTCCTACTCACCGGGCACGCCCAAGCTTGGCGTGCGCGCGTCGCAAGTAGGGACCGTTGACGGCTGTGTCGCCGTGGTTCGGGTACGGCGGGCCCCACCGCCGCGCGGTGCTCCGGGGAGCGCCGCAGACCGCCATGCTACCCGGCGGGGTACGAGGGGCGCGTGGGAGTCTGTCTCCTGCCGGAGCCACGCGACCGCGAGGGAGAGTCCCTGTGCCGACCTACCAGACCTCGATCACCGTCAACGCTCCCGTCGCATGCGTCTGGGAGGTGCTCGTCGCCGTCGAGGACTGGCCCGCTCTCACAGCGTCCATGACCTCCGTCCGCCCGCTCGACGCGGACGGCGCGAGCCGGAGCGGGAGCGCGGACCACGTCGTCGCCGTCGGGCGCCGATTCGCGGTCGAGCAGCCCAAGTTGCGCAAGGCGGTGTGGACGGTCACGGCGCTGGACGAGGGTTCCCGGTTCTCATGGCGGTCCGCGGGTCCCGGAGTGACCACGAGCGGCGACCACCTGGTCGAGCCGGAGGGCGACGGCACCCGCCTCACCCTGGTGCTCACCCAGCGCGGCGCGCTGTCCGGCCTGGTCGGCCTGGTGGCGGGCGGCCTGACCCGCAGGTACCTGGAGATGGAGGCCCGCGGCCTCAAGGAACGCGCCGAGTCGCCCGCCGCGGAGTAGCGGCCACGGCGCGCCGCCACCTCATGTGGCGGCCGTCACAGCAGATTCTCTCCCGTGGATGTCGACCGGACGTCCGGCCCCAGGCGTATGCGTGATGAGGCCGAAGAGAACTGGGAGCTGTTGTTGACCGCTGAGGAGTTCGAAGAGTTCTACGCCCACGCGGTCAGACGGCTCACCGGTCAGCTCTATGTGATGCTCGGCGATCTGCCGGAGGCGCAGGACGTGGTGCAGGAAGCGTTCGTCAGGGGCTGGAGCCGACGGCGGCAGCTCGCGAGGGACGGCAACCCGGAGGGCTGGATCCGTACGGTCGCCTGGCGGCTCGCGGTCAGCCGCTGGCGCGGCCGTCGGCGCTCGGAGGAGGCGTGGCAGCGGTACGGCGGCCCGCCGTCCGTCGAGGAACCGGGCCCCGGCACGGTCGCCCTGGTCTCCGCGCTGCGCGAACTGCCGCCAGGACAGCGGCGGAGCGTCACCCTGCACTACGTGTGCGACCTGTCCGTCGACCAGATCGCCGCGGAGACCGGTGTGTCCAGCAGCACCGTCAAGACGCACCTGGTCAGGGGCCGGGCCACGCTCGCCCAGCATCTGCCGGAACCGCACGCAGAGGAGCCCCCTGGTGCCTGATACCCACGAGGAGCGCTTGAGGTCCGCGTTCAAGAACGCCGCGGCGGACGGTCACCGCGCGGCGACGCCCGCGCCCCCGACCGTCGTCCGCGCCCGCGGCGACCGCAAGCGGAGGCAGCGGCTCGCGACGGTCGCCGCGGTGGCCTGCGTCCTGATCGGCGGTACGACCGCGTCGCTGGTCACGCTGCTGCCCGGTGACGGCGGCGCCGTCCCGCCCGCCACGAGCCCGGGGCCCGCCACCACCGGCCCGAACGGCCTCCCGTCGTCGACCGCGACCTCCGACTACCCGGTCCGGACCTACCCGCCGACCGGCACGGTCCACATGACGACAGCCCGCTAAACACTCCCCCTGTCGCACCCCGCCCCGGCCGCACCGGTCGGCCGGGCAGTCCGGCATGCCCGGAACCGTCACCCGTACGTCGTCGCCCGCGCCGTCGCCCGAGCGGTCCGTGGCAGCCCCCTCAGGAGCACGACCATGCCCAAGAGCGCCTTCTCCCCGCCCGCGACCGCGCCCCGCCCCGTACCGCCCGAGCCGCCGGACCGTACCGTCCCGCTCCGCCACCGGCTCCCGGGGCGTCTGCCGCTCCCCCGCCTCGGCCCCACCGACCGCGCCGTGCTCTGGCTGTACGCGCTCACGCGGGTCGGCGTCTGGACGACCGCGTACTGCACGGGGCGGCTGTTCACCGGCGACGGCAAGGCACAGCGGGCGCCCTCGATGATGTCCCGCTGGGAGCAGTGGGACTGGGGCTACTACCTGCACATCGCGCGCGACGGCTACTTCCCGGCGCCGGTGCCGGGAGCCGTTCTCGGCAGCGGCGCGGCCACACCCGACAACCGCGAGGCGTTCTTCCCCGGCTTCCCGCTGCTGCTGCGCGCCGTGCACCTGCTGATACGCGACTGGACCGCGGCGGGGCTGCTGATCTCGTTCGTGGCGGGGGCCGTCGCCGTGCTGTCGCTGGCCCGGATCGCCGCGCTGGACGGCCGGTCCGCGCGTACGTCCGTAGCCGGGCGCGGCGCGGACCGGCTCCCGGACGACGGGAACGGCACCGGATCGCGCGCCGTGCTCTTCCTGCTGCTCTCCCCCTGCGCGGTCTTCCTCGCCGCCGGGTACACCGAGGCGCTGTTCCTCGCCTTCGCGCTGCCCTGCTGGCTGGCCGCCAAGCGCGGGAACTGGCCGCTCGCCGCCGCGCTGGCCGCCGCCGCGACCACCGTCCGGATCAGCGGTCTGTTCCTCGGCGCCGCGCTCGTCGTCCAGCTCCTGACCTCGGGGCCGCTGACCAAACGGCTGCGGCTGCTGCACTGGCCGGCGCTCTCCGCGCTGCCCGCGCTCGTCTACGCCTGGTATCTGCACGCGCGCACCGGCGACTGGATGGCCTGGAAGCACGCGGAGGAACGCGGCTGGTACCGGACGTTCCACTCGCCGTGGCAGGCGTGGCGGCACACCTGGGACGGCGCCTTCGACCACACGCAGGCCACGCCGTACGCGCTGCTGTTCCAGTTCGAACTCGTCGCCATGGCGGTCGGTCTGGCGCTGCTCTGCCTGCTGCTCAAGCGGCGCCGCTGGCCGGAGGCCGTCTACCTCGGGCTCAGCCTGTGGGCGCTGGGCACCTCGTACTGGTACATGTCCGTGCCGCGCGCCTCACTGCTGTGGTGGCCGCTGTGGACGGGGCTGGCCGCCTGGAGCGTACGGCGCCCCTGGCTGACCACGGCGTACGTGTGCGTCGCCGCGCCGCTGGCCACCGTCCTCACGGTCGCCTTCACCTCGGGACGGTGGGCGGGCTGACACCAGCGGGCGCGACGACACGCTGAGGCGCGACGGTGGCGCGGACGAAGGCGCGGCGGATCAGACCCGGTCGATGTGCACGTTCGTGGACTTCACGCGGGCGGTGGCCTGCATCCCGACCTCCAGGCCCAGTTCCTCGACGGCCTCGCGGGTCAGCAGGGACACCAGCCGGTGCGGCCCGGCCTGGATCTCCACCTGGGCAGCGACGTCGCCGAGCTTCACGGCGGTGACGATGCCGGGGAAGGCGTTGCGGACCGAGGTGTACGAGGCGTCCTCGTCCGCGCTGTCGGACTGCGCGATCTCGACGGAGAACGCGGCCAGGTCACGGCCGTCGATGAGCCTGCGGCCGTTGTCGTCGCGGTGGGTGGCGACCCGGCCGCCGTCCGCCCAGCGGCGGACCGTGTCGGGGCTGACGCCCAGGAGCCGCGCGGCCTGGCCGATCGTGTAGGACTGCATGGGGAAGACAATAAGCGCAGCCCGCCACCCGGCTCCGCACACCACGGGCGGCGACACGGCGGCCCCTCAATGGACTCCGACGGACTCCGGCGGACGCCAGAGGCGGGCGGCACGGGGGTGGGCGGCAGGCGGCGGCGACACGGCGGACGCGCCGGGCCGGTTCGCGCCCCGGCGCGCGTACGGCGCCCGGTTAGAGTGCCAGAGCCGCACCCGGCAAATCCGACATTCCATACGGAGATCGAGGCGTATCCCCATGAGCCTGAGCATCCGCAACCAACTTCCCGGCACCGTCGCGTCCGTGACCCCCGGCGAGGTGATGGCGACCGTCAAGGTACGGCTGGACGGCGGCCAGGACATCACCGCCGCGATCACCCTGGAGGCGGCGGACGAACTCGGCCTCGCCGAGGGCACGGCGGTCCGCGCCCTGGTGAAGTCCACCGAGGTCTCCCTTGCCACGGGCCCGGTCTCGGGGCTCAGCATCCGCAATCAACTGCCGGGCACCGTCACGGACATCGCCACGGGCGGCGCGATGGCGGCGGTGAAGATCTCCGTCGAGGGCGGCGAGTTGACCTCCGCGATCACCAAGGACGCGGCCGTCGACCTCCGACTCGCCCAGGGCACCGCCGTCACCGCCCTGATCAAGTCGACGGAGATCTCGCTCGCGACCGTCTGACGACCCGTCCGCCGGTGGCCGCGGCGGCACTCCTGAGGCCAGTGGTGTGCCGGTGAACCCGGTGGAGTCACCAGCCGATTCGCTGCGAGAGAGCGCTCTCTTCGTGCTTGACACCCAGTCGCGCGGCCCGCGAGGGTACGTCTCCAAGAGAGCGCTCTCAATTCCCCCCTCGCCGTCAGAAGGTGGTCGTAGCTCATGTCTTCGTTCAGGGCCGCAGACAGTGCACTTCCCAACTCGCAGCAGCCGCAGGCGCCATCGCAGTCGCAGCACATATCCGGGGAGCGCGGCGGTCTGAGCCGCCGTTCGCTGATCGCCACGGCCGCTTTCGCCGGTGTGGTGCCGTTGGCGGGTGCCGCGACCCCCGCCGCGGCGCGGTCGGCCGGCACGCACTCCCCCGGCTCCCACTCCCCCGGCGGCCACTCGCCGTCCACGGAACCCGACTTCGGCCCGAACGTCACCGTCTTCGACCCGAGCATGCCCGCCGCCGACATCCAGGCCGCGCTGGACGCGGCCACCGCCGTACAGGTCGCCAACGAATTCGGCACGCAGCGCTACGCCTTCCTCTTCAAGCCGGGCACGTACGACGTCGACGCGCAACTCGGCTACTACACCTCGGTCGCGGGCCTCGGGCTGTCGCCCGACGACGTGACCATCAACGGCGCGGTGCGCGTCGAGGGGCAGGCGCAGCCGGGCGGCGGCGACAGCGCCCTCACCAACTTCTGGCGCTCGGCGGAGAATCTGGCGGTCAACCCGACCGACGGCATCAACTGGTGGGCGGTGTCGCAGGCCGCGCCGCTGCGCCGGGTGCACATCCGCGGCCAGCTCTTCCTCTTCCCCCGGCAGGGCGGTTACTCCAGCGGCGGCTTCATCGCCGACTCGGTGGTGGACGGGCAGGTGATCAACGCCTCGCAGCAGCAGTGGCTGACGCGGGACAGCTCGGTCGGCTCCTGGTCCAACGGCGTGTGGAACCAGGTCTTCGCGGGTGTCGTCGGCGCCCCCGAGCAGTCCTTCCCCGACCCGCCGTACACGACGCTGGCCACCAGCCCGCTCAGCCGCGAGAAGCCCTTCCTGTACGTCGACTCGGCGGGCCGTTACCGGGTGTTCCTGCCGTCGCTGCGGCACGCTGCGGTCGGCGCGTCCTGGTCCGGCGGTACGACCGAGGGCACCTCGGTCCCCATCGACCGGTTCTTCATCGCCAAGCCCACGGACTCGGTGCGCGCCATCAACCGCGCGCTGGCGCAGGGCAAGCACCTGCTCCTGACGCCGGGCGTCTACCGGCTGGCGGAGTCCATCAAGGTCAAGTGGTCGGGCACAGTGGTGCTCGGTCTGGGCTTCCCCACCCTCACGCCGGTCGGCGGAGCGGTGCCGATGACGGTCGCGGACGTCAAGGGCGTCCGCGTCGCGGGGCTGCTCTTCGACGCGGGGAAGACCAACTCCCCCGCCCTGCTGGAGGTCGGCAGCAGGCGCGGCGGCCGTACGGACCCGCGCGATCCGACCTCGCTCCAGGACGTGTTCTTCCGGATCGGCGGCGCGGGCGCGGGCAAGGCCACCACGAGCCTGGTCGTCAACAGTGACAATGTGCTGCTCGACCACATCTGGGCCTGGCGCGCGGATCACGGTACGGGCGTCGGCTGGACGGTGAACACCGCGGAGACCGGCGTGGTCGTCAACGGTGACCACGTCCTGGCCACCGGCCTGTTCGTGGAGCACTACCAGAAGTACAACGTCATCTGGAACGGCGACCACGGCCGGACGGTCATGTTCCAGAACGAGTTGCCGTACGACCCGCCGAATCAGGCCGCCTACGGGCATCACGGCGTCGCGGGCTGGGCCGCGTACAAGGTGGCGGATTCGGTCCGGCACCACGAGGGCTGGGGTCTTGGCAGCTACTGCTTCTTCAACGTGGACCCGACGATCCACAACGCCCACAGCTTCGAGGTGCCCGACCGCCCGGGCGTACGGTTCCACGACCTGCTGACCGTCTCGCTCAACGGAGACGGCGTGATCGACCACGTCATCAACGACTACGGCGCGGCGGCGCAGGGCTCGGCGACGGTCCCGGTGGACGTGGTGAGCTACCCGCCGACGCACTGACGCCGCGCGCACGCCCGGGTGGCGGGCGGTGACGCGTGGTGACGGGCCCCGGTGACGCGCCGCGTCGCCGGGGCGGCGCGTGCGGCGTGTGCGGCGGGCGATCGGCGGCCGATACGGGCGGGACGTATGTGATGCCGTCCGGCGGGTAGCCGAGGGGTACGCAGCTCACCATCGGAGGTGACCGCAATGCTGGTCCTGGGATTGCTGCTCCTGGCCGGTGCCGGTGCTTTCACCGGCCTCGCCATCGCCGACAACACGTCGGGAGGTCCCGAGTACAACGTGTCGGTGCTCGGGCACTCCATCGCGACCATGAACACCCTTCAGATCTTCTGCGCCGGTCTGGCGCTCGCCCTGATCTTCTGCCTCGGCGCCGCGATGGCGATGGGCGGCGGAGTGAGCCACCGGCGCAAGTCCCGCAAGCTCACCGAGGCCCGCAGGGCCGCGAAGGACAACGCCAGGGAACGTGACGCGCTGGCGGCCCGGTTGGAGACGGCGGACACCACGGCCGCACCGGCCGGGGACACCGGGACCGACTACGCGTACGGCGGTTCCACGGCGGCCGACAGCGCCGACGGTTCCGAGACGGCGGCCACACCGCGGCACCGTCACGTGCGGCACCTGTTCGGCCACTGACCGACCGCGGTCCTCGGATGCCGTGAGGGCGGCGCCCCCCGTGTCACGGGGGGCGCCGCCCTCCGTCGCGCCCTGGGAGCCGTACGGGCCGCGCGAGCGGTACGAGCGGCCCGAGCGGTACGAGCGGCCCGAGCCGTTCTGCTGCCGACCGGACGTGAACGCGGTGCGGACTGCCGCGAACAGCCTTCCTGCGGGCGAGGTGTCCGATTATGATGCGGATCACGCCGCCTCCCCTACGAGGTGGCACCCGGCAGTGCCCGGACATCCATGTCGACGACGAAGACGACACAGAAGTCGGGAAGGCCATGGCAGAGCAGGGTGCGCTCCAGCACCGCAGGACCGTACTGGAAAACGAATGGGCCCGCCGCGTACCGCAGTTGAGGTCGGCGGGGGGCTATCCGGCGGGCCCGGCTCCGCTGCGCCGTGAGGTCACCGACTCCTGGGTGCGCAGCGTCGGCACGGTGGATCCCGCGCGGGACAGCGCGCCGGTCTCCGAGGACGGCGCGGTCCATCCGCGGTGGAAGGGTTCGCCGCTGCGCGCGCCGGTCGCCGACCTGTCGGGGGAACTGCACAGCATCGCCGAGGACGCGGGTTTCGTCGCGGCGGTGACCGACGAGTCCGGCACGATCCTGTGGACGTGCGGCGGCAGGCTGATGCGGCGCAGGGCGGAGCGGGTCAATTTCGCGCCGGGCGGGCGGTGGGACGAGCGCGCGATGGGCACCAACGCGCTGTCCCTGGCGCTGCGCACCGGCCGCCCGAGCACGGTCTTTTCCGCCGAGCACCTGGTCGCGGCCCTGCACGGCTGGGTCTGTTACTGCGCGCCCATCCACGCCCCCGACGGCCGGGTGCTGGGCGTCCTCGACCTCTCCACCACCTGGGACCGCTCGCACCCGCTGGCCCTGCCGACCGTACGCACCCTGGCCTCCGCCATCGAGGCCCGGCTGCTGGACGGCGCTCCGGAGCCGCAGCGCCCCGCCGGTCTCGAACTGCGCTGCCTCGGTACGGCGCAGGCCAGCAGCGACGGTGAGCCGCTGCATCTGCCGCCGCGCCAACTGGAGATCCTGACGCTGCTCGCCCTGGAGCCCGAGGGCTTCGCGCCCGACCGGCTGCGCGCGTCGCTGTACGGCGACCGCTGCGTGACCGCGTCCACGTTCAAGGCCGAGCTGTCGCATCTGCGGCGCGCGCTGAACGGAGGGGTGGCGACCAGGCGGTACGCGCTGACGGTGCCGGTGAGCTGCGACGCGGCCGAGGTGCTGCGGGCGCTGGAGTGCGGTGACATCGCGGCGGCCGTCGGCCACTACCGCGGGCCGCTGCTGCCGATGTCGGAGGCGCCGGGCATCGTGGCCTGGCGCGAGCATCTGGAAGTGGTGGTCCGCGAGGCGGTGCTCGCCGACACCCGCCCCGAGCACGCGCTGCGGTACGGGGAGCGGGCGCCGTACGACGCCGCCGTGCACGAGCACGCGCTGCGGCTGCTCGGTCCCGGCGACGCGCGGCGCGGGATCGCGGCGAGCCGGCTGAACGCGGCGCTGCGGAGCTGACGCGACGGTCTCCGGCCGTGCGGGAAGCGGCGCCCGCGCGCCCCGGTGTCCGCACAGGCCCCGCGCCGCCAACCTTGCGTGCCCCGGTGTCCGCACAGGCCCCGCGGCGCCAACCTTTTGCCAACCTCGGGCCACCACAGTGAGTGCTGACACCGTAACCCGCACACCGGTACACCGAGGAGCGCCGCCATGGTCTACGCGCAGCCAGGCACCGAGGGCAGCATCGTCAGCTTCGCCCAGCGGTACGACAACTTCATCGGGGGCGACTGGGTCGCACCGGCCGAGGGACAGTATTTCGACAACCCGTCCCCGGTGACCGGTGAGACCTTCTGCCAGGTCGCGCGGTCCACCGCGCCGGACATCGAGCTGGCCCTGGACGCCGCGCACGCGGCCGCCGGTCCGTGGGGCCGCACCTCGGCCACGGAGCGGGCGAACATCCTCAACAAGATCGCCGACCGGATCGAGGAGAACCTCGAACGGCTGGCGGTGGCCGAGACGTGGGAGAACGGCAAGCCGGTCCGCGAGACGCTGGCCGCCGACCTGCCGCTGGCGGTGGACCACTTCCGCTACTTCGCGGGCGCGCTGCGCGCCCAGGAGGGCAGCATCTCGGAGATCGACGCCGACACCGTCGCGTACCACTACCACGAGCCGTTGGGCGTGGTCGGCCAGATCATCCCGTGGAACTTCCCGATCCTGATGGCCACATGGAAGCTCGCGCCGGCGCTGGCCGCGGGCAACTGCGTGGTCATCAAGCCCGCCGAGCAGACTCCGGTCAGCCTGCTGGTCGTCATCGAGCTGATCGCCGACCTGCTGCCCGCCGGTGTGCTCAACGTCGTCAACGGATTCGGCGTGGAGGCGGGCAAGCCGCTCGCGTCGAGCCCGCGGGTGGCGAAGGTGGCCTTCACCGGTGAGACCACCACCGGGCGGCTGATCATGCAGTACGCCAGCGAGAACATCATCCCGGTGACGCTGGAGCTGGGCGGCAAGAGCCCGAACATCTTCCTGCCGGACGTGATGGCCGCGGACGACGACTACCTCGACAAGGCGATCGAGGGCTTCGTGATGTTCGCCCTCAACCAGGGCGAGGTCTGCACCTGTCCGTCCCGCGCGCTGATCCACTCCTCGATCTACGACGAGTTCATGGCCCGCTGTCTGGAGCGGACCCGCGCCATCGTCGGCGGCGACCCGCTGGACCCGGCGACCATGCTCGGTGCCCAGGCCAGCAACGACCAGTACGAGAAGATCCTGTCGTACTTCGACATCGGCAAGCAGGAGGGCGCCGAGGTCCTGACCGGCGGCACCAGCCGTACCGTCCCCGGCCTGGAGGGCGGCTTCTACATCGAACCGACGATCTTCCGCGGCACCAACAACATGCGGATCTTCCAGGAGGAGATCTTCGGCCCGGTCGTCTCGGTCACCACCTTCGACTCCACCGACGAGGCCCTCAAGCTCGCCAACGACACCCTGTACGGCCTCGGCGCGGGCGTCTGGACCCGCGACGGCAACACCGCCTACCGGCTCGGCCGCGAGATCAAGGCGGGCCGCGTCTGGACCAACTGCTACCACGCCTACCCGGCCCACGCGGCCTTCGGCGGCTACAAGAATTCCGGCATCGGCCGCGAGAACCACAAGATGATGCTCGAGCACTACCAGCAGACCAAGAACCTCTTGGTCTCGTACTCCCCGAAGAAACTCGGCTTCTTCTAGACTCCTCAAATATGTCGCCTGACCTGGCCTTTCGCCAGGTCGGGCGCCGCCTTGGTGTCCTCAGCGCCGTCGGTGTACGGCGC
Organism: Streptomyces sp. NPDC088910; assembly: GCF_044749865.1. Taxonomy (NCBI): domain Bacteria; kingdom Bacillati; phylum Actinomycetota; class Actinomycetes; order Kitasatosporales; family Streptomycetaceae; genus Streptomyces; species Streptomyces sp. NPDC088910. The sequence continues at coordinate 151,580 of NZ_JBIVIV010000005.1, forward strand.
CCGGTGTTCTCCCGACATCTCCCCCTGGTTTCCCCCCCTCTGACCAGCTGTCCCGGGGCATTTCCGGGCCAAATGCTCTGAGACTGGTCATCGGCGGCGTCTGTGGCCGTCGCCCATCGGCGCATGGATTCCTCGATGCGACCGTCGGCGTAGTCCTGCGCTCCAGCAAGGAACGTGGCGCAGTAGCTGAACATCACCTGGACGCCCGGCCCTTCGGGCGCACTCGCAGGTTCAACGCCGGAAACCAGCCAGAAAGAGACGCCCGCGTGCCGAAGGTCATACGGCCGCTTCCCGAGTATCAAGACCTACGTTATTCGCCCCCGAGCCAGCCATAGCGAACGGCGGCAGGGGTATATTGCGAGTTTCCATCCACGGCATTGACGGCGATCTGGACGTCATCACGGTTCTTCCGGGTACGCCTCTACGATCCGGCATCTGGACGATTCCTGCAAAATGATCCGGTCGCCGACGTCTCGCCGAATCGCTACGGATATCCTGCCGATCACGCAAAGCTTGGAGAATCCTCAAGTTCGCCAGCGCCATGGCCTTGTCGTAGCATCACTGTAGCTGCCCGCCGCCAAGATCCTGAAAATCAAGCGCGCGATTCGGGAACTGGAGGGTGTAGAAAATGCCGCTCGCCTCATCGTCGGAGCAACAAGCGTTCGATCGCTAAAATCGGAATCACATTCGGGGTCAGCATCCCGGATGTCGATTCAATTCTGAGCAACTGCAAGTAGCGGCACTTGCGGGGCGGACACAGAAGAGACTGCACCCGCCCCACCATCGGAGTTCACCAAACGAGGTGGGAATACCATTCGCAACAATAGAAATTGCGATCGGTTGCAGCCTCGACGTAGTGCGTGCGTGTGCGCGCAGCCCGACAGGCGGTAGGCGTCGCCCGCGCGCAGGGCGCAGGCGGGCCCGCCGAAGACGTCGAGCTGGCGGCGCTGGGGCCAGGAGGTCCCGACGAGACCGGTGCGAAGGTGTCCTGTGACCGGGTTCGTCTGGCCTTTGACGGTCCACAGGTGGGTGTCGCCGTGGCAGGGTTCCGATTCGGGCAGGTCCAGCTCAGGTACCCGCTGCCGGAAGCGGTCGAGGGACTCGACCAAGCGAAGGCAGTTGGCGCACATGCGGGAAGCCGATGAGGGGCGCGCAGCAAGCGCCTTGCCGCAATAGCCCATCAGGTGGCCGGGAATCGGCCGGTGGGCGGCGCGCAAGGGTCAGCTGTCAGTCGCCACGGACGACCGTGAGGTGGCCTTCGGAGTCTGCTGCACGTTTGGCTGACAGGTCAGGTCAAGATGTCACCCAATCGTGCGGCAGACCCCCACGTCGTGCAGTTGCGTCTGTTCCGTATCGGGTTACCGCCCGGAGCACGCTCCGACATTGGCCCCCCAACTACCGGCAGCGTCAAACCGGTCCAGGGATAGCCACCCCCACTAGCCGGCGGCGTCACGTCGGCCGGTAACCGATGGCCGCGCCGCCCACGCGGCGCGGCCATCCCCACCCAAACGACTACGGGAGGATCGCCTCGATGCCTGCACGCTGCCACGGCGCCACCAGCCGTCTCCTCACCACTGCCGCCGGTTCACCATGACCGGGACACACACCACCGCTGCGGGTCTGCGCCCTGGGCACGAGCCATCGGTCGCCCCCGCCGTGATCCTTCATGACGGGTGCGTGCTCCTGGTGCGCCGCACGGTTCCGGAGGGCACGTTGCTGTGGCAGTTCCCCGCCGGACGCATCGAGCCCGGCGAAAACCCGCAGCATGCGGCGGTCCGCGAGACCGGCGAAGAAACGGGATTATGCGCGACCGCGATTCGGTCCCTGGGCTATTGAACCTGAACGGGTGTTGTCGGGGAGCGGTGTGCATCGCGTTGCCCACGCTGGCTCCCGGGGAGGCGTCGCGGCAGGATGAGTGCATGACCGAGAACAACGCGGATCTGCTGGTGTTGCTACGTGAGCTGGATGATCCTGAGTGGCTGGAGTGGCCGCGGGACTTCGACCGTCGCGAGATCGCCGTGCGCTTCGGTCAGCTGGTAGACCGACTCGAAGGTGGCTTCGCAGCTCCCTGCACGACCGTGGCCGGGCAGGAGAATCAGGACTCCAGCGAGTACGGACGTATTTACGTGCCCGGGGACGCGACTGTGTGCGGGACCCGGATCGTCGTCTGTGTGAGCCAGTTCGGCTCACTGGCGCTGGTGTGCGCGGACAATCCTGGTGCCTTCCTCGGGACGGACGACGCGCAGGCTGAGGGTGAGCTGGACGGTGCTGACCTCGCCAGGGTCAACCGGGCGCTGGAAGAGCTCGACTACGTCGTGGTTCCCGAGGAACTGCTGGAGAGCGACTACGACGGGCCGAGCCGACTGCACCCGCACATCCAGCGGCCCACCTGGTGGAATCGCTTCTTCGGCTACTTCTGACGATTACCCCGACAAGTTCAGGCCGGTGCCCGTCAGGCAGCCATCGATGACCTCCGGTCGGTACTGCAGCATCTTGAGCTTGCGTTTCACCGCGCGGATAATCTGGCTGAGGTCGGCGGCGTCGAGGTTGCCGATGTCGCGTGTGACCAGTGACCAGACGCCCTCCTGCGGGTTGAGGTCCGGAAGCGTATGTCGGTAGCTGGAACACGGAGAGCCAGGCGGTGTCGGCTTCGAAGAACGCCCGCAGGGGTGCGACCAGGTGCATGCGCAAGTTGTCCCAGACCAGGACGATCGGGCCGCCGAGCTGGGTGTGGGCGCGGATGACCAGGTCGCGGTAGTCCTTCCAGCCGAAGCCCTTCGGTTCGTCCTTGCGGCCCCGGTACTCGCGGATCGCGTAGATCAGCCTGGACTGCTCACCGGGCTTGTAGCAGGTCATCCTGGACAAGGTCGTCATCCCGGCCAAGGGCGAGTTCGAGTTCAGGCCCCACGAGCACTTCCTGCTGCTGGGCCACTCATCCCGACACTGCGGCGACAACGAACGTCTGCGATTCGTCCTGTCCACGAACGAGCTCTTCGAGGTCGACGTTCCCGTCGGGGGCACGTTCTTCCCCGAAGGTATGTTCGTGACGGACTGACAGGGTTGGGTCGTGGGTGGACCAACCCCAGACACCTTCTGGGATTCATCCCGCATACCGGGCCCCGACCTTGATCCGCCGCCTACACCGTCACCAGTGACTGGGGCGCGACCTGGGTCTTCGGCGGTGACCAGCGGATCGGCAAAGCGTGGAACGGCGTACTGCCCCGAAGTGGCCAGACCGTCCCGGCACGGGACGCGGATACATCGCCCCCCTGGCATCCGGCGGCACCGTTGACATCGGATTCACCGCCGCCTACCGCACAAGCAACGTCGTGCCGCACAGCTTCCCTGTCAACGGAACGGTGTGCGCGGCCGCCTGACCTTGTCAGCCGGTGTCGGCAGGGCCGGCCCCAGTCAGACTCAAAGACGCGATCATTACCGCTTTCCCCCGCACGGGGGCTCGTCCAATCGATCGCCCATGCCGGGCGTACTGCGGCGGCCGGCCCGGGAAGATTCCGGGCCGGCCACCGCCGTAGAGCGGATGGTGCGTCAGGAGACGGTGCAGGCAGCGCCGTTGAGCGTAAACGCGGTGGGCGAGGCGGTGCCGGAGCCTGTTCCCTGGAAACCAAAGCTGGTGGAGCCGCCCGCGGGGACGGCGCCGTTGTAGCCCAGGTCGGTGGCGGTCACGGTGGCGCCGGACTGGGTGGTCGTGGCGTTCCATGCGCTGGTGATCTTCTGGTCGGCAGGGAAAGTCCACTTGAGCGACCAGCCGTTGACTGCGCTGCCGCCGGCGTTGCGCAGGGTCACGTCCGTGGTGAAGCCACCCGTCCAGGCGCTGACGATCTTGTAGCTGACGGAGCAGGCCGCACCTGTCGGCGGCGGAGTCGTGGGCGGGGCCGTGGTCGGCGGGGTCGTCGGCGGGGCGGTAGTCGGCGGAACGGTGGTCGGCGGGGCGGTAGTCGGCGGGGTCGTCGGCGGAACGGGGTCCGAGGTTCCGGCGGATGCCAGCGCGTATGCCACGTCCGGCAGGAAGGTACCTGCGGCGCCGGCGCAGCCATCCGCCTCCCCTGGCGGCTTCACCCAGAGGAACGCGTCGATCGCCGGGTCGCCGGTGTTGGTCGTGGGATAGGCGCCGATCGCCCGGCCAGACGGGTCGCACCATGCCCCGCCGCCCGCTGGACCGTTGCCGTTGCGGCTGGTGTCCACCACGGCGTGCAGATTGGCCGGGTTGCCGAGCGCGGCCAGCACGTTCTTGGCGAAGTTGACCTCATTGGCCGTGGTATTGAAGTTGGAGACGTTGGTGAAGAGGCCGTCGGCATTCGTCAGGATGCCGGCGCTGCGCAGCCGATTGGCCTGCTCCGAGGCACTGTTCCAGGCCGAGTGGCCGCCGTCCAGGTAGACCTTTGCGTTGGGTGCGGCGGCGTGGATGGCGGCTCCCGCCCGGGAGAGCGAGGCGAACCGGTCGGCCTGCTGCTGTGCGGTCAGACAGGTGGTCAGGGCGATGGAGTCGGGCTCCAGGATGATGATCGACCGGCCACTGCCCAGCCCGGCGGCGAAGTTGCGCACCCAGGCGTCGTACGAGGCCAGGTCCGGTGCGCCGCCTGCGGACGCGCCGCCGCAGTCACGGTTGGGGATCTCGTACACGGCCAGCACCGGCACCTGTCCGGCGGTGGCCGCGGCCGTGGTGACCACCCGGACGTCACCGGTGACGGTGGAGGGGCGGTAGTTGGAGAACCAGATCGCCTGCGGCTGGCTTGCGATCCGCCGGGCGATGACCGGCTGGCGGGAGTCACCGGGATTGGCGGCAACCCAGCGGACGACCTGGGAGTTGGGGTCCGCGTAGAGCTGGGTCCCGGTCGGGAGGCTGCCCTGCGCCGCGGCGCCTGCGGTGATCTCAGTGCTCAGGACGATGCCGGTGGCGGCCAGACCTGCGGCTACGCCGAGCGCCATGGCCTTGCGCAGCCGCGACCCGCGCGCGGGAGCCTTGACCGCCTCGGCCGGGCGTGGGGTACCGATGGGGGGTGTCACAGTTTTCCTCCGTGCTCTCGTGGGGGGAGAGGGCCCTCAGGGAGCGAGGGCCAGATGCGACGGGGTACGTGGGAGCGCTCCCACTGCTGGATTGAGCCTAGCGAGTACGACGAGGGCCCGTCATCCCCTGCGCGGGACGCACTTTCGGGTCGGCTCACTCTGCCGCGGTCCATCTGGCCTCATCGGCAGCTCGATTCCCTGGCCACCGGAGTGACGCGGCTGACGATCCCTTCCTGGTCCTTGACCGACGACGCGACCGCCGGGCCAGGAGGCCGACCGCGGACTGTGCCCTCGCGTCGTCGTCCGGGTCGATCGTGGACAGCGAGGGGGCGCGGTATGCGCTCGTCTCGACGTTGTCGAGGCCGATCAGCTTGACCTCACCGGGCACCCGCACCCCTGAGTCGGCGAGGCCGCGCGGCACGCCCATCGCCACCGTGCCGGTCGCGCAGAAGACACCGTCGAAGTCGAGGCCGTCGTGCACCATGTCCCTGGCGGGCGGCTGGCATCGGAGCTCGGGGTAGGAGTGACCTCATCGCAGCGTACGGCCGCACGCCGGGCGGTCTTCCACTTCGACGCCCACCTCAAGCGCATGTCGACGGTGGACCAGACCTCCGGCGACCTCGTGGTGCACACCAAGGGCGCACTCGAAACCCGTCGCCCGGCGCGTCGTACCCGGGGCTCTGGACAACAGGCAGGAAGCCGAAGCCGGGCTGACCCTGATCGGTCTGGTGGCGATGGCCGACCCGCCCCGCGAAGATGTCGCCCAGGCGGTGCAGGCCCGCGGCGAAGTGGTCGCGCTGTCCGGTGGCGCGGTGCCGCTGCCGCTGACGGTCCTGCAGATCCTCGCCATCGACCTCGGAACGGAAACGCTGCCCGCGCCGGCGTTGGGACGCGAGCCCGCCGAACCCGGAGTGATGGACCGGCCGCCGCGACCCCGCACCGCCGGAGTCATCGACCGGGCGCTGCTCATCCGCGCCTGGGCGTTCCTGGGAAGCATCTCGGCAGTCCTGGTCATGGGCGGCTTCTTCTTCACCCTCTGACGGGCCGGCTGGCACCCCGGCGACCCCACCGGCGGCGGTACGGCCCTTCACCACGCCTATCTGCAGGCCACGACCATCACCTTCGCCGGCATCGTCGCCTGCCAGATCAGCACGGCGTTCGCCGCCCGGACCGACGACGCCTCGCTGTTCACCATCGGCCTGCGGTCCAACCCGCGCCTGCCGTGGGGCATCGCCTTCGAACTGGCCTTCACGGCAGCCGTCGTCTATACGTCCCCGCTCCAGGACCTCTTCGGCACCGCGTCGCTCGGCCCGTCACAGCTGGCCGTGATCGCGCCGTTCCCCTTCATCGTCTGGGGAGCCGACGAACTGCTCCGGTGGCTCCGCCGCCGGAACACACCAGGCCAGAGGGCCGGGCCGCCGTAGTCATCGATTCAGGGTCAGTACACGCCTACACCCGGGCCGTGCCGCCTGCTGGACGCTTCAGCGAGCTGAAGCGTGCGGCCCGCCGTCGCAGCAGGCGCCGGTGACCCGCGTGTGGCAAGGGAACAGTGTCCGGCGACGGCAAGGTGCGGTAGAAGAGCCACTTGCCCGCTTCGATCAGTCCGAGATAGCAGACGGTCAGGGCCGCCAGCGCCGCGAAGAACCCTGCCGGCAAAGGCTGGAATCCGAGGGTGTGGGCCAGCGGAGTCGACGGTAGTACGGCGCCGACCGCAGCCGCGCCGAACGCCGCCAGCACCAGGGGAAGGCTGGGGTGGCTGCGCCAGAACGGAATGCGGCGGGTACGGATGGCGAAGATCACCAGCGTCTGGGTGGCGAGTGACTCGACGAACCAGCCGGTCCTGAACTGCGTCGCACCGGAGTGGAAGACCCACAGCATGACGCCGAAGGTCGCGAAGTCGAAGACCGAACTGATCGGCCCGAAGCAGATCATGAAGCGACGGATGAACCCGATGTCCCAGTGCGAGGGGCGGCGCAGTTGCGCCTCATCGACGTTGTCGGTGGGGATGGCGAGCTGACTGGAGTCGTACAGCAGGTTGTTGAGCAGGATCTGCGACGGCAGCATCGGGAGGAAGCTGAGGAAGAGCGAGGCACCGGCCGCACTGAACATGTTGCCGAAGTTGCTGGACGTGCCCATGAGGACGTACTTGATGGTGTTGGCGAAGATCCGGCGTCCCTCCGTGACCCCGTCGGCGAGGACGTCGAGGTCCTTCTCCAGCAGGATCACGTCGGCGGCGTCCTTGGCCACGTCCGTGGCGGAGTCGACGGATATCCCGACGTCCGCGGCGTGCAGGGCGAGGGCGTCGTTGACGCCGTCACCGAGGAACGCCACGTCGTTTCCGGTGGTGCGCTGGACACGGACGATGCGTGCCTTGTCCTCCGGGCTCACGCGGGCGAACACCGTGGTGCGCTCGATCGCCTCGATGAGCTGGTTGTCGTCGAGCGTGTTCAGGTCTGTCCCGGTCAGGGCGGTGGCAGCGGGCAGACCCAGGTCGTGGCAGACCCGGACCGCCACCGCGGGGTTGTCGCCGGTGACGATCTTGACGTCGATCCCCAGGCCGGCGAGCCGGAGCAGCGCCGCTGCCGCATCGGGCTTGGGCGGGTCGAGGAATACCAGCAGGCCGCTGAGGTGCAGGGTGTTCTCGTCCGGGGCGGTGGGCTTCCGCAAGCCGGGAGCCGGCCGGGTGGCGACGGCCACGACGCGGTTGCCCGCGGCGAACTCGGTCTCCAGCGCCTTCCTGGCGGTGTCCGGTACGTCGACGCAGCGCTCCAGCACGCTCTCCGGGGCGCCCTTGGTGACCAGGATCGCCGTGCCGGAGCCGTCGCGGACCACGGTGGAGACCATCCGCCGCTGGTGGTCGAACGGCAGTACCGCCACCTGCGTCCAGGCGGCGAGAGCCGTGTGCTGGGTCTGCGCCGCGGGTGAGCCCCACAAGGCGGCGTCCAGTGGATTGCTGCCCACCGCCGAGCCGTCGGCGGCATTGCTCTCGGTACTCAACAGGCCCCAGCGCAGTACCTGTTCGGGAGAGTCGTCGCCTGCGGGCACGGCGCGCATGAAGTCGATGCGCCCCAGGGTCAGGGTGCCGGTCTTGTCGGTGAACAGCATGTTGACGTCACCGAGGTCCTCGATGCAGACCAGGCGTTTGACCAGTACCTTGCGGCGGCTCATGCGCCGCGACCCGGCGGCCAGGCTGGTGGAGACGACAGCCGGGAGCAGTTGGGGGGTGATGCCGACCGCGATGGCGAGCGAGAAGAGCAGCGAGTCGATGAGCGGCTTGTGGAGCGCCACGTTGATCACGAGGATCGACGCGGTGAGGGAGCCCGCGACGTAGACGAGCAGCATGGAGAATCGGCGCAGCCCGCGCTGGAACTCCGTCTCCAGTTGGTGGCCGCTCAGCCCGACCGCGATCTTCCCGAACTCGGCATCGGCGCCGGTGGAGACCACCAGAGCGCGGCCGCTGCCGGAGTGGACGACCGTGCCCATCAGGGCGCAGCAGGTCAGGTCTGCCAGCGCCGTCCCGGCCGGAACCGGGTCCGTCGCCTTGGACACCGGCAGCGACTCACCGGTGAGGACGGACTCGTCGCATTCCAGGTCGGTCGCCTCCAGCAGCCGCACGTCGGCGGGCACGATGTCACCCAGCCGGAGGCTGACCACGTCTCCCGGTACCAGGTCGGTCACCGGAACGCTCACCGCTTTGCCGTCGCGGAAGACGATCGCCTGGTGGCGGATCTGGCTGTGCAGCGCCTCGGCGGCCTTCTCGGCCCGGAACTCGTTGACGAAGCCGAGGCCCACCGAGAGGGCGACGATCACCGCGATGATCACGGCGGCGCTGCGCTCTCCGACACCGTAGGAGACGGCCGCGGCAGCCAGCAGCAGTCCCAGCAGCGGAGACCGCAGTTGCCGCCACAGCACGGGAAGCGCCCGCGCACGGTGTGACGACACGGCGTTAGGCCCCCATCGCAGCAGCCGCTCCGCCGCCGCCTTCACGGGAAGACCGTCCCTGCTGGCGGCCAGTTCGCCGACGACACGGTCGGCCGGAAGACTGGCCGCCGCAGTGACCGTGTGCGGCGTCCGGGCGTCGATGCCCCCGGGCGCCGCTGTTGCGCGCCCACGCGCCCTTGGGTTTGCGTGAAATACATGCACCCGATGCGCCTCTTCCAGACAGATCAAAAACCCGCTGCCGGGGACCGGGGCATCGTGCCAACCGTACGCGCGTCACCGGTGAGTGGCCACGCGCGCCAACGTGCGGGCAGGTTCGCCCGCGTTGACATGCGACCGAAGCGGGCGTTGACACCTGAGAACTCGTAACACGATCATGAGGATGCGTTGTTGAGGCGTCGCCAGCAGATGAGTGCGCAGGCGGGTGAGACGAAGGCGTTGTGGAGGTCGAGGCGTCGTTCCCGGCGGACGCCAAGTCGCTTGAACTCGTGGAGTTGGGCGAAGGTCTGCTCGACGACGTGGCGGAGCCTGCCGAGGCCGACGATGTCCCGTGATCCCTTGCGGGAGATGACCGGCAGAATCCGGCGCTGGCGCAGTTGTCGCCGGTTGGGGTTGCTGTCGTAGCCCATGTCCCCGAGCAGGGGCGTCGCGGCGTTTGCGGGGGTGCCCGACTCGGCCGGCGACGGGCGGGATCCCGTCGACCAGGTCGAGGGTCTGGGTGACGTCGTTGACGTTGGCGGCGGTGGTGATCACGTGGAACGGAATGCCGCCGCCGTCACTGATCAGGTGGTGTTTGCTGCCGGTCGTGCGGCGGTCAACCGGCGAGGGGCCTGTCGCCTCGCCCCCTTTTTCGCGCGTACGTGGGAGGCGTCCACGCAGCGTGTCCAGTCGATCAGGCCGGCCGTGTTCAACTCGGCCAGGAGTGTGCGGTGCAGGTCCTCGAAGACTCCGGCCGCCTGCCAGCGACCCAGGCGCCGCCAGGAGGTCTGCCCGGAGCCGAAGCCGAGCTCCAGCGGCAACTGCTGCCAGGTGATGCCGGTGTACAGCACGAATAGGATGCCCTGCAGGCAGCGCCGATTATCCACAGGCCGCGGGCCCGGCGACAGGTTCGGCCATGCCGGAAGCAGCGGCTCGATCCGAGCCCACAACCCGTCATCCACGATCCATGGCTTCTTGCTCACGCCATCACGAACGGACGAATCCGTCGACAAGGCTGGCGAGGTTACGACGTACCTCAAGGAACCCACTGAGGCTGCTAGGGCTATTCGCGGTGCAATTAACCGAGTTGCGAATTCGCCAGCGCTTGAATCGGTCACAGGTTCGCAGTTCCAGGAGAGGCCATACAAGCCCGTGCTCCGGACCAGCGGCCCGAGCCTGAGAACATCGGGCATGCTGAGTACGCTAGGTGGCATTACCGATAGCCTCCTCATAGTCGACGTCGTTGTACAGTACCTGAGGGGCGGGATGATCTATTGTGAGATTTCTGGCGGGGACTGCGGGCCTCCCCTGTGGCGTAGCCCCAAAAAATCGATGATGCAGCGAGGTGACTGTGCCCGTGTCTAAAAAAATATCTTCTGATGGCGAGTACGTGCGCGCAGCTCTGCTCCACTGGCTGCCCGAGTGCCTTCCCTTGGTTGAGGAGCTGGAGGCCGCTGAGGTCGAGTCGGCGCGCGACCTAGGTCTAGTTCCGCAGGAAATAGGGATTTATTCGCTGCTGTCCGAGGCGTTTGTCTGGCCTGTGCTCGTCCCTGCGCTAGAGAGGCAGCTACCAGGTGACCCCGTGGTGGTGAGATGTGCTCGCCTCCTTGAAGAGCTCGTCACTTCCCCCAGTTCGGAGGTTCGTCAAGCAGTGAAGATTCGAGTAATCGAAATCCTTGCCGGATCAGGCCTTCCAATGGAAGAAATCAAGAAGAGTATCGGACCTGTAACTGCTGGCCTGGTAGCCGCTAGTAGGAATTGAGCGATGTTCACGATACCTGCTGAAAAGCCTGACCGAGGGATCTTCCGCATCACGCGCGCAATGCGCTTGTAGTTGACGTACTCGTCCGCCTTCCGGAACTCGGCGGTGATCCTGGGGACGCCGTGGGTGCCGTCCGATTCGCGGTGCACTTCCCGTATCCGGGCGGCGAGGTGAGCGTCTGCCGCTTGCCGGGCTGACCGTGCACCGGCTGTTGCGTGCCAGGAGTAGAAGCTGGAGCGGGCGATGCCGAGGATGGCGCACAGCCGCTTGACGCCGTAGCGGCGCTGGTGGTCGGCGACGAACTGGAAGCGACTCACCAGCGCGTCTCCCCGGCGAAATACTTGGCCGCCTTCCGCAGGATCTCCCGTTCCTCTTCCAGTTCGCGGACCTTCTTACGCAGGGCGGTGTTCTCCGTTTCCAACGGCGTCGGCGGTTCCGCGGGTGCCGCTGCCCGGCGTCCCCGTGGCCGGCCGACTCCGGCCGCCCGGACCCAGTTCCGCAACGTCTCCGGGTCGATCCCCAAATCAGCGGCAAGCTGCCTGATCGCTGCCTCGGGCCGCGACTCGTACAGCGTGACCGCGTCCGCCTTGAACTGCGGCGGATAGCTCTTCATGACCACGAGATGTCCGTCCTCAGGTCCTCAGGATCCCGTGTCTCGTGTGTCCAAGACCAGGGGGCAGGCCCGTACGCGCTTGCCCCGTCACCCCGTCACCCCGGCGCAGACCAGCGACCTCTGCCTGCGCGGGGGCACTTGGGCGTCCGCGGGGCCGGTCGGCCACGGCGCGATCCGTTGGCCTGCCGGCGTCTCAGCGGCGGGGGGTGAGGCATACCGTGCCGCTCAGGTGGATCCTGGCCTGGTCGACGTAGCCCGAGAGTTCGCGTCCGACGACGGAGCCGTAGTAGCGGTGGGCGTAGTGGCTGTGCGGCTGTTCCGGGGCCAGGTCGAAGTAGTCGCCGCGGTGGATGCCGTCGCCCACCGGGGCGCCGTGGGCGTCGAGGACGTCGCCGTCGCTGGTGACGACGTACTGGCGGGTGGCGCGGCAGGGGAAGTCGTCCGGCTGGGACCGCCCCGGCGTGCGGCCGGGACCGGACGGGACGGCGCCGTTCCGGTGTCCGGTGGGGTGGAACGCGACGGCCGCGTAGCCGAGCGCCGCGAGCACGATCGCGGTCACTGAGGCGGTGAGCAGGACCCGCCGCTGCCGTGACGGCGGCGCAGGGGTGGCTCCGGGCGGCGCCGGCTGTGCGGTCGGCCCGGCGGCAGGGGCCGCGGGCCCGTTGGCGGACGCCGGGCGCGGGTCAGGGGTGGCGGGCACCCCCGGGGGAGCCTCGGCCGGGGGCGTCGGCGGGACTTCGGCCGGCCCGCGGGGCGCGGCTGCTCCCGGCACTCCCGGCGGGGTGGCGGCCGGGGGGACGAGCGGGCCGGCGTCGGCGTTCTCGCCGGTGTCCGCGGACATCCCCAGGGCCTGGCGAGCGGCACGCCAGGCGGGTAATCGGGCCTCGGCACCGTCCCCGAGGGCGGTGATGATCGCCTCGGCCACCGGCCACGGCGGGACGCGCGTGCCGTTGGTCGCCTCGTTGCAGTAGGTGCTGCTGTAGCCCGCCCTGGCGGCGAGCTGGCGCACGCTCAGCCCGGATCGTCGCACGAGTGCCGCCATCAGGTCGTGCCATGCCGCGACCGGCTCCGGTGCCTGTGTCATCCCGTTCCTCGTCTCCTCGAAAGCTCTGCCCGCGTCAGGTGTCCGCCGGTGTCCGCGGACGTCCGCGGACACGGAGAGCTGGGCGGACACCCCCCTGGACACCTAGACCTGTCAGTGGCGCCGCCGTCCGGCGGACGCCCGGCCGCCCCGGCCGGACGCCCAGGCTCGCACCGGCGCGACGACCTGACGACACCTCGACGACACGACATCAGGAGATCCCCCATGCGTCTGTGGAAGCCTTTCGCACTCGCCGCCGCCACAGTAGCGGCGTCCGCCTCCGTCCTGGCGGCCCCCGCCTTCGCCGCCAACGGGCAGGGCGACAAGTACACCCACTCCACCACTCTTTCGCAGCCGAGTTGCTTCATCCATGCCAACTACCCCAAGGCCGGCATCGCTGACTGGGGATGGACGAAGCCGCAGCGCTCACCGAAGGGCGGCTCCTACCACGTGGGAGTCCGGTACACCTACCGCGGCTACGCGCTGGTGAAGGACTACGGAGCAGCCGGGGAGCCCAGTTGGGGCTTCGTCGCCACATCCTGCCTGACGGATCCGCACGCCTACGACACGCACCACCGCCAGCTCCCCGACCGTCGTGCCGTGGGCGGCAGCGGGGCGGTCAAGTCGGTGGCGATGAGCGCCCCGCACGCCGGCAAGTCCAAGCGGGGGCTCGTCCACGTGGGCACCGGGCAGGTCGGCACCCTGCGCGACGCCGGGAAGTCCTTCGCCATCGGCAACGTCCGGGCGGGCGATGCCTTCTACCTCACCACCGAGCACTGCGGTAAGCACAACACCCGTGCCTGGATCCTGGGTTACGCCCCCGCGTCCGGCCGCTGGGGCTTCGTCCAGGCCGCCCACCTGCCGGCCTGCCACTGACCTGGAGCGCGGGCCGAGGGCTCGTCCTGAGCGCCTGTCCCGGTGCCGGGCGCCGTCTGGACGGCGCCCGGCCGCGGCACTGCGCCGGGTCACGGCTTCAGGACGACCTTCGTCCATCCCCGGTCGCGGTCGTCGAAGTGCCGGTAGGCGTCGGCGTACAGGGGCAGCTCGTGCGAGACGATGAACGACGGCTCGGCGCCCGGTAGCCCCGTCCGGACAACCGGCTCACCAAAGCGGACACCCCCACCGCCATCCACTACTGCCTGGACGCGGCGGGCAACACGACCGGCGTCGACACCCTCTTCACGTGCCCCGACACCAGGACCACCTGCGCCTTCAACCAGCTCACCCGCCTCACCGCCGCATACTCCGGCACCGACAACGGCGAACGCACCCGCCTAGGCGCGACCACCTTCCACAACGGACCCGAAGGACTCGCCGCCTCCACCACCGCAGGAACCGACACCGGATACACCCGCGATCCCCAGGGCACACTCAACTCCATGAATACCGGGGGCACTTCGTACTACTACCTCACCGACATCGACGCCTCCGTCCACGGCCTGGCCAACGCCGCCCGCACCCACAACCACAACCCCTACGGCCAGGACGCCTCGCCCCCCGTCGAAGCGGTGCCCCAGCCCTACCGCCTCCAGAGCACCTACCTCCAGCCCAGCGGCCCGTACAAAACGGGCGCGCGCTACTACGACCCCACCCCCGGCCACTTCACCCAAACCGACCCCTCCGGCCAGGAAACCAACCCCTACACCGCCCTCGCCGATGACCCCATCAACCACACCGACCCCAATGGAAGATCATTCTTCGGCAAAGCCTCAAAGTTCGGATATTTCGTCAGTTTGACGAAGAAATTAATAACCGAAGACGACAGCGGAGCGTTCGCTGCTAAAGTCGGATTTTTTGTGGGAATCGGAACAGAAGCGATTTGCGATGCAGCCGCCGCTGCAGGAGCCGCGCCTACTCTGAGAGCAAGTATCGGCCTAGGCATCACGGGCTGCACCGTGCTGGCATCCGGCCTCGCTGCGGCGGCCACCGCTGGCACAGAAGCCGCTCAGTAATAAACCGTGGCGAGGGTGGGTGTCACGCGGCACCCACCCTCGCGAGGAGATACATATGGTCAAACCGCTTCTGACGATCGCAGGTTTCGCGGCGGTCATTCTTATCGTTCTGGGTGTCAGCGCGGCGATAAAAGGCAACGGGGCGCTGGCCGTCATCCCCCTCTTCTTCGGTATAGGCATGATCGGGGCTATAGCGTGGATCAGCCACCGCGCCTCCGCCGCTGGCAATAAATGAGTCATCGCATCCCTGATCCCACACAGGCATTCGGTCAGCTCAGCCTCGTTTCAACGCCGGAGCCCGGTGCCGGACAGGCGGTTGCCGTAGTGTTCCTCGCCTCGTTGGCAATCGTCGTCGGGTACTACATCATCATCCGACGTCGAAAATAGCCCATACCGTTCGGGCCGCCACCAACACCCGGAACGCTCACGCTTCCCCGATTACCGGGCGTTCCGTAGCCTGGGCCACATGATGGGTGGATGCAGATCACTCCGCGCGCCTTCGCCCATATCTGCCTCACGGTCACCGGCGTCGACCGCTCCCGCGCCTTCTACGAGGACCTCTTCGGACTGCCCGTGGCCTTCGAGCTGCCCGCGGACGCGGACGACAAGACGCGCGAGGAACTGTCGTTCCTCTACGGCGGCGTCAGCTGCCGACTCGGTGACTCCCTGCTCGGGCTGCGCCCGGTCGCCTCGGACCGCTTCAGCGAGGACCGGGTGGGCCTGGACCACGCGGCAGCGAAACAGGCCCACAGAGCCCCGCCGCGCCGCTGACGCAACTGGGCGAGGCCGTCATGGCCCAGGACGCCGTGAACCTCAGTGAATGGGTCACCGAGCAACTGCCGACAACGCTGCGGCCCGCGTCCTGGGCTGCATCCTCAACCTCGCCGACGCCACCTACGACGCCCGCCGGTGGTGGCAGTACGCCGCCGGTGAGGACCGCGCAGCCTCCCACTGCCTGTACCTGTCACCTGGCACGCGGAGAACCCACAGCCGCGTCATGGCTCGGCCAGTACAAGCCGCATCCCGGCCCGGCACCCCGAATCGAGCGGGCGGTATCCCGCACGGCGGGCAAACTGCTCGCCGAAGACGTCGGCCTGCCCGTGCCCAGCCCCTACTTCGCCGACCAGTTCATCTCACTGCTCGCCGCAGTCGGCGAAACCCGCCCCGGGACCCCGACCGCCTCTATGCCCTCCGCGCGCCGGCACCCAGGCGCCCACCTGGATTCCACACTGGAATCGGAGGGAATCGAGACCCGGGCGTTACCCGGTGGCGTGGACGGCCGGGGCTGCGAGACGGTATGCCGTCAGCTTCACAGCTGGTCGTCGCGCTCTGCTCGCTCGGCGGGCAGACTCGTGCGGCCACCGCTGCACGGTCGGTGCGTCACACGTAGACGAGTTGATACAACGGCTAACACAATGAGGTGAATCGGTTTTGGTGGCCGGGCCCGGCTTATGAGTTGAGCGTTGGGCTGGTCGTTAGTGCCTCGCCGTGGATTGTGTCGGATGAGCTGTAGGAGCGGATCGAGCCGCTGCTGCCGAGGAGGGAGCGGCGGTTCTGGTTTCCGGGACGTCGGCCGGTATCTGACCGGGAGGCGCTGTCATCCGGCTCCAGTCCCTGCCAACACGAAGGAGCACCGACGAAATGGCGTGTGCGGGGTGACGGAATGAGGCCGCGTTCTCAGAGTGGGGTTGCTGCGCCGAGGTGGGTCCTTCGCTTGGCCAGCGGCCGGGGGGAGTCGGCGGATAGCGTGTTCAGTCCGCGCGAGGGGTGAGGGGGGCGTGTGCTGGTGGGGAACGAACAGTTAGGTGTTGTACTGGTCCACGGAATCGCAACACGCAGCCGTCTCACTCAATCAAGTCCACACAGGTCAACTCCATGCGATCAACTTAGTTCGGTTAGACGGGTCATCCACGGTGACAGCGGGCCCGGGGAATTTCGAAGCGGGACCCGTCCGGGCCCGGGGCCTGTGACGGCGCAGAGGGCACCGGAGAGTCGGTGGGGCGGACGCGCCTGCTGACAGGCAGGTGCTTGTCAGTGCGTATCGGAGGAGATGCCAAATGAGCGTCTGACAGGCAATAACGGCGAACAGGGCTCATAAGGACACATCGGCCGCTAACATCGCCTGATTCCGCTTGGCCCGGGTGATCCGCCCGGCGGTCCGCGGAGGTGAGCTGAGGGGTGGGACTCATGCCGGGGACACGACGTGCGCTGGTCGCAGCGGTGACAGGAATGCTATTAGCGGCGGGGCTCATGGCACCCGCGGCACGTGCCGAACTCCCGCAGGACATGCCGCAGCCGTCGGCTGCGGCATGGCAGCAGCCCGTTGAGAGTTCAGGGCTGCTCCATACGGACTTGCAGGGGAACTCCAGCGTCCAGGGATGCACGGGCAACGACAGCACAGGGCCGATGGTGCAGCGGTTCACTGCCGGTGGGTCTCCGCTTCCCGGCGCGCCCGCAGGAGCGCTGGCGTCTTGTGTCAGCATGGTGAGTGCCAGTGGTCTGACGGTAGGCATCCGCCCACGCCCGCACGGCGACGGCACCGATCCTTCGGTCGTGGCGGCGTACCAGGGCGCGGCGTTGAAGTGGACCCGCCCCATCAGCGTGACGTGCGGCCAGTCTCCTGTCGCTATCGGATACGGACAGCTCGTCCCGGGCGCGGACGGCAACATCTACGGCGCCGGCACCGCGTACACCAACTGCGGCTGGCAAGCCGTGATCTTCGGCATATCCGCGACGACCGGGGCATTGCTGTTCGCCAACCGGTCCGCGGACGCTTCCGGCATCGTCGGGGCCTACCGGCGGGGCCTGGTAGTGGAGAACTACGCCGGAGACGGCGTGCGGTACATCGACTACCACGGTAACGACATCGGCCGCGTTCGCGTGGTGTCCGCCGCTGCCGAGATGCCGCAGCGGCTCGCTGTGAACCCCGACGGCTACGTGTTCGCGTACCTCACCAACCGCAGCGGCCCCACCTCCAAACCCGACTGCTGGCGGTACGACCCGGTCAACCGCCTCGATGTGTTCAACATCAGTGGCCGCACCGGCCGTTACGCCCTGCCATACTGCGCCGACCCACTCATCAACGCTTGGACCGCTGCCTCGTGGGGGGTGCCGGTCCTGCTGACTGTCACTCAGGCTGGAAGCAGCACCGACCGCCTGATCGCTGTCGATCCCAGGGGCCATCTGCTGTTCACCCGTACCGTCCCCGAAAGAGACGACGCCCGCGACCGCGCCTACGCACCGGTCGCCGTCCAAGCCGACAGCCGCGGCCACATCGTGCTGCTGCGCAATGTCACCTATAACGCGTACACCTCCACCAGCTTTCAGGTAGACACCTACAGCCACACCACCGGCGCGCCGGTGGACTCCTTCGACACCTCCGCGCTCGACTCCGGCGCAGGCGGAAACAGCAGCCAGTACGCCCTAGCCGAAGGCCGTCTCTACGTCGAACAAGTCCAGTGCACCGCCCCGGACGGGCTATGTGGCACTTGGCAGACCGTGCTGGTGTCCATGCCGCGCCCGGGGCTGGGGATGGACGAACCTCGCGCCACGCTCCTGAAATCCAGTGCGCCGCTTCCGGCGCCGGTCTCGACTGTCGCGCTGGGCGACTCCTACTCCTCTGGCGAGGGCAATCCGCCGTTCGATGCCGCTTCCCACGCCTGCGATCGTAGCCCGCAGGCGTGGCCCCGGCTGCTGGCGGTAGACGACGCGGCCGTGCATCTCGTAGCGCACCTGGCGTGTTCAGGGGCGGAAATCTCGGCGCTCAGCTCGACGTTCAAGGGGGAACCCGCACAGGTGACGACCCGTCTGCGTTCCCTTCGGCCCGCACCGAACCTGGTCACGCTCACTATCGGTGGAAACGATGTCGGCTTCTCCCGCATCCTGACCCACTGCTTCCTCAGCGACTGCGTCCTGGATCGCACCCTCGCCCACGCGAGGAGCTACATCAGCCAGACGCTCCCGGGGAAGCTGCTGAGCGCCTATCAGCTGGTCAAAACGACAGCTCCGCATGCCCGGGTAGTCGTGGTCGGCTATCCGCGGTTGTTCCCCGCGCAGCAGTCGGCCACCAGGCGGTGCGGCTGGCTCACACCTTCTGAGCGCTCCAATCTCAACGACCTGGCCGCGCAGATGGATGCCGCCACCCGGGCCGCGGCCGCCCGCGCTCACGTTACCTACGTCTCGGTCCTGAACAGCTTCGACGGTCACGAACTGTGCAGCGCCTCACCATGGGTCTACGACGTCGGCCGGAACGGCGGCGACAACCGCGGCCACCCCCTACCCGCCGGACAACGCGCCATCGAATCCGCAGTACGGCGGGTGATCGACGCCGTCTGACCACCACCAGGCCACACCGCCGGTGAGTGTCGCGAGGCTGGAGTGGCCTTGAAGGGTTCGCCCGGCCGTCCTCGCCTCAGTGACGCGCAGATCGCCCGGCTGGAGCAAGAGTTGCAGCGCGGTCCGCTAGTCCACGGATGGGCGGACCAGCCGTGGACGCCGACGCGGGTGAAGACGCTGATCGGGCCGCTGTGCCACGTCTCCTACACCGTTGAAGGCACCTGGTGGTTACTGAGACGGCACAGCTGGTCCTGGCGCAGCCAGCCCGGTGGGTGTTCGAGCGGAACGATGCGCCGAACGTCGGAGACGCCGACCTTGGCCTCATTACGCGTCTCGTAGTCGTCGGCGGCCGCCGGACTGTAGGCCACGCCGGGCTCCGGCGCTGCGGGAAGCTTCGTGCGTCCACGCGATCCTCACGGTCTTATCCTGCTGTCGTCTCTGTCATCGTTGGTGTGCCTGAGCCGTGTCGACCGAGCCCGGTACTGCTTCAGGACGGCACTCCGCGCTGACGATGGTGTTCTTACCTGCGAGGACACTGCGGCGGTGCGTTCACCGCTGCGGCGCTCGTGCTGTCGGTCGCCGTGGCACTCGGCACGGCACCGGACTGGGCACCTACCGCTGGGTCGTCGAGCGAACTTTCGCGTGGCTCCACGGTTTCAAACGACTCCGCATCCACTGGGAACGACTAGCTGACATCCACGAGGCTCGCCGCGGAGTTCGCCAGGCTCAGCCACAGCCGATCGCCTGGGACGCTCACTTCTACGGCACTCCGGGAGACCCGAACTCCGGCGAGGCCGCTGCGTCATCGAGCGGACCCGCTGAGGCGCAAAGCGCCGTTTACGAACCGATACGGCCGGTACCAAGAATATCGGGCCTGCCCGCGGTTGGCCGCGCTGCTTCCACACCTTCGCTTCGGCAGCACAAGCACGACCACCTCGGCCTCGGCTGGACGCGTTGTTCCGACGCGGCATCCCCAGCGTGTGGCGTGATGCCGGTGGCACCAGCCCGCCAGGATCATGGCATGCCACGATTAGCCGGTGCGGCGGCGCCGCGGGGGCCTGGTTGGTGCGGCCATCGCCCAACTCACCAAAGCCCACTCTCGCAGATGTGTTGGCAACACTCGCGCCGAGGACTCTGCCATTGCACAGGTACAAAGCCCCTTCGTAGTCGACGCGCTGGTCTGCGCCTACTGGGCGGTATGGCATATCAGCCCATACGACCACCCCGGCCCCCGCGGACGGACGGCGTTCTCCGCAATCAGAATGGGGTTGCTGGGCCGGCATGGAGCATGGGCCCGCAGCCGAGACAGACGTCCGCAGGGACCCCGACGACCCGGCGGCTCCTGGACAATTCGCACGGCCTCGGCTGTTCGACGGTGACCGCGATACCGCACGGCCGCTTCTGCCTCGCACCTGTCCGCCGGTGCGCTTCCACGGGCAGGACCGCGGTGGCAATCCGGGTGCCGCGAGGACAAGTAAAGGTGCGGGCACTGCTCGGCATCTGGCGGGAGTCCGTCACCAAGATCCGGGCCATGTGCGGGCCAACTCCGTAACCCTTTCGACAGGCCGGGCGCCACCTTGGGGTCCTCAACGACGCCGGGGTACGGCGGTGAGAGGCGATTCGTTCACACGTCGAGTGAAGCAAGTGCCCTGCGAGTGACGTCGGCCGGGGCCGCAGCGATGACGTTGTTGAGCGCGTCCATGGAAGCCTGAAGGTCGCTGATGGCCTGAGCGATGCGGTCGCGTTCCTGGTGGAGGTCGGCGAGCAGGTCCGAGCAAGTGGGGACGAGACGGTCGCCGGTATCCCGCAGGCACGGCAGGACCGCGGTGATCGTGGAGGTGCCCAAGCCGGCGGCCAGCAGGCCGCGGATGCGGCGGACCACGGCGACGTCCTCCTCGACGTATTCCCGGTAACCGCTGGGACGACGCTGCGGATGGAGGAGACCCTGCTCCTCGTAGTAGCGCAACAAGTACACGGCCACATCGGTCCGCCGGGACAACTCACCGATACGCACAGGGACCTCCTGACAGTCGCGCGGACATTGCCCGTTCGGCCTTGACTCTCATACCCATGTGAGACTTTAGCGTCTGCGGCATGAAGGTGAATAAGGGTTTCGCGACGCTCGCCGCACTGTGCGTAAGCGTCTTCGTCGTGGGTACCTCGGAGTACCTGATCGCCGGGTTGCTGCCCCAGGTCGGCGAGGATCTGGACGTCTCCGTGGGAACCGCCGGACAGGCAGTGACCGCATACGCGCTCGGAGTCGTGGTCGGAGGGCCGCTCATGGCCCTGCTGACCTCGCGTCTGCCGCGCAAGGGCCTCGCTATCGGGCTGATGCTGCTGTTCGCGGCGGGCAGTGCGACGAGCGCCGTGGCGCCGTCGTTCGGCCTGCTCCTGGTGGGCCGCGTGGTGTCCTCGCTGAGTCACGCCGCTTTCCTGGCGCTGGCGCTGGTGACGGCGGTTCGGGTGGTCCCGGCCGAGAAGACGGGCTCGGCCATCGCCACCGTGGCCTCCGGCTTCACCGTGGCCACGCTCCTCGGAGTGCCCCTGGGGGCACTGCTCGGGCAAAGCGCCGGATGGCGGGCTCCATTCGCCGCGCTGACCGTTCTGTCCCTGGTGGGCACCGTGCTCCTGGCCGCCGTACTGCCCCGTCAGGAAGCACCGTCCACGCGGTTGCGTGACGAGATACGCGTGGTGACCCGTCGGCCGGTCATGCTCGCCATCGCCACCACCGCGGTGGGCTTTTCCGGGGTCGCCACACTGTTCACCTACATCGCGCCGCTGCTGACCCGGGTCTCCGGCTTCTCCGCCGACGCGGTCTCCGGTCTGCTGCTCGCCTACGGCGCGGGTAGCTTTCTCGGCAACCTCACCGCCGGAAAGCTGACCGACAAGTCGATGAGCGCCACCGTACGCGGGGTCTTCGGCGGGCTCGCGGCGACGCTCTCGCTCATCCCGTTCGCCGTGGTGTGGCAGCCCACCGCCGTGGCGGCAGTCCTGGTACTCGGTCTGTTCGCGACCGCGACCATCGCCCCGCTGCAGGGACTGATCCTGCACCACGCGGGCGCCGCGCCCAGCCTGGCGGTCTCCGTCAACGTGGGCGCCTTCAACCTCGGTGCGGCAGCCGGCTCGGTCATCGGCGGCGCGATCGTCGCCGCCGGTGCTCTGCGGTGGACCGGCCTGGCGGGCGCGGTCCTGAGCCTGATCGGACTGGCCCTGACCTATCTCGTCCTGCCCCGGACACAGACATCGGCGAAGGACGCCGGACACGAAGCCTCGATCAACGCCTGATTCTCCGTCCCGGCTGCGGTACCCAGGCCGAGCGGGTCTCCCTGCCCGCCCGGCCGCTGGCGGCCGCACCCACCAGACAACGTTCTGATCACCGGCGCGGCTGGTGGCGTGGGCGGCGTCGCCGTCCACCTCCCCCGCCGCACCGGGGCCACCGCCCCCGCCTACGCCGCACCGATCGGCGAATGGCTCTTTGGCAGCGCCTCTGCCTGGGAGGCGGCAGAGCGCGGCCACCCGGACGCTGACCCCCTTGGCTGACGCTGTCCGGAGCAGGATCAACTGGCGGCGGAGTCGCGGGCGGTGGCCGTCGTGGCGTCCGGGTGGATGGTGAAAACCTGGTCCAGGCCGATGATGCCCAGGATGCGGGCGGTGTTCGCGGGAACCGCGGCGAGGGTCATGTCGCCGCCGTGTTCGATAGCCAGACTCCGAACCGACAGCAGAGCGCTGATCCCGCTGGAGTCGCAGAAGTCTAGGCCTGCCAGGTCAAGGACCAGCAGTTGCCCCGCGGCGACCGCCAGGCCGTCTACGGCCCTGCGCAGTTCGGGTGCCGTCGCGTAGTCGAGGTCACCGGTGATCTCCAGGACGGGACCGGTGGCGGTGGCTCGGGCGGTGATCGTCAGAGGGTTCATGTCAGCTCGTCACTCGCGGTGGTGGGAAGCGGGGCGGGCATGCCGAGGGCGAGCAGGGCGGTGTCGTCGTCGAGCCCGTCGCCGAAGGAGGCGAGCAGCCCGCTCAGGGCGGTGATGAGAGCCTGCGGGCCCGTCGGCGGCTGGGCGGCGATGAAAGCACACAGGGCGTCCTCGCCGTACAGCTCACGGTCCGGCCCGGTGCGGGCCTCGGTCAGGCCGTCGGTGTACAGGAGCAGGGTGTCGCCGGGCAGCAGATCGGCGCGGGCGGCCGTGAACGGGGCCTTCGGCAGGACGCCGACGAGCAGGCCGCCCGGAGTGGGAACCCAGTCGGTGCTGCCGTCCGCGCGCTGGATCACCGCGGAGGGGTGTCCACCGGAAGCCAGGTGCACGCCGACGTGGCCCTCATCGGTTTCCAGGACTCCGAAGACGGCGGTGCAGTAGCGGCCCTCGCCGCTGGCGTACCGCTCGTGCAGCACCGTGTTCAGGGTGGTGAGGACGGTGACCGGGTCGGCATCGTGCAGGGCGGCGGCGCGCAGGGTGTAGCGGGCCAGTGAGGTGACCGCGGCGGCTTGGGGCCCCTTGCCGCACACGTCCCCGAGGAAGAACGCCCACCGGCCGCAGTCCAGGGGGAACAGGTCGTAGAAGTCTCCGCCCAGCAGATCCGGGGATGCCGTGTGGTAATAGGAACCGGCCTCCAGGCCCGGGATCGCGGGCAGCTGCGAGGGCAGCAGGCTCTCCTGGAGAACGGCGAGCGCCTCCTGGAGCCGGACGCGATCAGCCTCCGCGCGCCGGCGGTCCGCTTCGGCCTGCCGGTGGGCTTCCTCAGCCTCCTCGCGGCCGCGCAGCAACTCCGCCTCGTAGGCGCGGCGGTCGCGGGCGTCGAAAACGGTGGTGCGGATCAGCAGGGGCTCGCCGTCCTCGCTGGTCTTCACCTTCGAGGTGACCAGCACCGGCATCCGCGCCTTACCGGCGGCCCTGATGTCCAGGGCGATGCCGCTGACCTCGCCCTTCATCTGCAACAGCGGCGCGAAGTGCGTCTCGTGATAGAGCTTGCCCCCCACAGTGAGCAGATCGGTGAACCGCATCCGCCCCACCACCTGCGCACGGTCCATGCCCAGCCAGTCCAGCAGGGTGGTGTTGATCCTCGCGATGGTGCCGTCCATCAGCGTCGACAGATATCCGCACGGGGCCTGCTCGTACAGCTCCTCCGCGCTGTCCTCCAGCAGTGAGGTGAACACCGCGTCCGTGGTGTCCACGTCCTGCTCCTCGCCCGGCTCGGGCGCCTGGTCGGTCCTGCACATCACCGGCTCGTCCCGACGAACTCGATGATCGCGCCCGCGGTGGCCTGCGGCGCGCTCAGCTGCGGGCAGTGACCCGTCGCCTCCAGTGTGACCAGGCGGCTGCCGGGGATCGCCGCGTGGACGTAGGCGCCGACCTCCCGGGGCGCGATCACGTCCTGCCTGCATTCAAGGACCAGCGTCGGCGCCGTGACCGTCTTCAGGTCCTCGCGGCTGTCGGACAGGAACGTCGTGCGGGCGAAGACGCGAGCCATGTCCGGGTCGGTCGCGCAGAACGAGGCGGTCAGCTCCTGGCCGAGTTCCGGGCGGTCCGCGTTGCCCATGATGACCGGGGCCATCGCCGCCGACCAGCCCAGATAGTTCGACTCCAGCGACTCCAGCAGCTCGTCGATGTCCTCGGCGCTGAACCCGCCCCGGTAACCGTCGTCGTCGATGTAGCAGGGCGACGGCGCGACCATCACCAGCCGGGACAGACGCCGCGGGGCCTTCGCCGCGGCGAGCACCCCGACCATCGCGCTGACCGAGTGCCCCACGAACGTCACGTCCCGCAGGTCCAGCTCCTCGCAGACCTCCAGTACGTCCCGCGCGTAGCCCTCCAGGGAGCTGTAACGCCGCTCGTCCCAGGCCGACGGGTCCGCCCGGCCGGAACCCACGTAGTCGAAGAGCACCACCCGGTAGCTCTCAGCCAATGCGGGAACCACCGTGCGCCACATGTTCTGATCACAGCCGAACCCGTGCGCCAGCAGGAGCACCGGCCCGTCTGCACAGCCGGTGACGGTGACGTTGTTCCTGCGACGGATATCCATACCCGCCAGTTTCCCATCCCCCCGCCCCACCCCGGGCAGCGGCCCGACGCGACGGCGTCCCCCACGGCTCGAAGATCGCCGACTTGGCGTTTACCGCTGGTGGCCAGCAGCGCCCGCCGCGCCGATACCCGTCTGCTGCACCCAACCGCCGTCGATGCCAATGGCATGGTTATAGGCGTCGCGTACGTCACCGAGCGGTACCCATGTACGGGCTGTTGTCATCGACACGCCGCGCGCCTGGTACGACCGCCCGGCGGAACCTGGATGGCACCCGCGTCGCGCCATGGCTCCACGGACCTCACGCTCACCGCGAAGCAGTCCCGATCTGTCGATGCGTGCGCGAACCGTTCCAGAGCCTGGCACCGCGTCCGCCCTGTGACGGCCCTCTCCATGTCGGTCAACCCACCCGGACAGCGGGCCGACCACATCGACGAGGACAGTGCCAACACGTTGGCATACTTCACCTGTACCGTCCCGCAAGCGGGGAATTGCACAGAGTTCCCCTTCCGCGGCCTGCCCCCTGCGAAGGTCAGTGCCGGGTCGTGGTCCAGCTCAACGGCTACGGGTCCACCGACAAGGGATCATCACTGACTACCACGAGGACTCGATCACACTCCATCGCGGTGAAGTTCAGCCGGCCGTTGACACCTCGGCATCTGCGGACAACCGCCGGACCACAGTTCGCCGAAACGCTCCGTGGTTGGCAGCTTCAAGGTCTCAACGAACGTCACGCTGCTGCTAGCCCTTCGCGATCTCGGCCGCAACGACCCTGCTGCCCCGGCCGGCAAGTCCGCGGCAGCTGGTGCCGGATGAAGTGCGGGAGTTGCTCCAGCGGGTGGCACCGGAGGCGCCGTTGCGGCCGTAGGCAGTGGCCGACGTCGGCACGGTGACCGGGAAGTGCTGGCGGCGATCGTCCTCGTGCCCACCTCGGGTGCACGTGGCAGCAGTCGAGAAGTGCCCGTGAACGTCACGAGGCGAGTCCGCTGATCGCGTCTCCCACGTACTTGGCACCGAGCACGACGAGGACCACCGTCATGATCGCGCTGTTGTGCTCGGCCATCCACGCCTTCAAGCCGCCGAGAACCGTGGCCGACCTGTCGCCGCCGAAGACGTACACAAGCAAGGGCAGCAGGACGCAGACCGAGCCGATCAGCACGAACAGGACGCCGGCGACGGCTTTGCCGTCGGCGCTCGCCGGGCTGCTGGCGATCGAGGCCGCGCCGCCGATCGCGAGGACGAGGTTTTTCGGGTTGGCGCCGGACAGCAGCGACGCGAGGCCAGCCGCCTTGGACGGGGTGACACGGTCGATCGCCCGCATCCAGCCCGGCAGCGTGTGCTCCTGTCCCTCCCTTGGACGGTCCTTCCACTGTTTGGCGCCCATGAGCACGAAGAGCACGCCGAGGGCGAGCTTGAGCCAGTACGTCCAGTCGGCGGGTGCGCCTCCGTCGTCGGCGCCAGCGCCGGAACCGGCGAGGACGACCACGGTGGTGATCACTCCCAGCGTGAGCATCCAGCCCAGGGTGAACGCCGTGCCATTGATCTTGCCGCGAGGGGTGGCCAGCATCAGCACTACCGCGATCAGAGGAAGGGGGCTGATGGCGATGCCCACCGCCGACGCCAGCATCTGCCCGACGGCGTCACCCATCGCTGCCTCCTCCGTGCCGGCCCGAGTCCGCCCCCGCCACGGCAGGCGGTGTCGCCCGAGCCTTTCCGTCAGCCCAGGAGGCAGCAACGCAGGCGCGGCCGAACGGATGACATCTCTGGCCGGACCGCAGTCGCGGACCACAGTTGCGGACCCAATGGAATGAGATGACCGTTAAAGGGCTTATGTACGCTTCTTGGTGTACGAGATCGGAGTCCTCATGGACGCGCAGACGTTGAAGCAGCAGATCGCCGCAGCTCACGAGAAGGCACGGGCCGACGAGGGGTACTGGCTCGGCATGGCGGCCTTCCGCTACGGCTTCCCGCTCCTGGAGATGCACCGCAGCCTGTGGGAATGGCATGTTGACACGTCCGCCCCGACGTACCTCGGCGCGATCAACGAGATCCACCACACCCCCCGCCGCGCGGAGCCGAGGGACACGTACTTCGTCACGCCGATCGTCGACGCACCGTACTCGCGCACCTTCGTCGACCTGTCCGGGGGCGCGGTGGTCCTCACCGTCCCGCCCGTCACCGACCGCTACTTCACCGTCCAGCTCCTGGACATGTACACCAACAGCTTCGGCTATGTCGGCACGCGCATGGGCGACACGACAGGCGGCGACTACCTGCTGGCCGGGCCCGGCTGGCGCGGCACTGTCCCCGACGGCATCACCCGGGTGATCACCGCCCCCACCGCCCTTGTCTGCCTGCTGGCCCGCGTCACAATCCTCGACGACGACGTCCCTGCCGCCGTGGCACTGCAGAAGCGAATCGCCCTGCGCCCCGCCGACCCGGCCGCCCCCAAGCCCGACCCTTCGGCCAACCCGCCCACCCGCGACTGGCGGGGCGAGGGCGGCGACCCGCTGGACTTCTACGGCATGCTCGCCGACTGCCTGAGCGCGAGTCCTCCCCCGCCCGAGGACGCCGGCGTCCTCGGCCTGATCGCCCGCATCGGCGTCGCCCCCCACCGCCCCTTCGACGCCTCCCGGCTCCATCCCGCGGCCGTTGACGGGTTGCGGCGGGCCGTTGCCGACGGTCTGCGGGACCTGTACGCGGACATGCCGTTCGCCGGTCCGTCCCGCAACGGCTGGGTGATGGTCGACGTCGACACCATCGGCGACTGGGGGACCGACTATTTCTCCCGCCTGGAGATCGCGCAGGTCGGTCTGCTCGCCAACAGCGCGAAGGAGGCGTACTACATCGGCGCCATCCTCGACGGCGACGGCGACCCGCTCTCCGGCGAGCACCGCTACGAACTTCGCTTCGGACCCCAAGACTTCCCACCCGTGGACGCCTTCTGGTCGGTGACCATGTACCTCAACCCGCAGGGCTTCCTCGTCGAGAATCCGATCGGCCGCTACCACCTCGGCAGCCTCACCAAGGACCTCACCTACGGTCCCGACGGCTCCCTCACCCTCTACCTCCAGCGCGACAACCCCGGCCCGGACAAGGAATCCAACTGGCTTCCCACCACCGAACCCGGCGTCCTGTTCCGCCTCATCCTGCGCCAGTACCTGCCCACCCCCGACATCCTCACCGGCCGCTACGCACCCCCGGCCGTCGTCCGCATCGAATCGTGATAGCCGTCTTCGCGGCGCCGAGGGGCCCGGCGAACGAGGCCGACCATCGATCCGCAGAGCACTCTTCCCGCGGAACCCCTGACGGCCTGCTCCTGAGCATCTACTGGTGCGTGTGGAGCGTGTCGACGCCGCGGCTCTGGTTGAACCTCGAAGAACGCGGAGGGAGAGGCCAGCGGTAGCGCTCGTGCTGGTGCGAGTACGGACCGCTGTCCGAGGCGGGGATGGTCATGGGGTGACGATGGCGAAGTCCGGATCAGGGTCGGTGAGGTGACCGAGGAGTTCGGTGAGCTTTCCCGCGTCGCCGGTGATCTGCACGCCGTCGCTTGCGGCCAGGTCGGTCGGGGGGAGAGCTCCGACGAGCAGGTCGCGCAAGTGGGTCTCGCCGAGGGCGATCTCGACCTGAGGGTCGGGAGTGGCCGGTCCGGTGCCGGTGGCGTGGGTGAGGACGCCGTTGTGCAGTCGTAGGGTGACCGATTCCTGGTCCTCGATGGCGAAGCGTACGGTGATGTCGGCGTCCCAGGCGCGCGGGCCGTCCACCCGGATGGCGAGAGCGTCGAAGAGCTGGCCGAGGGTCAGGACGGCGAGCAGGTCGGGGGATGTGGTGTTGGTGGGGGTGCCGATCGACCCGTCACGCAGTTCGAGGGCGCCGGTGAGGTAGAAGTTGCGCCAGGTGCCGTTCTCGCTGCCGTAGCCGAGCTGCTCCAGAGTGTCGGCCTGGAGCTCGCGCGCGCCGGCGTGGTCCGGTTGCGTGAACAGCACGTGGTTGACGACCTCGGCGACCCACCGGAAGTCGCCCTCGTCGAAGGACTGCCGGGCCCGGCGGACGACCTCGTCGGCACCGCCCATGAAGTGCACGTACCGGCGGGCGGCCTCGACCGGCGGATGCTCCCACAGGTGGGCCGGGTTGCCGTCGAACCAGCCGAGGTAGCGCTGGTAGATCGCCTTGGTGTTGTGGCTGACGGAGCCGTAGTAGCCATGGGTGTGCCAGACGCGCTCCAGCGCGGGCGGCATGCGCATGGCCTCGGCGATCTCCGGGCCGGTCGGGCCCTGGTTGAGCATCCGCAGCGTCTGGTCGTGCAGGTACGCGTACAGGTCTCGCTGCTCGGACAGGAACCGGACCAGGCGCTCGCGTCCCCAGACCGGCCAGTGGTGGGAGGCGAAGGCGACGTCGCAAGAACCGGCGAACCGCTCGACGGCCTCGGTGAGGTAGCGGGCCCATTCATGGGGGTCGCGGACCTCGGCGCCGCGCAGGGTGAGTAGGTTGTGCAGATTGTGGGTGGCGTTCTCGGCCATGCACAGTGCGGAGTGGTCAGGGAAGTAGATGTTCAGCTCGGCCGGCGCCTCGGTGCCCGGAGTGAGCTGAAAGACCATCCGGATGCCGTCGACGGTCTCGCTCTGCCCGGTGCGGGTGATGTCCCGCGTGGGCGGGATCAGGCCGACCGCGCCAGTGGACACCGTCTGGCCCAGGCCGGCGCCGATCTGACCGCGTCCGCCTTTGGGCAGGGCTGCGCCGTACATGTAGGCCGAACGGCGGTTCATGGCGGTACCGGCGTACACGTTCTCGCTGACGGCGTGATGCAGGAAGCCGTGCGGGGCCAGAATCGGTACGCCGTCGGCGACGTCCTGGTCGGTGACGACGCCGCGTACGCCGCCGAAGTGGTCGACGTGGCTGTGGGTGTACAGCACGCCGGTGACGGGGCGCTCGCCGCGGTGGGCCCGGTACAACGCCAGACCGGCCGCGGCGGTGGGGGCGGTCAGCAGCGGGTCGATGACCAGCACGCCTCGCTCGCCCTCCACCAGCGTCATGTTGGACAGGTCGAAACCGCGGATCTGGTAGATGCCGTCGGTGACCTCGAACAGGCCGTGGTCGGAGCAGAGCCGGCTCTGCCGCCAAAGGCTCGGGTTCGCGGTGTCGGGGCACTCCCCGTCCAGGAAGCCGTAGGCGTCCAGGTCCCACACCGTGCGGCCGGTGGCGTCGGTGATCAGGTTGTCCTGCGCCGTGCCCAGGAAGCCGCGCCGGGCGTCCTCGACGTCTTGCGTGTCGTCGAACGGCAGCCGGGTGGTGAGCGCCTGATTGGCGGAGGCGATCATCGGCTGCGCCGGCTTGGGTTCGCTGTGCTGGGACAACGGGGACTCCCTTGGTTTTGCGTATGGGGCCAGCCGCGATCCGACGCCCCTTTCCACCGTCGCGCGGGTGGCTGTGCACCACGAATGCGGATGCTCCGTTCGGGGGGTGGGCGGAGGATCAGGTCGCCGTACCGGGGGTAGGACGGTGGCGGGACCGGCGGCGGGTGACCACGACCTCGCCCAGCCCGAGGGCGGCCACATCGCCCTGGTAGACCTGGTCGCCGAAGGTGCCGTTACGAATGCCGCGGATGACGATGTCCCGCCGGGCTTCGGCTGCGCATGCGAGGAGGCGCACCACGGGGGCTCCGAACGGACCAGCGGGTCGCCGCGGCTGCCGTGGCCGCGTTGAGAGGGCGTCAGCGAAGGCGCTGTTCATCGAGAAGTCCTGGCGCGGCCCCGGCTCCACGCGCTTTGGGGGGCCGCTCGTGCTCGCCGCTGTCATCGCGTCCGCAGGAGTGGCCGACGACTCCACCGCGGCGGTCATCGGGGCGATGATCGTCGCCCCGCCGATGACGCCGATCCTGGGCAGTGCGCTGACCGTCGTCCTGTCGGACCGCCGGTATGTGCTGGGCAGTGTCCTGCTGGTGGTCGGCGGCGCGCTGACCGTCGTGGCCACCGGCTTCCTGATGGCCTACGCGGCCGCTCCCCCTGACGGCTTCGGCGGCAACAGTCAGGTGGCCGCCCGGATCAGCCCGCGCCTGATCGATCTGGTGGGCGCGCTGTCCACCGGCACCGTAGGCGCCTTCGCACTGGTCAGGTCGGACATCTCCGACACGCTGCCCGGAGTCGCCATCGCGATCTCGCTCGTGCCGCCGCTGGCCGTCACCGGGATGCTGCTCAACGTGCGCAGGTTCCACGACGCCGGCGAGTCCGCACTGCTCTTGGCCACCGACGTCGCGGCCGTCGTGGCCACCGGCACGGTGGTGTTCCTCCTCTCCCGCGTCCGGGACGCCGCAAGGGAGGCCGGACTGCACGTGGGCACGCTGCGCGGGCGCCCGACAGTGGGCCGCCCAGCGGCGCTGGCAGATCGCCGACATCCAGGCCCGCAAGGGCGCCGCTACCGGCAGCCGCAGCTGACCGCGCCGGACCACCACCGGATCGCGGCCTGCGGAGCAGGCGGATCGGCTCACTCGTCCGGGGGCGCCCCGCTGGCAGCACGGGCCCCGCTCTCGGAAGGTAGGCGGTGACGGCGACGACGGAAGGCTCTCCGTGCCCGAGGAAGACGACTCCGCCCGTGCCAGCGAACCCGACGAGCCCGAGATCTCCCCCGGCCCGGCCGCCGGGAGTCCGTGGCGGCAACAGGGCGAGGAGCCCGACTACCGGGCGACCATGGCCAACGAGCGCACTCTGCCGGCCTGGTCCCGCACCGCACTGGCGCCGCTGGCCGCCTCCTTCTCCGTCGTCAAGCTCACCGACGCCACTCCCCGGCCGCTGCGGCTGGCGCTGGGCGCCTACCTCATCGCTCTGGCCAGCGGTGTCGCCATCGCCGGCTACGTCCAGTGGCGCACCCGCC
Source organism: Streptomyces sp. NPDC088910 (assembly GCF_044749865.1). NCBI lineage: Bacteria > Bacillati > Actinomycetota > Actinomycetes > Kitasatosporales > Streptomycetaceae > Streptomyces > Streptomyces sp. NPDC088910. The sequence goes on from NZ_JBIVIV010000005.1 coordinate 183,364, forward strand.
CATCCCGGATGCGCCGGCGGCAGGCGCTCGGCCGCAACGTGATCCCGGCCGCCCTGACGGCGGGCCGGCTGATGCTGGCCGGGTTCGTCGTCGCGGTCATCGCCCTCGCGTCATGAAGCGGACCCAGCCGCACGGCACGGAACTCAAGGGGGTCCAGGGGCGCGGGAGCGGACAGGGCAGCATGGGGGACGTGCTCGGCGCGCTGACGGCGTGGGCCCTGATCGTGCCGGAGTGCGTGGCGTACGCGCAGATCGCCGGGGTGCCGCCGCAAAACGCGTTCTACGCGGCTCCGGTGGCCCTTGTCGCGTACGTCTTGCTGGGCCGCTCCCGGTTCCTGATCATCGGGGCGACCTCCGCGGCGGCGGTGCTCTCCGGCGCAACGATCTCCGACATCACCTCCGACCCGAAACGGGCGGTGGGGCTGTCGGCGGCGCTCGCCGTGATCGCGGGCGGGGTGCTGCTGGCTGCGGGGCTGGCGCGGCTGGGGTTCGTGACGAACTTCCTGGCCGAACCGGCGCTTTACGGCTTCCTGTTCGGGATGGCGCTGACCATCGTCGTCCGGCAGGCCGCGAAAATCGTCGGGACGTCCAGCGGCGACGGGCAGTTCTTCCCGCGGTTGTGGACGCTGCTGCGGCATGCGCCGGACTGGTCGCTGGCCTCGCTGGCGGTGGGCGCGGCGGCGCTCGCGGCACTGTTCGCACTGGAGCGCTGGCTGCCTCTGCTGCCGGCATCCTTGGTGGTCCTGGTGGTGTCCCTGGTGGTGTCCGCCGCGGCCGGGCTGGAGGACCACGGCGTGGAGGTCGTGGGGAGGATCCCGGCGGCCGTGCCCGTGCCGCACCTGCCCGGTATCCCGGCCGCCGACTGGTGGCGGCTGGCAGGCGGGGCCTGCGGGGTGGCGCTGGTCGTCTTCGCCGAGGCGTTCAGTATCGCTTCCCGCTTCGCCCGCGAACACGGCGACGAGGTGGATGCCGACCGGGAGATGGCCGCCGTGGGCTTCGCGAACGTCTGCGTCGGTCTCTTCCGTGGCTTCACCGTCTCCGGCAGCGCCTCGCGCAGTGCTGCCGCCGAGGCCGCTGGCGCACGCTCCCGGCTGACCTCGCTGATCGCCGCCGTGCTCATCCTGCTTACCGGTGCCTTCCTGACCCCGCTGTTTACCGACCTGCCCGAGCCGGTGCTGGGCGCGATCGTGATCGTCGCCGTGCGCGGCTTCCTGTCAGTCGACCAGCTGCGGCGCTACGCGCGAGCAGACCGGGCCAGCCTGTGGGTGGCGCTGACCGCGCTGGTCGGCGTGCTGCTCTTCGACCTGCTGCCCGGCCTACTGCTGGCTGTCGCCCTGTCGCTGGTGCTGTTCATCGCCGCCGCGGGCACCGCCCAGGTGACGGTCCTGGGGAAGCTGCCCGGCACGCAGCTGTACGGGGAGGCCGCACAGAACCCCGGAGCGGCCACCGTTCCCGGTGTGCTCGCCGCCCGGGTGGACGGCGCCCTGTTCTTCGGCAACGCCGACCGCACCCGGCGGGCACTGCTCGCGCTGGCCGCCGCCTCCCACCCGCGCCCGCACGCCGTCGTACTGGACCTGAGCGCCAGCTACCACCTAGGCGTCCCCGTGCTGGACACCCTCGACGAACTGCGCTCCGCCCTCGTCCGCCAGGACATCGAGCTGCACCTGGCCCGGCTGCACACCGCAGCCCGCTCCGCGTACGACCGTCACCGCCTCGCCGAGCACCTCGGGCCCGGCGCGGTGCACACCACCGTCGGGGACGCCGTAGCCGCCGTCGCCAGACGGCGTCCTGGGAACGAGCAGTGAACGCCGCGCACGGGCCCCGGTCGATACACACCCGGCCGGCCCCCGCCGCGCACCCCGCGCGACCTGGCCCAACCGGGGCTTGGCGATCGCACTCGTGGCCGCCGGGGCTGGGCTGGTGCCCGCCGCACGCCGAACGCTCGCGCGACTTCGGCGCGTCTTCGTCGTGCTGTCCCCCGGGGCGATCCTCCGTACCTTGGCAGGCCTGCGCGAAATGGTCACCGACGGCACCGCCCGCGCTAGCGTTCCCGGCCCCGGCTGGAGCGGTGTCCTGGATCGGGCGCTCGCCGAGATCGTCCTCTACGGCGCCGGCTCGCTCCAGATGCGGCGCCGCCTGCGCGCCCTTCTCGACACCCTGGCCGCATCCGCACCGCCCCACCGCGCCCGTGCCCTCGACCCCTACCGCACCCTCCTGGACCGTACCGCCCACGACCTGCCCGACCCGGTTATGACCGCCACCGCCACCACCCCCGACTCCCAGGGCCTCGGCGGCCCCGCCCCGGCCGGCGAACCCCGGCACGGTGGTCTACCGCCCAGAGCGACGTAAAGACAACACGCGCAGGCCCGAAAGCGCTCCCACTCACAGGAGCGTGCTGGTCCCCTTGGTGTGGATACTCGCAATCCAGTCCAGCGGGGGTGTGCGCACCGCCGAGCGGATCATCGACGGCGGCTCCAATTCCGCCACGATGATCATCGCCACTCAGCCCGGATCTTTCGGCCACCGCAAGCGTCGTCGGTGCCCGCGGCTCCGGTCTCGTAGTACTCGCACTGGCGCAGGCCGCGCAACTCGCGAAGCCGTCACGGGCCGTTACGGTGACCACCGGCTCAAGGTCGGCCGTTCGACGGTGACCGCAATGCCGCACGGACGCAGGCTCGGCCTCTCCCGGTTCGACAGAGAGCGGTGCACGGCCGGTGCTTCACCGGGCCGAGCGCTGATTTTGAGAGCGCCGCCACGGGGATCGACATCACCACTGACCCATGAGACCGAAACTTTCGGTGCCTCGGACGTGCTCAGAAGCCGTTCATTTATCATCCCGACCAGCCATAGTTTCCGAAACTTCTCCGAAAGTGTTGACACGTTTCGCGGGCGTTTCCACACTGAGTCCCCGAGGCGACGGTCCCGCCGACTCGGTGGAGCCGGAACGGTCGACGCCTACGAATCCGCGGGCGTGTCCCGCGTGTCCCCCCACGTTCTGTGAATCGGTTATGGAGGCTCTGCGATGAGCACAAAGGCCATACCCCCGCCCCCGCCCGGGACCCGACGACGGCTCAGCCGTGTCCACCGGGCCGTCGTCGCCGTCGCGACCGGCTCGGTCGTGGCGGCCACGGCGGTCCTGGTGGCGGCGGCTCCCTCGGGCGCCGCCGCGACGTCCCTCGGCGCGGCAGCCGCGCAGAGCGGGCGGTACTTCGGCACCGCCATCTCCTCGGGCAAGCTCGGCGACTCGGCCTACACGACGATCGCCGACCGCGAGTTCAACATGGTGACGGCCGAGAACGAGATGAAGATCGACGCCACCGAGCCCCAGCAGGGCCAGTTCAACTTCAACGGCGGCGATCAGGTCTACAACTGGGCCGTACAACACGGCAAGCAGGTACGCGGCCACACCTTGGCCTGGCACAGCCAGCAGCCGGGCTGGATGCAGTCCCTCAGCGGCAGCGCGCTGCGCCAGGCGATGATCAACCACATCAACGGCGTGGTTGGTCACTACAAGGGCAAGCTCGCGCAGTGGGACGTGGTGAACGAGGCGTTCGCCGACGGCGGTTCCGGTGGACGACGCGACTCCAACCTCCAGCGCACCGGCAACGACTGGATCGAGGTCGCCTTCCGGACGGCGCGGGCGGCCGATCCGAACGTGAAGCTCTGTTACAACGACTACAACATCGAGAACTGGAACGACGCCAAGACGCAGGGCGTCTACAACATGGTCAAGGACTTCAAGGCCCGCGGCGTTCCGATCGACTGCGTCGGCTTCCAGTCCCACTTCAACAGCGGCAGCCCGTACAACAGCAACTTCCGTACCACGCTCCAGAGCTTCGCCGCTCTCGGCGTCGACGTGGCCATCACCGAGCTGGACGTCCAGGGCGCGTCGCCGACCACGTACGCCAACATCACCAACGACTGCCTGGCGGTCTCGCGATGCCTCGGCATGACGGTATGGGGCGTCCGGGACAGCGACTCGTGGCGCAGCCAGGACACGCCGTTGCTGTTCGACAACAGCGGCAACAAGAAGGCCGCGTACACAGCCGTCCTGAACGCTCTCAACGCGGCCGGAGGTGGCACGACCACGCCTCCCACCACACCTCCGACCACGCCCCCGACCACTCCTCCCACGACCCCGCCGGGCGGCGGAAGCAACGGTCAGATCAAGGGGACGGGTTCGGGGCGGTGCCTGGACGTGCCCAACTCCACGACGACCGACGGCACGCAGGTCCAGTTGTGGGACTGCTCCGGCGGCAGCAACCAGAAGTGGACCTTGACGTCGGACGGCGAACTCAAATCCCTCGGCAAGTGCCTGGACGCGGCCGGCACCAGCAACGGCGTCAAGGCGCAGATCTACTCCTGCTGGGGCGGCGCCAACCAGAAGTGGCGCCTGAACTCCGACGGCTCCATCGCCAGCACCCAGTCGGGACTCTGCCTGGACGCGGTCGGCACCGGGACCGCCAACGGCACCCAGATCCAGATGTACTCCTGCTCCGGCGGCAGCAACCAGAAATGGACATGGGCCGGCAACTGATCGCGCCCCACTTCATCCGATGAGGTGAGGGACGTCTTCCGGCGCCATGGGGCCGCGCCGGAAGACGTCCCGTCGCGTGGAGAGACGGGGCCCGCGCGGCGCCCGGAGCACGGTCGCCGAAGGGGCCATTCGTGATCCGCCGGACAGAACCTAGGCCCGGTGGCGGCGCCTGTCGCGCGGATGCGGGCGCGATCGGGTAGTCAGGAACAGTGGACAAGGACGCGACCGACCCCTTCGTGCATGTCCGGGGCGCCAGTGAGAACAATCTGCGGAACATCGATGTCGACGTTCCGCGGGACGCGATGGTCGCCTTCACCGGCGTCTCCGGTTCGGGCAAGTCCTCGCTCGCGTTCGGCACCCTCTACGCGGAGGCCCAGCGGCGCTACTTCGAGTCCGTGGCACCGTACGCCCGAAGGCTGTTGCAACAGGTCGGCGCTCCGCATGTGCGGGAAATCACCGGACTGCCACCGGCCGTCGCCCTGCAGCAGCGACGCGGCTCCCCCAGCTCGCGCTCGACGGTCGGCACCATCACGACGCTGTCCAATCTGCTGCGCATGCTGTACTCCCGCGCCGGCACCTACCCGCCGGGGGCCGCGCGGCTGGAGGCCGAGTCGTTCTCACCCAACACCGCGGCAGGCGCCTGCCCGCAGTGCCACGGACTGGGCGTCGTGCACGACGTCGCCGAGGACCTGCTGGTCCCGGACCCCTCGCTGAGCATCCGCGAGGGGGCGATCGCCGCCTGGCCGGGCGCCTGGCAGGGCGCCAACCTGCGCAGTGTCGTGAGCGGCCTGGGGATCGACATCGACCGACCGTGGCGCAGGCTCAGGAAGAAGGACCGGGACTGGCTGCTGTACACGGACGAGCAGCCCTCCGTGTACATCCAGCCGCAGGAGGACCGCGTCGACTACGGCTATCAGGGCACGTTCTGGAGCGCGCGCAAGCACGTCATGCACGTCCTCGCCGACTCCAAGAGCGACAAGATGCGCGAACGGGCGCTCCGGTTCGTCAGGAGTGTGCCCTGCCCCGTGTGCCACGGCAGCGGACTGCGGCCCGAGGCAATCGCGGTGACCTTCGCCGGACGTTCCATCGCCGAGATCAACGCGATGCCGCTCACCGAGGTCGTGGCGCTGCTGCGGCCCGTCGTGGGGCGGTCCGATGCCGACGCCACCACGTCGACCGCCCGGTCCGGGGAGACGACCGAGGCCGCGGTCCGGATCTGCGGCGATCTCGTCGCGCGGATCGACGTACTGCTCGACCTGGGCCTGGGATATCTCAGCCTCGGGCGCCGCTCGACGACCCTGTCGCCCGGCGAGGCGCAGCGCCTGCGGATCGCCACCCAACTGCGCTCGGGGCTGTTCGGCGTCGTCTACGTCCTCGACGAACCCTCCGCCGGGCTGCACCCGGCCGACGCGGAACCGCTGCTGGACGTGCTGGACCGCCTCAAGGCGGCGGGCAATTCGCTGTTCGTCGTGGAGCACGACATGGACGTCGTGCGGCGGGCGGACTGGGTGGTGGACATCGGCCCCGGCGCGGGTGAGGGCGGCGGACGCGTGCTGTACAGCGGCCCGGTCGCCGGTCTTGAGCGGGTCGCGGAGTCGGCCACGGGCCAGTACCTGTTCGGGCGCGCCCAGTCGCTCGAACACCGCCCGCGCACACCGCACGGCTGGCTGCGCCTGAGCGGCGTCTCACGCCACAATCTGCGCGATGTGTCGGTCGACGTGCCGCTGTGCGTACTGACGGCGGTGACGGGCGTGTCCGGTTCCGGGAAGTCGACGCTGGTGACGCAGGTGCTCGCCGAGGTCGTCCGCGGCCACCTCGGGCTCGTACCCGAGGAGCCCGACGAGGCGGAGCTGGAGGTCGACGTCCAGGACGCGTCGGGGGTCGAGTCGTTCGACCGGCTGGTCCGGGTCGACCAGCGGCCCATCGGCCGGACTCCCCGGTCCAACCTGGCCACGTACACGGGGATGTTCGACGCGGTGCGCAGGCTGTACGCGGGGACGGAGGAGGCCAGGGCGCGCGGCTACTCGGCCGGGCGCTTCTCCTTCAACGTGCCCGAAGGGCGGTGCGAGACGTGCCAGGGCGAGGGATTCGTCGCGGTGGAGCTGCTGTTCCTGCCCGGCACCTACGCGCCGTGCCCGACCTGCCGGGGCGCCCGCTACAACGCCGAGACGCTGGAAGTCACCTACCGCGGCAAGAACATCGCGCAAGTGCTGGGAATGTCCGTCGACGACGCCGCCGGGTTCCTGTCCGCCGTCCCGGCCGCCTCCCGCAGTCTGGAGACGTTGCGCGAGGTGGGACTCGGGTACCTGCGGCTGGGGCAGCCCGCGACGGAACTCAGCGGTGGCGAGGCGCAACGCATCAAACTGGCCACCGAATTGCAGCGGGCCCGCCGCGGGCACGCGCTCTACCTGCTCGACGAGCCGACGGCGGGGCTGCACCCCTCGGACATCGCGCTGCTGCTACGACAGCTGCACCGGCTCGTGGACGCCGGCAACACGGTCGTCCTCGTCGAGCACGACCTCGACACGATCGCCACCGCCGACTGGGTCATCGACCTCGGACCGGGCGGCGGCGACGCGGGCGGGCGGGTGGTCGCGGCGGGGCCGCCGGACAAGGTGGCGAAGGCCCGCGGCAGCGCCACCGCGCCCTACCTCGCGGCCCGGCTCGCGCGCTCCTGACGACGGCGCGAAGCGCTGACCGCCGGCGCTTCAGCCGCGTCGGTCGTCGGGGCGGGCGAGCCGGGTCAGGGAGGCGACGACCAGGGCTTGCACGCCGGTGTCCAAGGTGGGCTGAAGGACCGGGGCGAAGCGGGCGCTGTGGTTGACAGGGATGTCCTGGGCGACGGTGCCGCGCCGCTCGGCCGCACGGTAGGCGTCGGGGTCGGTGCAGCCGATGCCCCAGTAGGTGTACGGGGTGCCGAAGGCGTCAGGGACGCGGCTGAAGTCCTCGCTGGCGCTCTGCAACGCGCTGGTACGGGCCCGCTCGCCGAAGTAGGCGGTGAACGCGGCGGAGACTTCGGCGGTGACGGCCTCGTCGTTGACGGTCGGCGGGAAGCGGCCGCCCTCTTCGTACTGCGGGTCCCGGGTCGCGCGGGAGGCGTCGCACTCGGCTGTGACGATGCGCCGCACGGCGGCCAGGACGGCTTCACGGGTGCCTTCGTCGTAGGTGCGCACATTGAGCTGGATCTCGGCCGTGTCCGGGATCACGTTGCCGGTCGTACCGGCGTGGACGGAACCCACGGTCAGCACGGCGGGCTCGGTCGCGGCCAGCTCTCGGGAGACGATCGTCTGAAGGCGGACCACGATCATCGATGCCATGACCACCGGGTCGATCGCGGCCTGGGGAGCGGAGCCGTGGGCACCCCGGCCGTGGACGGTGATCTTCAGATTGTCCGCCGCCGAGAGGAACGACCCGGAGCGGGTGCCCAGGGTCCCGGCGGGATAGGGCAGTACGTGCTGGGCGAACGCCACGTCCGGGCGGGGGACGCGGTCGGCGAGACCGTCGGCGAGCATGCGGTCGGCGCCGTCCCCGGGTTCTTCCGCGGGCTGGAACAGGGCGACGAGCGTGCCCTGCCACGACGTCGGGGAGGCCGCCATCAGCCTGGCCGCGCCCAGCAGACAGGTGACGTGCATGTCGTGGCCGCAGGCGTGGGCCACGGGGACGTCCCGGCCGGACTCGTCCGTGGCGGTGGCCGTACTGGCGTAGGGGAGACCGGTGTCCTCCCGGACCGGCAGCGCGTCCATGTCGGCCCGCAGCAGGACGACCGGCCCGTCGCCGTTGGCGAGTACGCCGACCACGCCGGTGCCGCCGACACCCGCGTGCACCCTGTAGCCCCACTCCGTCAGGCGCTCGGCCACCCTGGCCGCGGTCCTGTGCTCCTGGTGGCCCAGCTCGGGATGGGCGTGCAGGTCCCGGTAGACGTCCTCCAGCTCGGAACGGATTTCCGGCAGTCCGGCCAGGACGACGTCCGCGGGAGCCGCCGCACCGGTGGAATCGTCGATCGCCACAGCCGCCAGCTCCTCGCCGATGGGGGTTGCCCGGATGGTTGACCAGCTGGTCGACCTGCTGGTCGACCAGCTCGATGACCCGACGGTAACCCGGCCCCTGCCGTGCTGCCTGACCTGGCATTCGTGATCACCGCTGCCGGGCGACCCGGGGGCCGCCCGCCGCCCGCGTACCCGCACCGGCCGCCTTCCGCCTTCCGACTTCCGCGGGCGCGCCACGACGCGCGGACGGCCGTGTACGCACGCGTCGGCTCGGCGTAGATCAGACCGTGAGCGGGCGGGAAGCGCCGTGATCGAGCGGGCAGGCCCGTGACCCGCGTGCGAAAATGGCCCTACGATCGCGCCACGATCCGCAAGGCCCACGCGATCCACGACGCATCCCTTCTGCCGACCCGATCGACGCACTGGGAGGCTCTCGGTGAGCGAACGACGCAATGGATGGCCGACGCTGGTCCACGAGGACATGGCGGCCATGGTCGGATACGTCAACCGGGTGGTGCAGGTCGCGGGCAAGTACACCCTCGACGAGCCCTTCGAAGTCGGCTGGGGAAACGTCGTCCTCGACGTCACTCCCCGCGGGCTCAGGACGCCGACGTTCCGGCGGCGAGGGGTGACCTTCGCGGTGCACTACCGCCTGCTCGACGGTGACGTGGTCGTCGAGGCCGACGCGGGCTCGCGGACGGTGCCCTTGTCGGACGGATCAGTCGCCGCGTTCTACGCGGCGTTCCGCGACGCGGCGGCCGAGCTGGGCATAACCCGGCCGCGTACTTCGCTGATCTGCGAGATTCCGGATTGCGAGCCGACCTTCGAGGACGATCACGTCGAACGCGCCTGGGATCCCGGCGTCGCCCGGCTGATGTGGCAAGCGCTGAACCTCGCCGCCGGCGGACTCGAAACGTGGCAGGCGCCCTTCCTCGGGCACCGCCCCCGGGTCGGGGTGATGTGGGGCGGCTTCGACCTGTCCGCGACGCGGCACCGGGCGCGGCCCACCGAGCCGCCGCCCGATCGTCCGGCGTTCATGCAGAACGCCCAGCTCCGGGAGTACGTGGCGGTGGGATTCTCCTTCGGGGACGCCACAGCGCCCGGCGCCGGTATGTACGCCTACATCTGGCCTCAGCCGGACGGCCTCGACGGCCGGTCCTGGGGAGTCGACGGGGCGGTCTGGAATCCCGACGCCGGTCTGGTTCTCCTGCCGTGGGACAGGCTCAGGGAGACGGCCGACCCGCACCAGGCCATCGTGACGTTCGGTGACGCCGTCTACGACGCCGCCGTCGGGCTGTCGGGCTGGCCGTCCGACCTCATCGGGCCCCGCGTCGACGGCTGGTACATGAGCCGGACGCGGCCGGACGCCGTCCGGGTCCAGCGCCTCTGAACCGAGCTGGTTGGGCCGACCACGACGCGGGCGCCCGGGCAGCCCTTCGCGGCGGACACGATGGGGACACCTCAGGATTCGGGAATGATCTTGATCGCGCTGGACCACTTCAGTCCGAGCCGGTCCTGGAGCGTCATGTGCAGGAACTGGAACGCCTCCAGTTCCAGGGCGCGGCGCAGCGGTCCGGCGTCGAGGGGGCGCAGGCCGGCGCTCGTGACGAATTCGGTGACGGTCGCCCGCGCGTCGTCGTCATCCGTGGCGATGAACACGTCCAGAGGCTGACCGGCCACTTCGCCGGCCACCAGCGTGGTCGCGAAGGTCGTGTTGAACGCCTTGACGAAGCGGGCCTGCGGAGCCTCGGCCGCGACCAGGCTGACTGCGGCCACGCCGGGCGGGGTGACGAGCGAGTCGAAGGTGGAGAAGTCGACGGGGTTGCAGATGTCCACGACGACCTTGCCCGCGAGGGCCTGGGCGTGTTCACGGGCCACCGTCTTCGCCGCCTCGAACGGCAGGGCGAGCACGGTGATGTCCGCGCCGTCCAGCGCGTCGAAGTCCGCGCCGCTCGCGTCCGCGCCGAGGTCGGCGGCGAGGGCGTCCGCCTTGGCCCGGTTGCTGTCCACGAGACGGACCCGGTGGCCGCCCGCGAGGGCGCGGGTGGCGATGCCGCGGGCCATGTTGCCCGCACCGACGATCGTGATCTGCATGGCTGACTCCTTCTTCCGTCAAGGCCGACGAGGGCCGCGACCGAGCGCCCGGAGAGGGGTATACGGCTGGCACCGTCCGGCTCCGTGCTCGGGACGCGCGGCGACCGGCTCATCACGGTCGAGTACGGCCAGAGCACACCGGGCCGTACGCACCCCGCCGGCACCGGTCGCGGCCGAGGCGACGCTGCTCCGGTCCCGCCATGGTGCGGCGCCCTATGAAAAGCCCAGCTCAGGACGGTCCCGAGAACGTCGGCGACTCTGTCATCCTGCGGGAAGCGGCGGACGCCCGCATCCGGAGCGGTGACCCGAGACAAGCCCCCACGGCGCGACGCCAGGGTGCCCGATGTGTCAGTGGTGACCGTGGGCTGTGTCGGACGCTCCGCCGAACAGGCGGCCCACGGCCCGGAACGGCAGGGACACCACCGTGGCGACAGCGCTGCCGATCTTTCCGAGTACATCTGCGATGGCCTTGAACATGGCTCACCCTCCTTCGGTACGCGGTGCCGTTGTCCGGCATCGCGTGCGGAGCCTCACCTGGTCCCCTACCCGGATAGCGGCCGCCCATGGGCTCTCCCGCTCGTTCTCATGGGAACTGTCCGCGCAGCCGTGTAGGACGGCTCCCGCGGGGCATCCGGATGCGTACGCCACTGTCCCGGGTGAGGCTGTGAATGCGTACGAGTCGTCACCGAGGGAGGCCATCACACATGCGGAGCACCACGCGGCAGGACGGGCCCGCCACCGCTCCACCGGCGACCGCTCCTGGTCCGGCGGCCCACGACGCGGCGACGGGTCTTCCCGTCGCGGCGGCGGCCCGGGAGTCGGCGGAGCGTTTCGCGGAGCTGGTGGCCGCTCTGGCGTCGGGAGCGCTGGACTGCCCGTTGCCGGGCTCGGGTCGTACGGCGGAGCGCTTCGCCGTCCTCACCTCGGTGGCCGAGCGGGATCTGTGCGCGGCCCGGCTCTTCGAAGGACACGTGGACGCGGCGGCGATCCTGGCGGAACTGGACGCGCCGCCGCCCCGGCCGGGAGAGCGGTGGGGCGTGTGGGCGGCCGAACCGCCGGGCGAAGGACTGCACGCCACCCGTGACCGCGAAGGCTGGGTGCTGACCGGGCTCAAGCAGTACTGCTCGGGAGCCCACAGCTGCACCCACGCGCTGGTCACCGCGGCGACGGAGCGGGGAAAGCGGCTGTTCGCGGTACGGACGGGGGTGGCCGACGGCTGCCGCCCGGTGCCGGGCACCTGGCAGGCCGTCGGGATGGCCGGGAGCGACACCCCTGACGTGCGCTTCGACCATGTGCCCGGTGTGCCGGTCGGCGACGTCGGCGGCTATCTGAAGCGGCCGGGGTTCCAGCACGGCGGTATCGGCGTGGCCGCGTGCTGGTACGGCGGGGCCCGCGCCGTCGCCGACGTTCTGCTGCGCGCCGCCGCCGATCGCGGCCCCGACCCGCACACCGACGCGCACATGGGCGCGGTCGACATGCTGCTCCATGCCGCGGCGGCCGTGCTGAAGCAGGCCGCAGCGGAGATCGACGGCGATCCTTCCGACACCGGCGGCACCGCGCGGATGCGCAGCCTGCGCACCCGGGCGTTCGTCGAGTCCGTGTGCGCCGACGTCCTCACGCACGTGGGACGGGCCACCGGCGCCGGTCCGCTGTGCCACGACGAACGCCACGCCCGGAACACCGCTGACCTGACCGTGTACATCCGCCAACACCACGCCGAGCGCAACCTCGCCGAACTGGGCGGCCTCGCCGCCCGCAAGGAGCCGTCGTGAGCGAGCAACCAGGCCCGTCGCCCGCATACGCCAACCCCATCCAGGCGCCGGGCACCGACGAGGCGCTCTGGCGGGACTGGGACGGCTGGCGCGCGCTTCCCGAGCTGCGGCTGCCCGAGGCGGGCAGGGTGGTCGTGGTGGCCGCGCATCCCGATGACGAAGTGCTGGGCGCCGGCGGGACGATGGCGATGCTGGCGGACGCGGGGACCGCCCTCACCGTGGTCTCCGTCACCGACGGGGAGCAGTCGCACGCCGACAGCAAAGCCGTCACGCCCGGGCGGCTGACACAGTTGCGCGCCGAAGAACTCCGCCAGGCCCTCGCGGCGTTGGGCACGGGCACGGCCCACGTCGTCCGGTTGCAAGTGCCGGACACCCGGGTGGCCTTCCACGAGGACGAGATCGTCAAGGCACTCGTCCCGGTGCTGGAGGGCGCCGCGTTGTGCCTCGCGCCGTGGATCGGCGACGTCCACGGTGACCATGAAGCCGCAGGACGGGCCGCGCTCGCCGCCGCCGCGCAGGCGTCCGTGCCCTGCCTGATGTATCCCGTGTGGATGTGGCACTGGGCGCGCCCCGGCGACCCGCGTGTCCCGTGGCCTTCCGCGCACCGGGTCACCCTGCCCGCGGACGTCCAGGCCCGCAAGCGCGCCGCGGTCGCCCGTTTCGCCACCCAGGTCGAGCCCATCGGCCCCGCGCCGGAGGACGCCGCGGTCCTGCCGCCTGACGAGGTGGCCCACCACCTCCGCGCGCACGAGGTGATGTTCCAGTGAGCCGGACGAACGCGGCGAGTACGCCCGCCGCCTACTTCGAGACGATGTACGGCGGGGGCGAGGACCCCTGGCACCTCGCCGAACGCTGGTACGAGCGGCGCAAGTACGACATCACCGTGGCCGCGCTCCCCCTGCCGCGCTACCGCCGGGCCTTCGAACCCGCGTGCTCGGTCGGTGAGTTGACTCGCCGACTGGCGACCCGTTGCGACGAGGTACTCGCCTGCGACCGGGTCGCGTCCGCCGTGGCGACCACTCGGCAACGTACCGCCGCAGCAGAGAATGTGACGGTGCGTCAGCTCACGCTGCCCGACGAGTGGCCGGACGGCTCCTTCGATCTGGTCGTGCTGTCCGAAGTGCTCTATTACTTCGCCGCTCCCGATCTCGACATGCTTCTGGACCGGGCCCGGACGGCGTTGGAGCCCGGCGGGCATCTCGTCACCGTGCATTGGAACCACCCGGTGCCCGAACACCTGTGGACGGGCACCGAGATCGCGGACCGCGTGACCGGCCTGCCCGGGCTGTCACTGCTCGCCGATCACCGCGAGGCCGACTTCGTCCTCCAGGTCCACGGCCGTGACCTGGCCGACGGGAGCAGCCCGCCCGGTCCCGCCGAGCGCGAGGGTCTGGTGTGAGGGTCGAGGCCATCGCCGTCGTCATCCCGGCGCACAACGAGGAGGCGCTCCTGCCCGCCGCGCTGGAGGCGGTCGCGGCTGCCGCGCACCACCCCGCACTCGCCGCCGTGCGGATTCGCACGGTCGTCGTCGCGGACTCCTGCCGTGACGGCACGGCCCGGATCGCGCACCGGGCCGGAGCCCTCGTGGTGCCGGTCGGTTTCCGCAGTCCGGGCCGGGCGCGCGCCGAGGGCGCCGAGCACGCGCTGGCGGAGATCGCCGTCCCGCACGATCGGGTGTGGCTCGCCACCACCGACGCCGACAGCGCCGTACCCCCGCACTGGCTGGCACACCACAGCGCTCTCGCCCGTGACGGGTGGGACGCGGTGGTCGGCACCGTGACCGTGCCGACGGCGACCGCCCTCACCGTCCGGCACCAGCTCAGCTACGAAGCCACCCGCCCGGCCGACGGCGCCCACTGGCACCACCCCCATGTCCACGGCGCCAACCTGGGCCTGAGTGCCAGCGCCTACCGCGATGTGGGCGGGTTCCCGCCGCTCGACGTCGGCGAGGACCACGCACTGGTCGCCGCGCTGGTCGGCCGCGGTCATCGCGTCCTGCGCACCTCCGCCGCCCCTGTCATGACCTCGCCCCGTCTGCACGGCCGCGCCCGCGGCGGCTTCGCGGACTTCCTCGCCGCGCAGGCCGAACACACCGCCCGCAGCGAACCGGCGAGCTGACCGGCGCGGCGTATCGGCCAAGGGGTACGTGGAACCAGCGACGACCGACACCGCTGGCACCCGCGACGGCGCGGGGACCTCTCGCCGCCACGCCATCGGGTGACGCGGCTCAGCCAGCCGGGTGACAGCGGCCACCGCGGGCTGCCGCCGGGCGGGCCGGTGCTCCAGGATCGGTGCCGCCGCCGTCTCCGGCGGGCCGCGCGTCGACCGCGCGCCCGTGACGCGCGATCAGATCGACCACGGCTGTTCGAGGAGTCCCACCCCATGCGTTCACGCGTCATCGCCATCATGGCCGCCGCTGCCGCCGCCACCGCGGCACTCGCGCAACCCGCCCACGCCGCCCCGCTCGTCGACGGGGTCTACCGTTTCGCGGCCCTCAAGGACGGCATGTGCCTGACCTGGCCCAAAACGAAGGCGCGTATCGGCATGGTGGCGCTGGGCTCCTGCACGGACACCGCCTCCACGTCGGCGAACTGGCAGGTACGGCAACGCCCCAACGGAACCATGGAGGTCTCCACACCGGACTCCGACCCGCGCACTTGCCTGGGCCTGACGACGGACTACCACGTGAAGGTCACCGACACCTGCTCCGACAAGTACGCCGAGTGGACCGTCTCCTACGGCTCCGCAGGACCCGGCAGCGTCGTCTGGGCCGACATCGAGCACACCCCCAGCGACCACTCCAACTCGTGGGGGAAACTCGTCGACAGCCCCGACGTCACCGGCCGCATCGTCGTGCGGCAAGCCCCCATCGACCCGCACTACTGGGCTTTGCAGCCGGCCGGCTGAGACCTGTCCCGCACCGGCCGTCCACCGGGGCCCGGCCGGCAAGGCGCTGCCGCCTTCCTCCGACGGACGCTGCTACGGCCGCAGGGCCGTCAGGCGCCGACCGGGCGGGGCCGACCGGCACCCGTCTCGGGCCCTTGGGCCCCACGACACCCTGCCCTGCGCGCGGGAGCGTGGACAGGGCGGGACGCCACGGCGATACGCGCCCTCGGGAGTCCCGCCCCTCCCGAGGAGCGTCCGTATGCGCATCATCGTCAGCATCGACACCGACACCTTCGTCGGCGACGACGGTCTCGATCCGGCCGCCGCGTCGCTGGCCGAACTCCTCCGGGCCGGTCACGAGGTCGTCATCGTCCACGGCGCTCCCGCCGAGACCCAGGCCGTCACCGGATCGCGCTTGGTACGCGCGCTGGACTCCGTGCTCGTCGGCCGTACCGTGGTCGCGCTCGTGACCCACGCCCAGGTCGGCGCCCACGACCCGCAGGTGAGCGTGCCGGACCGGCCCCGCGTACGCCCGCAGGCCGTTCCCGAGGCTCAGGTCCTCCGGGAACTGCTGGCCGACGGCACCGTGGTGGTCTGCGGCGGCGGCATCCCCGTCCTACGGGAACGCGGCACCGCGCGCCTGCGGACCGTACCGGTGACGGTGGACCCGGATCGGACGGCGGCGCTGCTGGCCGTCGAACTGGACGCGGACATCCTGCTGTTCCTCACCGGCGCCACGCACCTGTTCGCCGCGGGAGGACACGGCCGCCCCAGGCCGCTGCTGCGGCTGACCCCCGACGAACTGTCCGGCGTACGTCTGCCCGAGGCCGTGATCACCCGCGCCGCGATCGCCGCCGACTTCGTCACCCGCACCGGCGGCGTCGCGGCGATCGGCCCGGTCGACAACGCCCTGGGCATCCTCCTCGGCACCACCGGAACCCAGATCCGCCCCGCACCCGCTTCGGTCAGGGAAACCGCGCCGTCATCCGACTGATCACCGGCACTATGGGCCGTTTCGACTCCCCCGCCGAAAACCGTCCGCTCCCCCATCCTCCGCCGGTCCGGCTCCGGCACGAACGGGTGGTGTACGCCAGGATGCGGGGCACGCAGGACCGCATGGCCGACGCCATCACCTCGTTCGCGGGCACGATGGGCTTCGTCTCTCTGCACGCGGCATGTTCGAGACGAATCTGCGCGCGGAGGTGTGGTCGGCGCACATCGGCAGAGCCCTCGGCCTGGATCCCGAGCAGATCGAGCGCGAGGTCCGGGCGGCCCTTGCCGACAGCCGCACCCGAATGAGCACGGGAGGACGCGCCGCGGGCCCATAGGCCCCGACGAAGCGCACCGGGCCGAAGAACCAGCGGTACGGCCGCACGGCGGCTCACCGTGCCCGAGACAAGGTCAGGATCTGTACCGGACAGCCCTCAGCCGTGGGAGATCTCGGCCACCTCGACCACTTCGGAGCCTTCGCGACGCATCCGTTCGCTCCCCCAGACGCCGAGCGGCCCGAGCGCCTGATTGAGCGTGCGCCCGTGCTCGGTCAGGGAGTACTCCACCCGCGGCGGCACCTCGGCGAAGACCTTCCGGTGCACCAGTCCGTCCTCCTCCATCTCGCGCAGGTGCTGCGTCAGCATCTTCTCGCTCACTCCGGGCAGCCCGCGACGGAGCTCGGCGAAGCGGCGCACACGATGGGCGTCAAGTTCCCAGAGGATGAGTCCCTTCCACTTGCCGCTCACCACGTCGAGCGCGGCGTCGATGCCGCAGATGTAAGGCCCGCACCTCGGCGCCCTCGCCATCACTGATCCCCTTACTAAAAGGTAAGTACCGCAGAAAATAGTGGGTACTTCCCAGATTAGTGGCCCTCTCCGAGCATGAAGAGGTGAACGAACAACAGCACGGCACCACCAGGCAACACAGCAATGTCACCGTGATCGGACTCGGCCCGATGGGCCAGGCGATGACCCGTACCCTCCTCGCCGCCGGCCACCCGGTCACCGTCTGGAACCGCACCGCCGGCCGGGCCGACGGCGTCGTCGCCGACGGAGCGGTCCTCGTACCGACACCCCGCGAGGCGGTCGAGGCAAGTGACCTCGTGATCCTCAGCCTCACCGACTACCAGGCGATGTACGACATCCTCGACAGCGCCACCGCGTCGCTCGCCGGCCGGACACTGGTCAACCTGAGCTCCGACACCCCTGACCGCTCACGCGAAGCGGCATCCTGGGCGTCGGCCCACGGCGCCACCTTCCTCACCGGTGGTGTCATGGTCCCGGCACCGATGGTCGGCACGGACGCGGCCCACGTCTACTACAGCGGCCCCACCGAGGCGATGGAGAGCCACCGGCCGACACTGGCACTGCTCGGCGCACCGAAGTATCTGGGCGTGGATCCGGGTCTCGCCCAAATGATGTACCAAGCCCAGCTCACGGTATTCCTCACCACCTTGTCCGCACTGATGCACGCCACCGCGATGCTGGGCACCGCGGGAATGACGGCGAAGGAAGCGCTGCCGGAGTTGCTCTCCTCCGCCGACTCGATCGGCGCCATCCTCAGGGCCGGCGAAGCGACCCCCGGCACCGCGCTGGACGCCGGAGAACACCCCGGCGGGCTCAGCACGGTCACCATGATGGGCGCGACATCCGACCACATCGTCGAAACCAGCACGTCACTCGGCCTCGACCCCGCGCTCCCCCTGGCCGTCCAGGCCCACTACCGCCGCGCCATCGACAACGGCCACGGCAGCGACAACTGGACCCGCATCATCGACAGCATCCGAAAGCCGCACTGACCCCACACGGCACTGTCGGAGGCGGGTATTTGAGGGAGCATCAGTTCGTCAGCACGACCACCAGCATCGCCAGCCAGCCCAGTGAGACGAAGACGGGAAGCAGCACCATCACGAGACCGGTCGGGGACGCCTGGAGCCACCCTGATCCCGGCTCTGTCAGCCGGCGTCCCACTATCCGCTGCCCGCCGTGCCACGCCATGTGCTCTTCCAACTCCACGACCGTGCTCTTGCGGGTCTGCAGATAGCGGCGTCCATAGCGCAGCATGACGGCGAACGCCAGCCCGGAGACGAACCCGATCACCGTGATGACCGCTCCGACGCCCCGGGCCACTTCCTGTGACTGCGCGCCCTCTTTGCCGAGGGTAAACGCCAAGGTGGCCGCGAGGCCCGCGGTGATGTAGAGGAAGTTATTGAGCTTGTTCCAGTTGAGGAGGTCCTCATGCTTGTATAAGTCGACCGCGATCTCGTACTGGGTCTGCAACATCGACTCACGCGGCTTGCGCGAGACCCACACGACGCGCAGACGGCCGTCCGGCGGTCGCAACCGTGTCAGTTCCTCGAAGCCCAGCTTCCGGTGGAACTGGCTCGACGCCTCATTGAGCGGCTCGTTGACCACCGCGGCGATCACCGGGTTGGCCGTCCAGCGCTCCAGCACATGGTGGTACAGGCGTGACGCGACGCCCTGCCGCGACGCGTCACGGGCCACGCACACCTGCTTGATCACCAGGAAGCTGCCGAGCGTGGTCTTGATCCGGTGGTTCAACCACTCGTCAGGTTCGATCTGGGCGTCGCTGTAGGCCAGGAGGAATCCCAGGACGTCGGTTCCCTTGACGGCCACGTAGAAGTGCTCGGCGCTCACCAGTCGCCTTTGGTACATCTCGTCGGTGTACTCCGACACCAGGAATCCGTCTCGGCTGGCCTCCACCGGGTCGATTCCGTCCAGATTCCTGGACTGTGCCAACGCGAAGATCATCGGGACATGCGCCGAAGTCGCCCGCACGATCTCGATCCCCGCTTGGTCAGGCGCGGTCACGCGCTCACCTCCCACTGAACAGGCGTTCACAGGGCTCCGCGGAAAGCGTGTCCTGACAGCCCGTCGGATGCAAGAGCGCATGAAGTGGCGTCATGGCGAAGCGAATTCGGCCGGTCCCGGCTCAGGACCCGGCGCAGTCGCATCCGAGGCGTCGGCTGCTGCTCCGCCGGGCACCTGTGACCGGCCCGAGGCGTTTGCGGTGCGAGACGACCACGCCGGTGGTGATGTACGAGGTCGATGTGAAGAACCCCTTAGCGGGCCAGGTCGATCCCGGCTTCGCGGAGGAGCCGGGCGAAGGTGGTCGCGTGCTCGGGGGTGAGGGGGAGGGCCGGGAGTCGGGGGGGTCCGCTGGGGACGCCGACCAGGTCGAGGCCGGTCTTGATCGCGCTTGCGTACGGGTGCGCCTCGAGGAATTCGCAGATCGGAAAGATCTTCGTCCACTGCTCCCGTGCCTCGGCGATGTCGCCGCGGACCGCGAGGGTCTCGTAGAAGTCCGCGCACAGTTGAGGGATGACGCTCGCCGCTCCCCAGACTCCCGCCCGCGCGCCGGCGGCGATGGCGGAGAACGTGAGGGTGTCGTAGCCGTTGAGCGGCTGGATGACGTCCGCGTAGTGGTGAAGGACCGTGGCGAACTTCACCGCGTCACCCCCGGTGTCCTTGAACGACGTCACGCGGGTGCTCCGAGCGAGCTCGGCCAACCGCCCGGCCGAGATGTCCAGTCCCGTGGCGTCCGGCAGGTTGTAGAACATGATGTCGATGTCCACCGCGTCGGAGACGGCCCCGTAGTGCGCCACGACCTCCTCCCAGCCGAGAGCGCCGTAGTAGGGGGGCACGATCATGACCGCCGTCGCACCGGCGTCAGCCGCGTGCCGGGTGAGGTCGATCGTCTCGCCGGTGGTCAACGCTCCGGTGCCCACGACGACGGGCACCCGACCGTCCACAGCCTTCAGGTAGAGGTCGGCGACCTCCTTCCGCTCCGCGTTGCTGAGCGTCGTGAATTCGCCGGTGCTTCCCAGGGGCACCACGCCGTGCACGCCCGCACCGACGATGTGCTCGACCTGGCGACGGACTCCCCCGGCGTCGACGGTCGAACCGTCAGCGCGAAAGGGGGTCACCACTGCCGCGAGTATGCCGCTGAACGGCGTTGTCATCGCTCTCCTTCGTCGTTCGTCGACGGGTTCACCGGGCTCGGAAGCCGCTCGTCGTCGGCCGGGTCCCGCGTCGTAGCGCGCGCCCGCCGAGCTCGTCGGTCGGCTTTCCCCCGCGGAACGCGACGACGCCGTTGATGATCACGTGCCGCATCCCGTCGGCGTACTGGTGTGGGTGGGAGTAGGTGGCGAGGTCCCGGACCCTGTCGGGCTCGAAGATCGCGAGATCCGCGAAGGCGCCCTCGCGGATGACGCCGCGGTCGGTGAGACGCAGCGTCCGCGCGGGCAGGCTGGTCATCCGTCGGACGGCGTCCTCGATCCGCAGGACGCCGTCCCTGACGTACGGACCGAGAACGCGGGCGAAGGACCCGTAGGCCCGCGGATGCGTCGGGGCGTCGGTGTACGGCGGAGAGGCCGTCCACGCTTCGGCGTCGGAACAGACCGAGACCCATGGGCTCCGCAGCGCGAGACGGACGTTCTCCTCCGTCATCTCGAACAGCGCGATGATCATCTGCGAGTCCGCCACGACGATGTCCAGAAGCGTGTCGAGCGGATCCGCGTCACCGCGCCGCGTCGCGACCTGCGTGAGTGTCATGCCGTTCCACTCGGAGGTGTTGCCGCCCAGGAGCAGGATTCCGTCAGCGCCGCCCGCGCTCTTGTAGCAGTTGTCCCAGTCGGCGCCCGGGGCCCGGATGGCCTCCTTGACCGTTTCGCGGAAGTCCTCATGCGCGAGCTTGCCGCGCAAAGCGTCCGGGCCGCCGTCGTGGAATCGTGGGGGGATGCACGCGTCAAGGCCGGTAGCGCCCGCCTCGTACGGATAGACGTTGGCCGTGACGGCGAGGCCGCCGGCCCTGGCTTCCTCGATGCGCTGGATCGCGGAGGCCATCAGGGGCCAGTTGTCCCGGCCTGCCGCCTTCAGGTGGTAGACCTCGGCCCGCGCTCCCGACCTCTCGGCGATCCCGATGAGCTCGTCCAGGCTTTCGAGCAGGGAGTCGGACTCGTTGCGGATGTGCGAGATGTAGAGCGCGTCGTGCTCGGCGAGCACTTCCGCGAAGGCGGTCAGCTCGTCGGTCGAGGCGTACATGCCCGGGGCGTAGATGAGAGCGGAGCCCAGACCCAGCGCGCCGTCCGCCAGTTCTTCGTCGAGGAGCCGGCGGGCGGCGGCCAGCTCGTCGGGCGTCAGCGGACGGTCTTGCTGACCGGCGAAGGCCATGCGGAGGTTGTCCGCCCCGACGAAGCTCGCGACATTCGGTCCGACGCCCGCGTCGGCCATGTGGTTCAGGAAGTCGTTGATCCGCGGCCATTCATGCCGGACGTGGGTCCGCTCGGCGTAGTCCTTGGCGATGGCGCGCATCCGGCCCTCCACGGGGCCGAGCGAGTAGCCTTCGCCGAACACCTCGGTCGTGACGCCCTGGTAGAGGTCGGAGAGACCTCGGGGGTCACGCTGGAGCGACTCGTAGGCCTGGCTGAGCACGTTGATGAAGCCGGGCGCGACCAACGCGCCGGCGGCGTCCACCTCGGGCACGTCGGTGTCGGGGACCTCGCCGACGAGAACGATCCGGTCACCCCGGACCAGTACGTCCGCGCGTCTGAGCGGTGCGCCGGTGCCGTCGGCGACAAGGCCGCCGCGCACCACCAGATCACTACGCATCCCGACTCCCCTCCTGGGCCCTCATCGTCTCGCGCGTCTTCCCGCGGGCGAACCGCTGCGCCGAGAACGGCCCGGTACGACCGTCGTCCCCCGAGGCGATCGCCTCTGCGAGGTGCACTCCGGCGGCCGGTGAGATCGTCATGCCGAGCATCTGGTAACCGGTGGCGACGAACACGTTCGAGTCCGGCGCGAGCCTGCCGATCATGGGGAGGCCGTCAGGAGCCACGGGGCGCAGGCCCGACCAGGCGGCCGACTCGTCGGTCCACGGCCCGAGGAGGGCCTGAGCCGAGCGCCGCATCGCCCTGACGCGCCGTGGGGGGATGCGGGTCGGTGAGTTGGTGAAGTCCATCGCCCCGGCGACGCGAAGCGTGCCGCCCATCGGCGAGATCGCCAGGTGCGTGTCGAGGGTCTGGATCGCCTGCCTCGGCATCCGCCCCGGCCGGACGTCGAAGCTGTAGCCCTTGCCGCCGATCACCGGAAGGCGATGGCCGATCGAGCGTGCCAGCGCGGTGGTGTTCACTCCCGCCGCGAGAACCACGTGGTCGGCCTCGTACGTACCGCGGTTCGTGCGCACCGCTCGCACCCGTCCGCCTTGCGCGTGGAGGTGCTCGACGGGCTCGTGCTCGCGGATCTCGACACCTGCGGCGACCACCTTCTCGATCAGCGCCGCCATGTAGGCGTGGGGAACGATCTGCCAGTGGTTGCCGATCAACGCTGCCGCCTGGCCTCGTGGCACCGTGGGGTCCAGGTCCTGGACCGCGCTGCCCGTCAGGACCTCTGTCGTGGCTCCCTGCCCGAACTTGACCAGCGGCGCGATCTTCTCGATGAAGTGCTCGATGTCCGCGGGGTTCTTGGAGACGGTCAGGAGACCGGTCTTGTCGAAGTGCTCGTCGAGGCCGAGCCGTTCGATGAGCTTGAAGGACGGGTACCCGAGCGTGGACAACGCCGCCAGCCCGTCGGAGTACGACCGGTCGTTGCAGTAGCGCGCGAACGTCGCGATCCAGGGTCCGAGGCGCAGGAGGGCCGCGGGCGAGAAGTGGAGCGCGGAATCACGCCGGGTCAGGTCCTTGAGGCCGTGCATGATGATGCCGGGCTCGGGCACCGGCCCGGCCTGGGCGGGGCATATCCAGCCCGCGTTGCCCCAGGACGCGCCGGCCGCCGCGGCACCGGCGTCGAGCACCGTCACGCGCATTCCGACCTCGGTCAGCGCCCAAGCCGTCCACAAGCCGGCGGCGCCGGCGCCAACGACCACGCAATGCTCGCCATTCACCACTATCGGCAGCCCTTCCACTCGTGTGCGTCAGTTGCTCAAGGAGGGACTTTGCCAAGGCTTCCGGACGCGTTGTTCGTTCATTCGGACCAGAAAGCCGGATGATCATGTCGGCCCGGACAGACGGGCCGGGCGCGGCGCGCCGCGGCGAACCGGCGGATTTCGCCGCGGATCGCGCGCGGATCGGTCGGTCAGACCTCGGTCGACACGGGTGCGTCGATCCAGTCGGCGTCCGACCGGGGGATCGACCGCAGCAGTTTGATCGTGTACGGATCGGTCGGATGGTCCAGGATCTGGTCCACCGGACCGGATTCGACGAGCCGTCCGCGGTACATGATGCAGACGCGCTCGGTGATCTGCCGCAGCATCGAGAGGTCGTGCGTGATGAAGACGAAACCGACTCCGCGTTCGCGCTGGAGCGTCGCGAAGAGGTTGATGATCTGGGCTCGCACCGAGACGTCCAGGGCGGAGACGGGTTCGTCGCAGACCAGGAGCCGTGGGTTGACGGCTAGGGCCCTGGCGATCGCGACGCGCTGACGCTCTCCGCCGGAGAGGGCCGACGGCCTGCGTTGCGCGTACGAGGCCGGAAGACCGACCGTCTTCAACAGGTCGGCCACCGCGCCCGAAGCGTGCTTGGTGGCGCTCTCGTGCGACCTGATCGCCTCGGACAGTGCCGAGCCGATGCTCCGCATCGGGTTGAGGCTCGCGTAGGGGTCCTGGAAGACCATCTGCACGGTTCCGCGGAGGCGACGGAGATCCGCCGCGCTCAGCCGCGACCAGTCGTGCGCGGGAATGCCGTCGATCATGATGTCGCCGCTGGTGCACCGCTCGAGTCCCAGCAGCGTGCGAGCGAGGGTGGTCTTGCCGGAACCGGACTCCCCGACGACGGCGACGCTCTCCCCCTGGTTCACCTGTAGCGACACCCCGGCGAGCGCGTGGACGGTGCGCTGTCCGACGCGGAACTCCTTGCGCAGGTCCCGGATGTCGATCAGCGGCCGCTCCGCCCGTACGTCTCGCACCGGAGCCTCCACGACGTCGATCCTGGCCCGCTTCGCCGCCATGTCGGAACTGATCTCCGGCAGGCGGACACAGGCCGAATACCGCAGGTCGGCGACCTCGATCAGTGGCGGCGGTCCCTGGCGGCACTGGTCCGTGACCCACTCGCACCGGGTGGCGAAGGCACAGCAGCCCGTGGTCTCCCGGGCCTTGGGGACCGACCCCGGGATGGAGGGGAGTTCGGCGACCCGACGGTCGACCGACGGTTCGGCCAGCAACAGGCCCTGGGTATAGGGGTGCAGCGGCTTGGCCTCCAGGTCGGAGCCGGGCGCGACCTCGATGAGCGATCCGCCGTACATCACGTAGACGCGGTCGCACATCGCGAAGGCCACCCGCAGATCGTGCGTGATCAGTACGACGCTCATTCCGCGCGACTTCTGGACACCGCGCAGGAGGGTGAGCATCTCCTTCTGGGTCGTGACGTCCAGAGCCGTCGTCGGTTCGTCCGCGATCAGGATCTTCGGGTCGCGGGCGAGCGACGCGGCCACAGCGACGCGCTGACGCATGCCTCCGGAGAGCTGGAACGGGTACCGATCCGCTACCGAGGGGTCGGTGAGTCCGACCTCGGCGAGCCGGCGGTTGACCTCCGCCCTGCGTTCGGATCGCGGCGGGCGCCGACGGCCCTCCCAGATCAGCGACTCCTCGATGATGCGCCCGCAGCGGAACACGGGGTTGAGCATCGTGAACGGGTCCTGGAGTACGAGCCCGATTTCCCGTCCTCTGACGTGACTCCACTCGCGTTCTGACAGCTCCAGCAGATTGCGGCCGTCGTACTCGACCTCGCCGCGCGCGACGAGCGATCCGGGCAGGAGACCCATGATGGCGCGGGCGGTCATGGTCTTGCCGCTTCCGGACTCGCCCACGATCCCGATCGTCTCTCCCGCGGACAGGTCGAGTCCGAACGACGTCACGATCGGGTGGGTACCGTCGGGACCGACCGCGTCAACGCCGAGGGCGCGCACTTTCAGGACCGTGTCCGAGGTCATCCCTCGCGTCATGCGGTCCGACTGTTCGGGGGCCATCACTTGCTTCCTCCACGACTCGAGAGCGCCTCGTACATCCAGTCGCCGATGATGTTCATCGAGATCGCCGTCGCCACGATCATGACGCCGGGCCCGAGCGCCGCCGCGGGGTTCTCGAAGAGCAGGCTGGTTCCGTCCTTGAGCATGAGGCCCCAGTCCGGCGAACCGGCGTCGACCCCGAATCCGAGGAATGACAGTCCTGAGAGCGTCACGATGGCGCCGGC
Source organism: Streptomyces sp. NPDC088910 (assembly GCF_044749865.1). Taxonomy (NCBI): domain Bacteria; kingdom Bacillati; phylum Actinomycetota; class Actinomycetes; order Kitasatosporales; family Streptomycetaceae; genus Streptomyces; species Streptomyces sp. NPDC088910. The sequence goes on from NZ_JBIVIV010000005.1 coordinate 208,830, forward strand.
GAAGGTCAGGAACGCGTTGGCGACGGCGGTCGCGGAGACGTTGGGCCAGATGTGGAAGAGCATGATCCGTCGGTTCGACAGGCCCAGCGCACGCGCGGCTTCGACGTAGGGCAGGAGTGCCTGCTCCAGTGTCGCGCCTCGGATGACGCGTGTGTCGAAGGGGATCGTCAGCACGAGAAGGAGCGCCACCGCCATCCAATAGCCGCCGCCGAACGCACCGGCGACAACCACGATGACGAGAAGTCCGGGGAGCGCCCACATGAAGTCGACCCAGCGCATGACGACCGCGTCGACGGCACCTCTCTTGTACCCGCTCCACAGACCCAGCAGGTTGCCGATCAGCATGGAGCCGACGGTGATGACCAGCGGGCCGATGAACGCGGTGCGTGTTCCGGCGATCAGTCTGGAGAAGACGTCCCGGCCGAGTTCGTCCGTGCCGAGCCAGTGCCCGGCGCTGGGCGAGGCGAGGACGTCCGAGACGTTCTGGGCGCCGGGGTCCTGGGGGGCCAGGACCGATCCGAGGACGGTCATGACGACGACCCCGACGACGATCACCAGGCAGGCCAGTACGGTCCAGGACGGGCGCGCCGAGCGACGCGTGGGCCTGGCGGGATCTTCGAGCTGCGGGACTGCGGCACTCATGCGGTCGGCCTTCCGTGCCTGATGCGTGGATCCGCGGCCAGGTAGAGCATGTCTGCCGCCAGGTTCGCGAACATGATCAGCGCGGCCACCAGCAGCGCGATGGCCTGGAGTGTGGGGAGGTCCTGGCTCGACGCGGACCGCACGAGCAGGTCGCCGATCCCCGGGATCGAGAAGGTGACCTCGACGAGGACCGCTCCGGTGGCCAAGGACGCGAGCAGGGGCACGCTGACCGTGATCACGGGGATCATGCCGTTGCGCAGCGCGTAGAACAGGAACACCCGGCGGGACGACATCCCGCGTGCCCGGGCGAAGGTCACGTAGTCCTGGTCGAGCACCTTGATCATCACGGCCCGCGTGTGTTTGACGATGAGCGCGACGCCGGAGATCGCGAGCGCGAGCGCCGGGAGGGTCAGGTGCCACAGTTTGTCGACGAAGCCGCTGCCGGCCCCGAAGACCGGGAACCATCCGAAAAGGACCCCGAACACGTAGAGCAGGGCCACGGCGCCCACGAAGACCGGTGTGCTGAATCCGACGATCACCGACGCCACGATCCCGCGGTCGACGAACGTCGACTTCTTCACCGCCGCGGCCAGCCCCAGGGGGATTCCGATGAGCATGGTCAGCAGATAGGCCACGCCCGCGAGGAGCAGGGAATTCGGCAGCCGCGCCTTGATCTCGTCCGTGACCGGAAGCGTCGAGACCGACGAGTTTCCGAAATCGAACCGGACGGCGTCCTTCAACCAGATCCAGTACTGGGTGAGGAACGGGTCGTTCAGGTGGTACTGCTGCCGGAGCAGTTCCTCTGTCTCAGGAGTCCGCCTCCGGGTGCCGAGCAGATTGCTCACGGCGTCGCCGGGCGTGATGTACAGCAGAGAGAAGATGACGAACGAGATCAGGACCAGCATCGCGGCGCACACCAGGACCCGACTCAGCACTAGGAAGAAAATTGCTCGTGTTTGCATCGTTGCCTTTTTCTCGTTGGGGCTCGCGGCCCACGCGGCCGGCGTCACCGCGGCCGCGTGGCACCGTCACGACGCGGGCTTGACCTGCGCCACCCACGCGGCCGGACCGTAGGCCGAGGAGAACGGGTTCAGCTCGGGCCACGTGAAGGTGTCCGACAGCGCCAGGACGTTCTCACCGAGGTAGAGCGGGATGTAGGGAACGTCCTGCGCGGCGAGCTTGTCCAGGGCGGAGTACGCCTGGAACCGTCCCGCCCGGTCGGCCGTGGAGATCCCCGCGTTGACCAGCTTGTCGGCCTCCGGATTGCTGTAGGCGGCGTAGTTCGCGTAGGCGATGTCCGCCTGCGAGCTGTCGAGGAGGTAGCTGGCCGTGGTGTTCGGCTCCTCCGAGCAGTCAAGTCGCTGGATCGTGAGCTGGATCTTCTTCTTGGCCGCTCCTTCGCCGACGCGCTGGGTGTACTGGGCCTCGGAGAGGACCTTGACGTCCAGCTCGATGCCGGCCTTCGCCACCATTCCGGCGATGGCCTGAGCGATCTTGGGGCGGATTCCGTCGTCGGGAACCTCGAAGGTTCCCTTGACGCTGCCCGGGTGGCTCGACTTCGCGATCTCTTCCTTCGCCTTGGACACATCGAACGCGTAGGGCGGGAGCGAGCCGATCATGGTGTCGATGTCCGCTTTGTCGGCCACCTTGGCCAGGACCTGGGCCGGGAACAAGCTGTCGTAGGTGACGGCGCCGTCGCCTTCGGCGGCGGCGAGGCCCTTGCGGTCCAACGCGTAGGCGAAGGCGCGCCGGACGTGCACGTCGTCCCACGGGGCGACCTGGGTGTTCAGTGACATGAACGTCTGCTTGCACCCGGGGGCCTTCACCAGTTTCGCCTTGGAGCTGGCGGCGAAGGCCCGCGGGTCCGCGAGCGGGTACGCGGCGTCGAGCTGGCCGGACCGGTAGGCGAGCGCGGCGCTCGTCACGGTCTTGAAGGGCTTGACCGACACCCTCTGGATCGCCGGCTTGCCTCCCCACCAGTCCGGGTTGGCGGTGAGGTCCGCGCCTTCGGTCGGGTTCAGCCGGTCGAGCCGGTACGGCCCGGTCGCCATGGTCAGCGTGCCCGGCTTGCCGAAGTCGGCCTTGTGCTCGTCGTAGAACTTCTTCTGGAAGATGCTCGCTCCCACGCTGGCGAGGAGCGACAGGACGCTGGAATCAGCCTGCTTGAGCGTGACGACGACGGTGTTCGCGTCCCTGGCGGTCACGTCCTTCACGTTCACGAACAGCGACTCGTACGGGGACGGCGCCAGGCGCTCGTAGTCCAGCGAGGCGACCACGTCAGCGGACGTCATCTCGGTGCCGTCCCAGAACGTGACGCCCTTGCGCAGGTGGAAGATGTACGTGCGCGGGTCCGGGGTGTCCCACGACTCCGCGAGCCCCGGGGCCAGCTGGCCCTTCGGGTCGGCGGTGAGCAGGGCGTCGTAGACCGTGGCGAGAAGGTTGTTGCCCGAGGTCAGCGTGAGCGGGTCGATGCTGTCGAGGCTGTCCGCGACGATGCCCCACCGCAGGAGGTCCGCCCTGCCGCCGGTCGCTCCCGGCTTCTCGGCGCCGTTGCAGGCAGCCAGTAGCGCTGCCAAGCAGACAACGGTGGCGCTGACCGCCACGAGTCTGATGGACCGTTTACGCTTCATGACCCGTCCTCCTCGGGCCAGAGGTCCAGCCCCCAGCCGGTTGTGTGCCGCCCGTGTGATCAGGCTCACGGGTTTGGATGAGGCTATGGCCGTCGAACGGCGCGGACCTGGTGACGATCCGCCCAATTTTCCGCCTGGAATCGTTCAATGTAACGAAGGCGCACAACGGCCCGGCCACGCCTCGGTTTCGGTCAACGAACGGAGGCCGCGCGTTCGTTCGTTCTTCCCAAGACGCGCGGCGGAGCGTCCCGTAGACTCCGGCGGATATGAGCGAGACGTCCAAACCGCAGCGTGCGAGCTTGTCGAGGATCCTCAATGACCTCGGCGGTACGTTCCTCGACGTGGTCGTCGCCGACGTGAGTGCCCACGAGCAGGTCGGGGCCGTCGTCGTCCACGACCACGGACAGAACCACACGCTCCTGCCCAAGGCGCTGGTCCTCGGCATCGGGGTGTACGGCGCGTCCGGCATCGCGGAGCTGCTGCGCGTTCTCGGGACACAGAGCGCCGCGGCCCTGATCGTGCGGGCGCCCGTGGACCGCGAGCCAGAAGTGCTCAACGCCGCCCGCGACGCGGGCGTCGCCCTGCTCGCGCTGGCGGAGAACGCGGACTGGCTTCAGCTCGCGGACATGCTCCGGACCATCGTGGCCCAGGACGATGTCGGGGACGAGGTGACGAGCACCCTGGGCGGTGTCGCCGCGGGCGACCTCTTCGCCCTCGCCAACGCCGTGGCGGCACTGATCGACGCGCCGGTCACCATCGAGGACCGCCGGTACCGCGTGCTGGCGTTCTCGGGACGGCAGGACGAGGCCGACGCCGCTCGCATCCGGACCATCCTCGACCGCCAGGTGCCCGAGGTCTACCTCCGCGAGGACGAGGACCGGGGGGTGTTCAAGGCCCTCTACCAAACGGAGGAGCCGCTGTACATCGAGGCCTCCAAGATCAGCGAGAACGAGATCCCGCGCCTGGCCATCGCGGTGCGTGCCGGTGACGAGATCCTGGGATCGATCTGGGCGGCGGTCACCGGACCGCCGTCCACCGAGCGGTCGCAGGCCCTGGCCGACGCCGCGAAGCTCGTCGCCCTCCACCTGCTGCGCCGACGAGCCGGAGCCGACGTCGACCACCGCCTGCGCTCCGACCTGGTGGCCACCGCCCTCGAAGGCGGGCCCAAAGCCGCGCACGCGCTCGGCCGCCTCGGGCTGCTCGGGAAGACCGTCAATGTCGTCGCCATGGACATCGTCGACCACGGCGACGGACAGACCGATCCCTCCCGGCAGGCGAGGGAACGCCAGCAGTTGGCGGACGCGTTCGCGATGCACCTCACCTCGGTCGCGCCGCGGTCGGCGACGGCCCTGCTCGGCGACGTGTCGTACGGGCTGGTATCGCTCACCGGGGACGCCGACCAGAACGAGCAGCGCGCCAAGCGGCTCGCGGCCGACTTCCTGAAGCGGACGGGGACGCGGGTGCCGGCCGTCATCGGCATCGGCACCGCGATCAGCGACCCGATCCGCTTGAACGAGTCGCGGACGCGGGCCGACCGTGCGCTGCGCGTACTGCGTACGCGAGGGACGGCGGGCACCGCGGCCACGATGTCAGAGGTGCACATAGACGCGCTGGTGCTGGAGCTCCAGGACTTGTCCTTGGCACGCCACGACCCGGTGACCGGTCCGTTGAGCCTGATCCTCGAGTACGACGAGCGGCGCAACGGCAGCCTCCTGGCAACTCTCAAGTGCTGGCTGAACGCCTTCGGCGACATCCACGCCGCCGCGGCCTCGGCCGGTGTGCACCACAACACGTTCCGCTACCGGCTCAAGCGGCTCAGCGAGGTCGGGAAGATCGACCTGGAGAACCCGGACGAGAGATTCGCGTTGATGCTCCAGATGCGTCTGATGAACCCCGCCGTCGAGTGATTCGCCGCGTCACGGCGAGGCGGTCGCCTGAGTGGCGACCACGTGGGCGGCCAGTGCTCCGGCGACGCTGACGAAGTCGTAGATCTCGTCCACGGTGGCGCACCGGATCCGCACGGTGTACTCCGACGAGCGCTCGGCCGTCGGAATCATGGCGATCAGATCAGCGCTCGTCGACAGCTTCAGGTCGATCTCCACCACCAGGTCGTGAGGGACGACCGGCGGCCGGATCGACGAATCCGCCACGGCTCGCGCCGCGCCTTCCCGGATGTGCGCCCTGGCGGTGGCCGGGGAGAGGGCGTCGGCCGAGTTGTAGGAGAGGTAGCGCTTGACCTCGACGCGGTGGACCGCCTCGACTCCGGCGAGACCGGCCGAACAGGTCCGGTCGTCTCCGGTGATGAGCTTCACCGGGACTCCGAACCGGCCGGCGTAGAGGGCGTTGACGTCTGCCTCGGACGCGGCCCGACCGTTGAGCCGGAGTTCCGACCAGAATCCGGTGAACGTGTGTGAGAGCACTCCGGGTGTTCCCGCGGCCGCGTGGTAGCCGATGAAGAGGGCCGCGTCGAAGTCGCCGTGCAGGCCGTGCACCATGCCGCAGGTACGGGGGCTGCCGTTGACGAGACGTGCACGCGGGTCCAGCAGGGCGGGCAGGATGTTGTCCATCGGCCCGTGGCTGTCCGCCACCACCACGTGGGTGGCTCCCGCGTCGAACGCCCCCGCCACAGCGGCGTTGGCCTCCTCGGTCATGAGCTCCTGGCCGCGTGCGTAGGTCCGGTGCCCGGGGACGGTGTTGTGCAGCCGCGAAACACCCGCGACTCCCTCCATGTCCACGCTGATGTAGACAGAACCGGCCATGAGACCGTCCCTTCTTCCTTGGTCTGGCCCGGCCGTTCACCGGGTGGTTGCCAGCCGAACCGGGGGCGGCTTGCCTCAGGTCGCCGATGGGAAGGCCGCGAGGAGTGCGTCCGGCTCGAGCCCGTACGCCGTGAAGCCGCGCGCACCGGTCATCGTGGGAGCGGCGAGCATCGCGTTGATGATCGACTCCTCGGTGGCCTCGACGACGGCGCGGAACAGGTCGTCCAAGGCTTGGTGCGGAACCGCGGAATGGGGCGCCACCAGCGGGTGACCGCCCGCGTAGCCCTCGGTGGGCACGTTCTGCGGCGCCGTGGAGAAGGCGAGCATGATGTCACCGCTCGAGTCCTGGATGCCGCCGCCGACCCGGCCGATGCCGATGCTCGCCCTGGTCGCCAGCCGACGGCACTGGCCGGGCAGCAGCGGAGCGTCCGTCGCCACGATCACGATGATCGAACCCGAGCCGGGCGGCATGGGCGGGTCTCCGCCCGGCTGGGTCCGGGCCGGCAGCGGGACGTGTGCCAGGCGCGCGTCACGGCCCACGGGCCGGCCGTCGACCCTGAAGTCGGGGCGGGTCCCGTGGTTCGCCTGGACGAGCACACCCACGGTCCAGCCGCCCGCGGACGCGTCGAGACGACGCGACGCCGTTCCGATCCCGCCCTTGAACCCGTGGCAGACCATGCCGGTTCCCCCTCCGACACTCCCCTCCTCGACGTCGGCGGACGCCGACTCGTAGGCCGCTCGGACGTGTTCGCCGGTGACGAACTGGGCGTTCCCGCTGTTGAAGGCGAGGTCCGCGGTCTCGCCCACCACCGGCAGGGAGAAGGCGTTGCGGAAGGTGTCGTGCGCCGTCTCGATCGCGACCAGGCTGTCCCTGACGACGCCGACGCTGTGGGTGCCCGTGAGGGCCACGTCGGTCGTGAGCAGACCGCTCTCGCGAACCCACTCGAGACCTGTCATCTCACCGTTGCCGTTGAGCGTGGCGCAGCCCGCGAACAACGGATGTGTCCTGACGTGTCCCGGCCGTGGACGGATCACGGTCACGCCGGTACGGGCGATGACGTCGTCGTCGCGGATGACGGTCGCGTGACCGACGGTGACGCCGGAGACGTCGCTGATGGCGTTGCGGGGTCCTGAGGGAAGAATCCCGATCTCGATGCCGAGGTCACGGAGCCTGGTCATGGTTCTCCATTCGGTGGAGGGGGAGCTCGATCCTGCTGGGCAGGCGGGGCCCGTGGAAGACGGAGTGCGTACCGCGTTCGGCCTCCGTCGCACCGAGGTAGTCGGCGGAGCCGAGGTTGATCGCGTAGAGCGGGAAGAGACTGGAGGTCACCACGAGGCGCAGGGCGTGCCCCGGCTGGAGCTCGTGCGCCACGTCCGTCATCGCGATCCTGTAGCCGACCGGCACACCTGTCCGGAACGCGGGCACCGATCCCGCGCGCACGACCCCGTGTGCCAGGTGAACCGTTCTCGTCTCGCCCGGGAACACGTCCTCGAGGGACACCATCCAGTCCGCGTCATCGCGATCGGTCCCGGCGAACAGATGGACCACCGGCGTGCCGCGGACGAGTGTGGGAACGTCGACGGTCGCCGCCGTGTACGTGAGCGTGTCGTCGCGGCTGGTCGCGAACGACGTCTCAAGGGTGAATCCCGCTGGGCCGCTCCGTGAGAAGGACCCGTGATCCGGCTGCCACGGAACGGGATTCCCGGGATCGTGGACGAAGTGATCGGCCGCCTCGCGGGGTGTCGCGTCGCGCGTCAGTCGTCCGTCCCCGATCCGGGTGTTCGCCCGCCCTTCGGAGGTCAGCCACAAGGTCTCGACCTCGTCGGCCACCGGCCACCGGTCGAGGTCTTCCCAGGCGTTGCGGCCCGTGACGAAGACGCGCACGGGGGCGGGAGCCCAGGACGACGGGTCGTCCCGCAGGTGGTGGTCGAACCACTCGAGGAGCAGTTCGTCGGGGTCGACGACGGAACGGGGCCCCCATTCGACCCCGCCGACGACGCTCACCGGTCTCCGGGTTCCGGCTGAGTCCCACGGGCCGACGACCAGCGAGTGCTCCCCTCCGGCGGAGGAGACGGTCTCCCAGTGCGCCATCGTGGCGCCCAGCCCGCTGTCCCACCGGCCGGAGACCAGGAGGGTCGGCGCGCTCGCATTCGTCCCGCCGCCCACAGCCAGGCTGCTCCAGTACGGGTCCTGGGGGTCGAGGTGGGCGAGCCAGTCGGGCCACGGCGCGTCCGGTCTGCCCAGCGCTTCGTGCATGCCGGCCAGCGGCCTGCTGCTGAAGACCGACTTCCAGGGCGGCGCGTCGACGGGCCCTCGTACCCGGCCACCGACGAGGTGCATCCAGAACAACCAGTCCAGTCGCACGGCACCGCCCCGCGACGGCAGGCCCTCGGCCGCCGCGAACGGGGACCACACGGCGAGCGCGTCCACCGGAGCGGCCGACGCGGCGGCGAGCGCCGCGAACCCGGCGTAGCCCGCGCCGAAGCAGCCGAGGCGGCCGTTGGACCCGGGAAGGTCACGGGCCCACGTGACGATGTCGGCGCCGTCTGCGGCCTCGTGGAGGAACGGCTCGAAATCCCCGTCCGAGTCACCCCGGCCGCGCACGTCACCCGCGACCACGATGTATCCGCGCGCGGCAAGGAGCTTGAAGCGGTCCGAGGGGACCTGCGGCGCCGTGCTCGCAGGAGGCTTCTGGTCCGCGCGGTTGTTGTCGTAGGGCGTGCGGGTGACGAGGACCGGGTGATCACCGGGGGCAGGCGGCATGTAGACGTCGACGGACAGGTCGACCCCGTCCCTCGCCTCGACCCGTACGTCGAAGCGGGAGCGCACACGGGAGACATCGGTGAACCTCATACCGCTCCCCCGCTGTTCTCGACGGGCAGGACGAGCCGCGAGGGGTGCTCCGGGCCGTGGTGAACGGTCACGCTCACCACGCGTGATTCCACGGCGTCGGCCCAGGGCTCACCGGTGCCGAGGTTGCGTGAGAAGGCGGGGAACGCGCCCGCGGTCACCGCGAGCGCGATGCGGTGCCCCGGCAGGAAGGTGTGGTGGAGCCAGACCAGCGGGATGCGCAGGCCGACGATCTCCCCGGGGCTGACGGGCGGTGAGCCGGGCCCGGACCGCATCGAGATCCGCTGTAGCCCGCACGACCCGAGTTCGCTGCCGACGAGCATCATCCGGCCGTCGGGATGGACGTCGAGCAGCAGAACGCTCAGGTCCGCGTCGGGCGCGTCCAGCGAGACGAAGACGTCCAGCTCGGCCTGGCCGCTCACGTGGACGGGCTCGTCCAGGGCCGGACCCGGGTAGACGAGGACGTCGGGGCGGCGCAGCAGGTAGCGATGGTCGTGGGGCGGGTCGCTCCAGGCGAACAGGTCGAGGTTGGTGAAGTCCCTGGCCGGGTTCTCCGGGTCGAAGACGTATGTGTCGCGGGCGGCTTTCTCCGGAGTCCGGGTGAGCCGGCCGTTTCCGCTCAGTGTGCGGGCGTCGCCGCCGCTGGCCAGGTACCAACTCGTCGGCTCGACCGCGGTGGACGGCCACTCGTCCAGGTCTTCCCACCGCATCGTCCCGGTCCGGAAGACCCGGCACGGGTGGGCATCAGCGGGTTCGTCGTCGTCCCTGAGGTGCCGTGCGAGGAAGCGCTCGACGTGTCCGACGGTGTCCATGACCGACGGGGAGACATCCAGTCCTCCCAGCACCGGGCTCGGCGAACGGTTCCCTCCGTGGTCCCAGGCTCCGATCAGGAGCTGGGCCCTGGCGCCCGCGGGCGACCGCGCCAGCCGGGCCCACGTCGCCATCGTGGTCTGGTCGTCCCACCAGCCGACGGTGACGAGCACGGGCAGGTCGAGGTTCGCCCAGTCGTCGTCGCTGAGCACGAACGCCTCGCCGAGGTAGTCGATCTCCCCGTCCACGTACTTCGGCCACCACCGTCCACCGGTGCCGACCTGCTCGTGGAGGGTGCGCAGCGGCAGGTGCCTGATGTTGTGCCCCCATGAGGGAGCGCCGTAGTGCTGTTGGGTACGTCCGGTCACCTGGTGGAACCACCAGCTCCAGTAGAGGTGCGGGACACCGGTGTTGAAGCTCGGCCGCGGGCCGAGGCCGGCGACTCCAATGGCCATCGGCGCGATGCACCGCAGGTGCGGCGGCCGGGCCCGAGCGGTCCACCACTGGGTGAGACCTTCGTAGCTGAGCCCGACCATGCCGACCCGGCCCGTGCACCAGGTCTGCTCGGCGACCCACTCGACGCTGTCGTAGCCGTCGTCGCTGTCCTGGACGAAGGGCTGGAAGTCACCGCCGGAGTCGCCGCGTCCGCGCATGTCGATCATGACGTAGGCGTAACCGGCGGCGACGAGCCGCCGCATCCAGATTCCCGGCTTGCGGTTGTACGGGGTTCGTGTCACCACGGCCGGGAACGGGCCGTCACCGGCCGGGACCATGATGTCGGCGGCCAGCTCGACGCCGTCGCGCATCGGGATCCGGCAGTTCCACAGGGCTCGGACCTCTCTCGTGCTCCCCCTCAGCGCGGGCATCAGAACGCCTTGGCGTACGCGTTCAGTGCCTGCTGGCCGCCGAGATGCGCGTACAGCACGTTCGAGTCCTTCGGGATGTCGCCGTCGCGGATCAGGTCGATGAGGCCCGCCATCGACTTGCCTTCGTAGACGGGGTCGATGATGATCCCCTCCGTCTTGCCGGTGAGGCGGATCGCGTCGAGGGTCGACCGCACCGGGACCCCGTACTCGTCTCCGGCCCAGCCCGGGAGCACGGTGATCTCGTCGTCCCGCAGGTCACGCCTCAGCCCGATGAGATCCGCGGTGTTCCGGGCGATCCGACCGACCTGGTCGACCGTCTTGTCGAGGGTGGCCGAGGCGTCGATGCCGATGACCCGGCGGGGTCGGCCGCCCGCGTCTTCGAGTGCCGCGAAGCCCGCGATCATGCCCGCGTGCGTCGAACCGGTGACGGTGCAGACCACGACGGTGTCGAAGAAGGTGTCGAGCTCCTGCTCCTGCCGGGCCACCTCGTACGCCCAGTTGGCGAAGCCGAGACCGCCGAGGCGGTGGTCGGACGCGCCGGCGGGGATGCCGTAGGGCTTGCCGCCGCGCTTCTCCACGTCGTCGAGGGCCTGCCGCCACGAGTCACGGAAGCCGATGTCGAAACCGGCGGGGTCGAGTCGTACCTCTGCTCCCATCACCCGGCTGAGCAGGATGTTGCCGACTTCGGTGCTCAGCGGATCGGTCCAGGAAGGCACCCAGTTCTCCTGGACCAGGACGCACTCCAGCCCGAGATGGGCGGCGACCGCGGCGACCTGCCGGGTGTGGTTGGACTGGTGGCCCCCGATCGACACCAGCGTGTCGGCTCCTTGGGCCAGCACGTCGGGAATGAGGTACTCCAGTTTGCGGGTCTTGTTACCGCCGTAGGCCAGCCCGGAGTTGCAGTCCTCCCGCTTCATCCAGATCGAGGCACCGCCGAGGTGGGCGCTCAGACGTGGGAGCGGGTGCACCGGACTGGGGCCGAAGGTGAGCGGGTGGCGGGCGAAGTCCTCGATGGACACAGCGCGTTCTCCTTCGCGGATTGGCGATCGACGACGAGGCCGTCAAGGTGCCTCGAGCGATCAAACTGTCACTCCCCCGGCGGCCTCGTTTCGTGAATGAGACCGAACCTCGGGCGGGGATTGGTGCGGGTTCACCACACGGGGACCTTCGGCGCGGGAAGTCTTCTAGCTGTTGCGCCCTCGCGCGGCGACGGCCCAGGGGCGCAGGCCGCCTCCCTCGTCGATCCATAGCCGCTCGGCCAGGTTGACGGCCGCGCAGCAGTGGTTGGGCACCACCGCGACCTGGCTCCCCAGCGGGGGCAACGGGGCGCCGCCCATGTCCACGACGGCGTGGTGCTCGGAGACGAGAACGATCCGGGCGTCCGGGTGGTCGAGCAGACGTCCTCCTCCGGTGTTGAAGGCAGCCTTGTCGGCGGCGAGCACCTTGCTGCCGGAGTCCAGGACCGCACGGCCTCCGGCGTGGCTGACGACCGTCGCACGACAGGTCAGCGCGACGTCATCGGGATGCGTCGTCCCCAGCTCCCACTGCTGCGCGTCCCCGAAGACGTAGACCCCGGGGCGCACCTCGGTGACCGCCTCGGGCCGGGTGTCGGCCAGGCTCGGCGTCGATCCGCCGCTGACCACCGCGACCTCGATTCCGGCGTCCTCCACGGCCGCGCGCGCGACCGAGAGCGCTCGTGCCTCGTCTGCGGCGGCCGTCGCCCCGGCGTCCATGGCGTAGCTGTGTCCCGGAAACGTGAAGACTCCCGCGACCTTCGCACCCGAGAGCGCGGCGGCGGTCGCGACCAGGCCCGCGTCCGAGGGGCGGCAACCACTGCGGTGGTGACCGCAGTCCACTTCGATGACCACCTCCACGCCGAGGCGGCCGACCAGGTCACCCGCCCGGGCGGCGCCCTCGGCCGAGTCCACGCCGATCGCGATGCGGGCCCTGTCCGCCAGAGCGCCGAGCCGGCCGGCCGCCTGGCCGTCGATGTGCAGGGGGTAGGCGATGAAGAAGTCGGTCACGCCGCTGTCCGCGAAGACTTCCGCCTCACCGATCGTCGCCACCGTCAATCCGACAGCGCCGGCCGCGATCTGGCGCCGGGCGATCCGGGGCGACTTGTGGGACTTGGCGTGCGGGCGGAGCGCGAGGTCGTTCGTCGCGGCCCACTGTGCGACTCGCCGGATGTTCCGGTCGAGCCGATCCAGGTCGACGTGCAGGTAGGGGGTGTTGGGCATGGCCGAATCCTCCTCGCCGCTCCGACGGCGTGATTGGTGAGTGGCTCCGAAGACAAGCGGCGCTCTTCGTACGGCCGGACAACGAATCCAGGGCAGCGGCCCGGCACACTGTCCGATATGACGACACCAAGGGTGGACCGACGGGAGTTCCAGCAGCGTCTGGACGATCTCGCGAATCGGTACGGCGTCCCGGGGGCGGCGGCCGGCGTGCTGGTCGACGGGAGGACCACGGTCGTCGCCACCGGGATCGCGAAGCTGGGTACGACCGTTCCGGTGACGACGGACTCGGTGTTCCTGCTCGCCTCCATCACCAAGGTGTGGACCGCGACGCTCGTCCTCCAGCTCGTGGACGAGGGGCTGGTCGACCTGTCCTCGCCGGTGAATCACTACCTGACGCCGCCGCTGCGGTTGGAGGACGAGGAGGTGGCGCGCACCGTCACCGTCGGACAACTGCTCACGCACTCCGGCGGGTTCTTCGGCGATGCCGCCGAGCCGGACGTCCGGAGCGACGACGCCGTCGAGAAGATCGTTGAGAGCTACAGCGGCCTGGCTCAGCTGCACCGGCCGGGAGCGGTGTTCTCCTACTCCAACTCCGGGTACAACGTGCTGGGCCGGCTCATCGAGTGCGTGACCGGATCGACCTGGGACGAGGCGTTGCGGACGCGCCTCATCGAACCGTTGGGGCTCGGCAGCACCTCGACGCTTCCCGAGGAGACCATGACGAGACCGCTCGTGGTCGGCCACGTACCGGCGGCGCCGGGGTCGTACGATCTCACGCCGGTCTCGACCTGGCTCGACCCACGGACGTCGGGGCCGTGCGGGGGGACGCTGGCGGCAACCCCGGCCGACCTCCTGGCGTTCGCCAGGCACCACCTCGAGGACGGTCTGGCGCCTTCGGGCGCGCGACTCATGAGTCCGCGGACCGCGCGGACCATGCGGGAGCCCCACATCGCGCAGCCGGATCCGAGCCGGGGTCCCGCGTGGGGCTGGGGATGGTCGATCGAGCGTCTCGAGCCGCGGATCGTCGGCCACATCGGGAGCACCTGCGGTCAGCAGTCCCGGCTGGTCCTGGCGCCCGACCACGGCGTCGCCGTCTGCGTCATGGCGAGCGGTGACATCCAGGGCATGGGTGACGAGCTGGTGTCCGAGCTGTTGCGGGAGCTGGTCGGCGTCGGCCTGCCGACCACGCCGGGCCCGGTCGACGCGGACATCGACGTCACGCCGTACGTCGGGCGGTTCCGGATGAGCGACGAGGCGACGATCGACGTACGGGCGGAGGCATCGGGTCTCATCGCGTCCTTCACGACGAGCGGCCGGTGGGCAGACTTCCACGGGGACTTCTCGACGCCGATGACCTACGCGGGCGGAACGACGTTCCTCATGTCGATGCCGCCCGTGACCGAGCCGGTGGCGGCCACCTTCCTCTGGGCGGACGGGCCCGGCGGACCCGCGACCCACCTCGCGTCGCAGATGCGGGTCGCTCCCCGGTCGGAAGCCTCTCCGCGGTGACCGCCCCGGTCGGAGTCCTCTGCGCCGTGACGGCCGGCGGTACGCGGGCCGCGCGGCGGCCGGGCGGTCCGGCGCGCCCCGGAGGTCGTCGTCCGTGTCATCCCACCCCGTCGCGGCGCGTACACCGCGCGCGTCCACCGCATGTCTGCGAGGCAATCCGATGACCGTGACCTCCTCTTCCGTGGCATCGGCGGCTCCCGCGGAGGAGGTGCTGCGAGAGATCGCCCGCAAGGTGCTCTGGATCGCCACGTCGATCGTCGACGCGGCGAACCGCGGCCGTCCCAACGCCAGTGGCGTCAAGGTCGGGGGCCATCAATCGTCCAGCGCCTCGATGGTCGACATCATGGTCTCGCTCTGGTTCGCCGAGCTGACCCGGAACGACCGGGTGTCGGTCAAGCCGCACGCGTCCCCCGTACTCCACGCGATCAATTACCTCATCGGCGACCTTGACGCCAAGTACCTCACGACACTTCGCTCCAAGGGCGGGTTGCAGTCCTACCCCAGTCGGCTCAAGGATCCCGACACCGTGGATTTCTCCACCGGCTCGGTCGGCATCGGGGCGACTGCCGCGCTCTGGGCGGCCATGTCCCACCGCTATCTGACCTCGCACTTCGACTCCACGCCCGAGGCGGGCCGCTTCATCAGCCTTCTCGGGGACGCCGAGCTCGACGAGGGCGCGGTCTGGGAGGCCGTCGCGGACCCCTCCACGGCGAAGATGGGCGAATTGCTGTGGGTCGTCGACCTGAACCGCCAGTCGCTCGACCGCATCGTGCCCGACGTCCAGATCCACCGCCTCATGGGCATGTTCGAGGCAGCCGGGTGGCAGGTGATCACGCTCAAGTGGGGGCGGAAGGTCAGCGCGCTCTTCGACCGTCCCGGAGGGGACGACCTGCGTACGCGGCTGGAGACGATGCCCAACGAGGAGTACCAGCGCCTCCTGCGTGTCGACGCCGAGCAGGTCGCCGACCGGATCGTCGGCGACGACGGGTCCGAAGCGCTGCGCGAGCTGCTGCGGTCGGTACCCTCCGACCATCTCGCGGTGGCCCTGCGGGACCTGGGCGGGCACGACATCGGCCTGTTGCTCGACACCTTCGCCCACGTGGATCCGGATCGGCCGACGGTCGTCTTCGCCTACACGGTGAAGGGGCGCGGCCTGCCTACGGAAGGGCATCCGAACAACCACTCTGCCTTGCTCACCGACGTCCAGATGGTGGCGCTCGCCGAGTCGGTCGGCGCGAACCCGGCCGACCCGTGGCGACGGTTCCAGGACGGGTCCTTCGCGGCGACGCTGTGCGCGGAGCGCGGGCACGCCCTGCGGCGGCGCGCCGCTGTCACGAATCCTCGGCCCGATGCCGTTCCCGCCGCCTTGTCCCGGAAGCACCGCGCTCCGATCTCGACCCAGGCGGCTCTGGGTCGTTTTCTCACCGATCTGACCCGCGAGGCACCGGAAGTGGCGCGCCGCGTGGTGACCTGTAGTCCGGACGTCGCGTCCTCGACCAACCTCGGCGGCTGGATCAACAAGACGGGGGTCTGGTCGGTCGCGGACCGACCGGACTGGTTCGCCGATGACCCCGAACGGGTTCTCAAATGGTCCGAGGGCGCCGGTGGTCAGCACATCGAGCTCGGTATCGCCGAGGTCAACCTGGTGAGCCTGCTCAGCGAGCTCGGTTCGACCTGGTCGCGGTGGGCCGAGCGGCTGGTCCCGATCGCCACCATCTACGACCCGTTCCTCTCACGAGCCCTGGAACCCTGGTCCTACGGCATCTACGCCGGTGGTCAGTCGATCATCGTCGGCACGCCGTCGGGCGTCACCCTCGCTCCCGAGGGAGGAGCGCACCAGTCGATCACGACTCCGTCGATCGGGTTGCAGCAGCCGGGCTGCGTCGCGTGGGAGCCGGCGTTCGCCCAGGACCTCGAGTGGTGCTTCCTGGACGCGATCGACCACGTGGGGGTCCCCGGCGGGACGTCGGCGTACTTCCGGCTCTCGACCCGCCCGGTGGACCAAGCGCTTGCCCGCTTGCCCGAGGACCCTCTCCTGCTGGAGCGCCGCCGACGCCATGCCGTTGCCGGCGGCTACCGCCTGACCGATCATCCCCTCGCCGACGAGCGGGTCACCCTGGTCGGGGTGGGAGCGATCATGCCTGAGGTCGTGGCGGCGGCCGATGCCCTGACCGGGCTCGGTGTGACCGCCGGAATCGTGTGCCTGACGAGCCCGGACCTCATCTTCCGGTCCGCGCAAGGCAAGGGGAGCGATATCGCCTCGGCTCTGTTTCCCTCGGAGAGCCCTGCCCCCGTGCTCACCGTCATGGACGGCCACCCCCACACGCTTGCCTTCCTGGCGGGGCTGCGCGGTGACCGGACCAAAAACCTCGGCGTCACCGAGTTCGGCCAGTCGTCCGCCCTCCAAGACGCCTACAGGATTCACGGGATCGACACAGCGACGATCGTCGATGTCGCGCTCAGCCTGACCGGCCGCTGAGCCGGGGACTCCTCTGGGCGGACGGCTGCCGGCGGGCCGTATTTCAGAAGGACTTGAGAAGTTGGCGTGGAAGGCTGCGATCTCCTTCCGAGCAGCGGCGGCCGGGTTGCCCGGTGGGCCCGCTGCGCACGTCCTCGTCCGTGGAGAAGCCCCCCATGAGTCTTACGCATATCAACGGCCTTCCGGCGCACGTCCTGTTCGTGCACTTCGTGGTGGTGCTGGTGCCGCTGACGGCCCTGGCCGCGGTGGTCTGCGCGGTCCAGCCCCGGTATGCCCGGCGCATGGGGCTGTCGCTTCCGCTGCTGGGGCTGGTGACCCTGGCGCTGGTGCCGGTCACGACGCATGCCGGGGAGTGGCTCAAGGCCCGTGTGGGCGACGATCCTCTGGTGCGTAAGCACGCGGAACTGGGCGACGGTCTACTGCCGTGGGCGATAGGGCTGTTCCTCGTGACGCTCGGGGTCTGGTGGCTGGGGCGCCGGACCGCACGGTCCGGGGAGCCGGCCGCCGAGAACGTTCCGTCCGCCGACGCGCGGCGGAGCCTGCCGACGGCTCTGCGCGCGACCGCCGCCGTACTGGCGGTGGTCGTGTCCGCCGGCGCGGTCGTCGACGTGTACCGCATCGGTGATTCCGGCGCGAAGGCGTCCTGGAACGACAACTACGACAAGCACCCGTCGGGACACAACGGCTGACGGGCCCTCCGCACCTCGGCGCCGAAGGACTCCGATCGGCTGATGTCCATCCCCCCAGGTCAAGGGGTCTGTCATGAAGCGCGTCATCTCCCTCGCCGTTGGCGTGGCCGCCGTTGCGGCCACCGCCTCCGGATGCGGCAGCTCCAGTTCCCCGACGTCCCTCACCCCCATTCCAGCGTCGGCGCCACCACCGCGAGCGCCAGTGCCTCCGCGTCGACCGGCGGCGCCGCCACGGTGAAGGCAGCGAACTCGCCGCTCGGTCAGATACGTGGTCAGCCCCAGCGGCAACGCGGTCAGCACCGCGGCCTCCACGTCGGCCTCACCGTCGACCGGCTCCGCCAGCGGCGGAGGCGGGTACTGAGGCGCGGTCCCGTCCATCACTCCGCTCACCGGCGCAGCAGGTCCGCGGCGGCGAGACTGAGTACGCCGTCGTGCCAGGCGAGGCCGCGCAGGTCGCGGACGACGACGGGGGCGTGGGTGGCCAGGGCGCGCCGCCCGACCCCGACGACGACCGCGCCTGCCGCGGCTCCGGCCGCCGCCCCCGCGGCGCTGTCCTCGAAGACGACCGTCCGGGCCGGGGCGAAGCCCAGCTTTCGGGCCGCGGCGCGGTAGCCGTCAGGGGCTGGTTTGCCGTGGCTGACATCGTCCGCGGTGATGAGCACGGGCGGAGTGGGCAGTCCCGCCGCCGCGAGGCGGGCCCGTGCCAGGAGGGTGACTCCGGAGGTGACCACCGCCCACCGCTCGCGCGGCAGGCTCGTGAGGAGGTCGAGGGCACCGGGGAGCGCTGTGGTGGTGCCTGCGGCCTCGACCTCCATACGGTCGATCGCGGCGAGTGCCGCCGGCCGTTCGTCCGGGTCGGTCACCAGGAGGGCGACGGTGTCGGCCGACCGGCGGCCGTGCACCATGGCGGTCACCTGTTCCGGCATCAGGCCGCGGTCACGGGCCCATTGGCTCCATGCCCGGTCGACGCCGTGATCGGAGTCGACCAGGACCCCGTCGTTGTCGAAGAGCAGGCCGTCGCAGGGGATGTCGAGCGCGGAGGCCGGGTGGGGCTGTGCGGTCATGGACGGTCCCTCAGGTCACGGGGCGGTTGCGGTAGCGGCCGACCAGTTCACGGGCGGCGGTCTGCATCCGGGCGGGCGGAAGTCCCTGGGCGATGAGGGTGAGGTCGTCGAGAACCATGTCGCCGATGGTCTCGAAGGCCGCCGGGATGCCGCCCGCACGGTGTGCGGACAGGACGAGACCGTCGAGGGAGCGGGCCGGGTCGTCGGGGGCGACCGGTTCGTCCGGCCAGACGTCGATGCCGGCCATGAGGCGCCCGCGCGCGACGTGGGAGAGGAGCGCCGGGTAGTCGACGACCGGGGCGCGGCTGACCAGGACGAGCCGGGCGCCGTCCGGGAGAAGGTGGAGCTCGCGCTCGCCGATGAGGTGGCGGCTTTCGTCGGTGACGGTGGCCAGCACGAACACGAAGCGGCTGCGGGACAAGGTCTCGTCCAACGAGGCGGGCAGTACACCGTGTTCGCGCAGGACGCCGGGCGGCAGCCAGGGATCGTACACACGGATGGTGGGCCGGAAGGGGGCGAGGAGGCGGTTGAGGCCGCGGCCGAGGTTGCCGAAACCGACCAGGCCCACGTCGGAGCCTTGCAGCAGTACGGCGTCGGCGTTGCCGTCGGAGACGTACCGCTCCCGTCCCGCGCGGAAGGCGCGGTCCTCCCGGCTGATGCCCCGGGCGAGGTCGAGCGCGAGGGCGAGCGCGTACTCGGCGACGGCCGGCGCGTAGGCGGGGCCGCAGCCCAGGACGTGGATGCCGCGCTCGAAGCAGGTCGCGTAGTCGACGTTGGGGAAGAAGTTGCCCTCGACATTGAGCAGAGCCCGCAACCTGCCCGCGCGGGAGAGCCGTTGGGCCGGAAGGTCGGGCTGTCCGACGATCGCGAAGGCGTCGGGCAGAACCTCCTCCAGCGCTTCCTCGGAGGGGTCCCTCTCCAGGTCCACCACGGTGAAGCGGTCGCGGAGCGACCCCAGGGCGGCGGGGGTGAAGATGCGGTCCGTGCGCTGCGGGGCGGGGCGCAGAACCACAACTGGCCTGGCGGGTGCGGGGGTTGGATCGGGGGCGGGCGTGCTCATAGGGCTCCTCGCGTACGTACGTCGGGACTTCGGACGACCAGGTCACGGCCCGCCGCCCTTGGCTTGGCGCCAGTGGCCAGGAGGCTGACCAGCGGCGGCGGCCTTGTGGGCACGGCCACACCCGCCAGCCTGCCATCGCGGACGTCATCATGCGTTCATGAGCGGGAGCGGGGGCGCCGGGCCGGGTCGTCGGCCGGTGTCAGGTCGCGCCGGGGCTCACTGGTGCAGGTGGCCGCCATGCTCCGCGCCGCCGGGGAAATGGTGCTCGGCGCCGACGGAGGGCCGAGGGTCGGGTCCGGTGGGTTCGAGGGTGGCGAACCAGGTGGCGAGCAGTTTCAGCGCGTCGTGGGCGGGGCTGCCGGGCTCGGCGCTGAGCGCGGTGAGGGTGAGGCCGGGGTCCGTGGGTACGGGCAGGGCCTCGAAGGCGAGGTCGAGGTCGCCGACGACGGGGTGGTGGAAGCGTTTGACGCCGGTGTGGTGCAGGCGGACGTTGTGCGCGGCCCACAGCGTACGGAATGCCTCGCTACGGGTGGACAACTCGCCGATCAGGTCGCTCAGTTCGCGGTTGTAGGGGTCCCTTCCCGCTTCGGTGCGGAGCAGGGCCGCGGCGGACGCGCGCTGCGTGTCGAGTTCGGTCATGTACTGGTCGGCGCCCGGATTGAGGAACTGGTAGCGGGCCATGTTGACCGGGCGGGCGGGGTCCTGGAAGAGGGGCCAGTACAGGGCTTTGCCGAGGCGGTTGGTGGCGAGCATGTCGAGGCGGCCGTTGCGGATGAACGCGGGTGCGTCGGTCATCGCGTCCAGCAGTTGCCGCAGACCGGGCCGGACGGGCTGTGCCGTCCGGCGGCGTGCGGGGCGCCGGGTGGAGCTGGCGGTACGGGCCAGGTCCATCAGGTGGGCACGCTCGGACTCGTCCAGTTGGAGGGCGCGGGCGAGGGCGTCCAGGACGGCTTCCGAGGTGCCGGAGAGGTTGCCGCGTTCCATGCGGGCGTAGTACTCGGCGCTGACCCCGGCGAGCAACGCGACCTCCTCGCGGCGCAGCCCGGTGACCCGGCGGTGGCCTGCGGCGGGCAGACCGGCCTGCTGGGGGGTGATCCTGGCGCGGCGGCTGGTGAGGAACTCGCGGACCTCGCTGCGGTTGTCCATGCCTTCGAGGCTACGACGATCCCGAGCGGTGAGGGGTGTACTGCCAGTACACGTATCAACGGGTCCTTCCGCACGCCTGCGACCTGCCGTTTCATCGTTGACAGGCCGGTTGACGGCCGTCCGCCGCTGCGCTGGCACCCCCGGTGAGGGCAGGGCGGAATGGAAGCGGACAGACGCCAGCGCCGTCGTTCGAGAAGGCACCCGCGCCGTCGCGTGAGAAGGCGCCGGGCCCCCGTGGAAGGAGACCGTGATGCCGGAGGACCAGCAGCCCGGAGGACCGCGTCAGCAGTTCGGGGACATCGCCCCGGCACTGGCCGGATACACCGAGGACGTGCTGTTCGGGCAGGTGTGGGAAGACCCGGACCTGTCCCCGCGCGACCGCAGCCTGGTGACCGTGGCCAGTCTGATCAGCAGCGGCAGCACCGAGCAGCTCGCGTTCCACCTCGGCAGGGCGAGGGAGAACGGGCTGAGCGACAAGGAGCTGATCGCGACGGTCACGCACCTGGCGTTCTACGCCGGATGGCCCAAGGCCATGTCCGCGCTCACGGTCGCCCGCCAGGTATTCGCCGACGGCACCTGACGCAGGGCCCGCCAGGCACACGCGACACCGCGTGACCCGCCGCCCGGCAGGCACTCGCCGACACCGCCTGACGCAGGGCCCGCCAGGCACTCGCCGACACCGCCCGGCCCGGCTTCGCTCCGCGCGCGGCCGTCACCCGCCGCGCGTGAGTCGGCCGCCGCTTCACGGACACAAGGAGAGACGACCATGGAGATCATCCAGCCTCCCGCGACGGCGAAGCTGCCGCCGGAGATGTTCACCGGAGACGCGTGGGCGGACGTGATCCACCGTGGCGAGGACCCGTCCCGCGTGCGGATGAACATGGTGCGCTTCGCGCCCGGCGCCCGTACCGCCTGGCACTCGCACGGCCTGGGCCAGACCCTCTGGATCGTGGAGGGCATCGCCCTGGTCCAGTCCCGCGGCGGCGACATCGTCGAGGCCCGCCCCGGGGACGTCATCGTCACCCCCGCCGGCGAGGTGCACTGGCACGGCGCCGCGCCGGACCGCTTCATGGCGCACATCGCGCTGTGGGAGGGCGACGACGTCGACTGGCTGGAGCACGTCGGCGACGCCGAGTACACCGGCCCCCGGCGCCCCGCCCGCACCTCCTGACCAACGGCCCGCACGGTCACCGCGTACGTCCGCGTGCCCCCCGCCGACGGCGCCCCCCGTACCCGGCGCGGTCGCCGAGGCGCGTCCACGGCCCGCCGCCCTGCCCCGGACCGCCCTGCCCCGGACCGCCCTGCTCCGCACACCGCCCTGCTCCCCCGCGCCATACGGGCCGCGAATGACACCGGCCCGGAGATTGGAAACCCTCCCGTGAACCCCCAGTACAGCTTCGAGGGGCAGGTCGCCCTGGTCACCGGCGCCGCCTCCGGCATGGGCCTGGCCACCGCCCGCGCCTTCGCCCGGTCGGGCGCCGCGGTCGTCCTGGCCGACGTCGACAAGGACGCCGTGGACAAGGCGGCCAAGGAACTCACCGACGACGGTCACCAAGCCCTCGGCGTGGTCTGCGACGTCACCGACGAGGCCCAGGCCGCCGCCGCTGTCGACCGCGCGGTGGACGCCTACGGCCGCCTGGACATGGCCTTCAACAACGCCGGTATCCAGGCCCCGCCCACGGACGCCGCCGACGAGAGCGCCGAGAACTTCGACCGCGTCAACGCCGTCAATCTGCGCGGCGTCTGGGCCGCCCAGAAGCACGAACTGCGCCACATGCGCACCCAGGGCTCCGGCGCGATCGTCAACTGCTCCTCGCTCGGCGGCCTGGTGGGCCTGCCCGAGCGCGCCGCGTACCACGCCTCCAAGCACGGCGTCATCGGCCTCACCAAGAGCGCCGCCGTCGAATACGCGCCCCGCGGCATCCGTATCAACGCCGTCTGCCCCGGCACCATCGATACCCCGATGGTCTCCGGCATGCTCGAAAGCCAGGCGGACGCCATGGCCGAGATCCTCAAGCAGCAGCCCATCGGACGGCTCGGCCGCGCCGAGGAGATCGCGCAAGCCGTTCTGTGGCTGTGCAGCCCCGGCGCCAGCTTCGTCATCGGTGCCGCTCTGCCCGTCGACGGCGGCTTCACCACCCACTGACAACCGCCGTCCGACGCGGCGGCGCCGCGCAGCCGCCCGCCTCCGCGCCACGTAAGGAGCCCACGTCATGGAGTACCGCCGTCTCGGCACCAGCGGAACGCTGGTGTCCAACCTGTCCCTCGGCACGATGAACTTCGGCACCCCGCAGACGCCGGAGGACGAGGCGTTCGCGCAGATGGACGCCTTCCTCGACGCCGGGGGCAATCTGCTCGACACCGCCGACGTCTACAACGGCGGAGTGGCCGAGGAGACCGTCGGCCGGTGGCTCGCCGCGCGCCCGGACGAGGTCACCGACCGCGTCGTCCTCGCCACCAAGGGCCGCACGCGCACCGGCGCCGATCCCAACGAGGCCGGAACCTCGCGCCGCCACCTGGACCGGGCGCTCACCACGTCCCTGCGCAGGCTGGGAGTCGACACCGTCGACCTCTACCAGCTCCACGCCTGGGACCCCCTGACACCGGTCGAGGAGACGCTGGCCTTCCTCGACTCCGCCGTCCGCGCGGGGAAGATCCGCTACGTCGGCCTGTCCAACTTCACCGGATGGCAGCTCCAGCTCGCGGTCTCCACCGCGCGGGCGCACGGCCTCCCGGTGCCGGTGACCCTCCAGGCCCAGTACAACCTCGCCACCCGCCAGACCGAGTGGGAGATGACCGCCGCCGCCCGGTACAACGGACTCGGCATCCTGGCCTGGTCCCCTCTCGCAAGCGGCTTCCTCACCGGAAAGTACGAGCGCGGCGCGCGGCGGGCCGCCGACACCAGGGCCGGTCAGGACCACGCCCTCTACCAGTACACCTCCTCCAACTACGAGCACTCCGACCGCACATGGGACGCCGTGGACGCGCTGCGCGAGGTCGCCCGGGACAACGGCGTCACGCCCGCCCAGGCCGCCCTGAGCTGGGTCGTCAACCGCCCCGGCGTCACCTCCGCCATCGTCGGCGCCCGCACCGTGCGGCAGCTCACCGGCAACCTCGCCGCCGCGGACCTGCGCCTGGACCCGGACTCCGTCACCGCGCTGGACACCGCGAGCGACCCGGACCCGGCCCCGTACCCCTACGGCCCTTTCGGCTCCGCCCAGCGCGACCGCACCGCCAACGGCCCCGAGGCCCTCGGCGCCCTCATCGACCAGCACGCCGAATCGGGCGGCGCCGGGCAGCACTGATCCGTCCACGGACGTCCAGCACACGAAAGGGAGTTCCACCATGGAGTACGTCCGCCTCGGCGCCACCGGCCTGAAGGTCAGCCGGCTCGCGCTGGGCTGCATGAGCTACGGCGACCCGGCCGTGCCCGGCGCCCACCCGTGGGCCCTGACCGAGGACAAGGCGGGACCGTTCTTCCGGCAGGCAGTCGACCTGGGCATCACCTTCTGGGACACCGCCAACGTCTACCAGGCGGGCACGTCCGAGGAGATCACCGGCCGCGCGATCCGCGAGTACGCGCGGCGCGAGGACATCGTGCTCGCCACCAAGGTCCGCGGCAGGATGCACGACGGTCCCGGCGGCGAGGGCCTGTCCCGCAAGGCCGTCCTCGAACAGGTCGACGCCTCCCTGACCCGGCTGGGCACCGACTACATCGACCTGTACCAGATCCACCGCTTCGACGACGACACCCCGGTCGAGGAGACGATGGAGGCGCTGCACGACCTCGTGAAGGCCGGGAAGGTCCGCTACCTCGGCGCGTCGTCGATGTACGCCTGGCAGTTCGCCAAGCTTCAGCACGCCGCCGACCTCGGCGGATGGACCCGTTTCGGGTCCATGCAGAACCAGTACAACCTGCTGCGGCGCCAGGACGAACCCGAACTCATGGCCATGTGCGGCGACATGGGCGTGGGGCTCGTTCCCTACTCCCCGAACGGCAAGGGCCGCCTCGCCCGCCCCGCCGGTGAACAGAGCGCCCGTTCCCGTACCGACCACGTGGTGCGGTCCTTCGACAGCCCCCACGACGGACCCGTCATCGACGCCGTCCAGCAGGTCGCCGCATCCCGCGGCGTGCCCATGGCCCACATCGCACTCGCCTGGGTCCTCCGCAACCCGCTCGTCTCCGCGCCCATCGTCGGCGCGACGCAACCCCACCACCTTCAACAGGCCGTGGACGCGCTCGACTTGAGCCTGTCGGACGAGGAAGCCGCCGCGCTAGAGGCCCCCTACGTCAACGCCGGACCTTCCTGGTTCTGATCACGGACCCGCGTGACGGGGCGTGCGGTTCCGCCGCGTCAGACCCTTCCGCGCCCGCGCGCACCGGACATGACGCTGCGTCAGCCGGCGGCGTAGGCGCAGCCGCCCGCGGTGATCGTGGTGCCGGACACCGCTGCCAGCGAGCAGGTCGCGACGACGTTGGAGGCGTTGAAGGGCACCCAGCGCCCGGAAATGAGCACCTCCTCCACGAATTTGGCCAGGTGGAAGACGTACGTGGGACCGGAGTCCGCCCACCCGGGGCAGGCTGTGGTCGTGGTCGTCAGCGGCGAGGTGATGTTGTTGGGGTTGCCCGCGGCCCTCACCGAACCGCCCGAACAGTTGACGGCGGTCGCGGCATCCGCCGACGGCACGGCGGCCAGGGCGAGGACGGCGGCGGATCCCACGGCCACCGCGAGGGCGGTGGCACGCTGCATGTGCTTCATGGCTTCCCCCTGCTGCGGCCGAACGCGCGTCGGCCGTCACCGACATTGTGGGAAGGCCCACCCGCCCGGTTCCAGACGCCCCCGATGGCAACTTCCTGCGCGCGTCGGCCGGAAGGCCGGACGGAAGGGGCCCCGCCGCCGGTGCCGCGCGGTTCATGGCGCGGCGGCGGGGGGCGGGTGGGGTGGCGCGGTCGGGGCTCGGCGGGTGGAGAAGGCCCCTGCGGCGGCGGCCAGGGTGACGGTGTGCGCGGCGCGTTCGGGGAGTCGGGGGTCCGGGTCGGCGCGCAGGAGTACCAGCTCGTGGTAGACGGGCGCCGTGGCGGCGATCAGCAGGCTCCGCGCGTCTGTCTGCGGGGTGGGGAGTTCGCCGCGCTCGACGGCGCGCTCGACGAGGATCTCGCACTGGGCGTACCGGTCGGCCCACAGTTGCCGCTGGGCCAGCGCGGCCTGTTCGGAGTGGAACGAGGCGGCCATCAGGGCGACGGCGAACGACGGCTGTACGACCAGGGACTCCTGGATCTCCTGGTTGAGGGCGGTCAGATCGCCGAGCAGCGAGCCGGTGTCCGGCGGTATCCAGTCGATCTCGCCGGCGGCGCCGATGACGTCGACGAGCAGGCCGCCCACATCGCGCCACCGCCGGTAGACCGTGGCGCGGTGTACTCCAGCCCGCGTCGCGACGCCCTCGATCGTGAGTCCTTCGTGGCCGCTCTCGGCCAGTTCGGCTCGCACCGCGTCGAGAACCTGGGCGCGGACGCGGGCGGTGCGACCGCCGGGACGGCGGTCCGATGTCGTGCTCAGCGGGTCTGTCATCGGCAGTCATTATCCGGTTGATCCAGGCGGCAGGGCCGTGCCAGCATCTTAACGCGACGCTTGTCGCTCTAACCGCCGGAGAGGAACCGCCTCCACGATGCCGCCCGTTCCCGCCGACCCCACCGTGCTCCACCCGATGCCCGAGCACCCCCGCGTGGTGCTGCTCAAGCCGTTGGTGAAGTCGCCGCTGATCGAGGTCGGCGACTTCTCCTACTACGACGATCCGGACGACCCGACCGCGTTCGAGACGCGCAACGTTCTCTACCACTACGGTCCCGAGCGGCTCGTCATCGGCAAGTACTGCGCGCTGGGGGCGGGCACCCGGTTCATCATGAACGGCGCCAACCACCGTATGGACGGCCCTTCCACCTTCCCGTTCCCCACCATGGGGGGCTCCTGGGCGGAGCACTTCGACCTGATCACCGACCTGCCCGGCCGGGGCGACACGGTCGTCGGCAACGACGTGTGGTTCGGGCACGGCGCCACGGTGATGCCCGGCGTACGCATCGGTCACGGCGCGATCGTCGCCGCGGGCTCCGTGGTCACCCGCGACGTCCCCGACTACGGCATCGTCGGCGGCAACCCGGCCCGGCTCATCCGCACCCGCTACGACGCCGCCGACATCGCCCGGCTCCTCGCCGTGGCGTGGTGGGACTGGCCGGTGCGGCACATCACCGGGCAGGTACGGACGATCATGTCGGGGACCATCGCCGACCTGGAGGCCGCCGCGTCGACCCACCAGCCCTGACACCGCACACAGGTCGCCTACGACGACGATCCGGCCGACCGCCCAGCAGCCGCAGGCCGATCCGGTCGGTGGGGGCATGCGAGGACGTGCGAGGACGCCATCAGGTACTCCCCGTGCTCGTCGAGGTCATCGATCTGGTAGATCACCGGCACGGCGGCACGGCGGCGGCCCGGCCGCGATACGTAGCCGCGCCGCGGCCTCACCCGGTGCCACTGAACCCGCCGACCGAGGGCAGACGAACTCGTACGCGTCACGTACGACGTCGCCACCGGGAGACAGGGGAGAACGTGTTCGGGAACGTCGCTCTGCCGATCGCGACCGTCAACCGACCAGGGCCCGGCCGACTGGCCCGCGCGCTGCCCGAGGCGGCCCTGCTGGCGGCGGTGTACGCGGGCTACAAATACGGCCGCAAAATCGCCAACGGCCATACGGACGACGCGTTTCCCCACGCGCACTCGGTGTGGGGCCTGGAGCGCGCCCTGCACCTGCCGAGCGAACGGCTCGTCCAACGCGCCGCCATGCACTGGGAAACGGTGATCCACGCCGCGAACTACTTCTACGCGACGGTGCACTTCCCGGCGATGGCGCTCTTCCTCGGCTACATGTTCCTGCGCCGCCCGACGCATTACGTGTGGATCCGCCGCGCGATCGTCGTCCAGACCGCGCTGGCGCTCGTGGGCCACCTGCTCTACCCGCTCGCCCCGCCCCGGATGCTCACCGGCTCGGGCATGGTCGACACCGCGGCCCGCTACGGTCCCGCCGTCTACCACGGCACCCCGCAGAACCACTCCATGTCCAACCAGTTCGCCGCGATGCCGTCCCTGCACGTCGGCTGGGCCCTGGCCATCGCGGTCGGCATGATCGCCGCCCACCGCTCCAGGGCGCGCTGGCTGTGGTTGCTCCACCCCCTGATCACTCTCCTGGTGGTGGTCAGCACGGCCAACCACTACTGGCTCGACTGCGCCGTGGGCTGCGCTCTGCTGGGTCTGGCGATCCTGATCATCCCCTCGGCCACCCCGCGCCCGCGCGGAGTCGCGCTCCCCGCACCGGGTAGACGCCCCCGTATGACGCAGCCTGCCGACCACACGAGCCCTTCCCCGCTCTCCCCCGCCCCCTTCACTCCCGCCGCCGAGCCCGACCGCGGCACCCGCCGATGGGGCCAGCGCCTTTACGTGCTGGGCGCCCTCGTCTACGTCGCGGGAATCACCATCGCCCTCCTGACGGCCCACCCCACGGCCCGCGCCGCCGTGTGGACCGTCGCCTGGGCCGCCCTCGTCCTGGGCGCCGGAGGCGCGGGACTCCTCTGGATCCGCCGCCACAAGGCGACGAAAGCCCGGGCCGAAGCGCTCAGCGAACCGCCGGTGGAAGCACCGGCGGAGGCACGGACCGAACCGCGCACGGAAGTCCGCCACTTCGACTGAGCCCCGCGCGCCGCGCCGCTGACCCGCTTCCCCAGCGGTGCGGCGCGGTGCGGCTCCCTGCGGGGCAGAACAGCCGGACCCCGCTCCTGCGCTCGCCTACGCACGCTTGCGCAGGACCAGCCAGGAAGAGGCGAGGACCCCGGCCCCGGCCGCCGCGCCGAGGACGAGCAGCGTGGTCCGAGGGGTGAGGTATTGGAGCGCGATGCCGCCCGCCACCGCCGGTAGCGAGAGCCCGACGTAGCCGGCGAGGAAGAACCCGGAAAGGCTCTCGCCGAGCTTGTCGGGAGGCGAGAGGGCGACGACGCTGCCGAGGGTCCCCTTGTACAGGATCGCGGCCCCGGCGCCGATCACGCCGCCGCCGGCCAGGAACAGACCGAGGCTGGGAGTGGGCAGCCAGGCCGCCACGACGACCATCGCCAGGCCGGCGAGGTCGATCGGGACGCCGACGACGAGCAGTCGCCTGACCGGCCACGTGCCGGTGGCGACCAGGGCCACGATGCCGACGGCGCACGCGATGAAGATCGCCAGCCCGGCCATCGCCAGCGACGTGTCGCCGATCACCGTGGCCAGGAACGTCCCGGCCAGGCCCAGGAAGATGGCGACTCCGGCGTAGGCCACGAACACCTCGACCAGCAGCCCGAAGTACCGGGGCCTGGCATGGATCGGGACCGAGACCCGCTGGGGGCGGTACGGCGGCAGGGGGCGCGGCCGGTGGCGGGTCTCGGGCGACGCGATCAAGGCGATCGCCCCGACGACCAGAGCGGCGAGCAGCACCAGGTAGGGCAGGACGAGCGGGTGCGGCGCGTACTGGGCCAGCAGGCCCGCGCACAGTCCGCCGAGGCCGAGCCCGCCGAAGTTGGCGCCCGCGGCGGCCAGTTGGGGTCGCCGGACGGTCTCGGTCCCGGGGCGGTGTCCCGTGTGCAATTCGTTGAGGTAGGCGGTGGCGGTGGAGACGGTGAGACCCACGGCCACCCCGGTCAGGACGCGCGCGACGAACAGCCCGGCCAGGCCGGGCCAGAAGATGAACACCACCGCGCTGACGCTGGACAGGCACACGGCGGCGAGCAGGTGGACGCGGCGGCCGTGGACGTCGGAGAGGTGGCTGGCGAGGGACAGGCTCGCGACCACGCCCACCGCGTAGGCGGCGAACACGATCGTCACCATCAGCGACGAGAAGTGATCCCGGTCGGCGTAGAGCACGTAGAGCGGGCTCGGCGCGGTGGAGAAGGCGAGCACCGCCAGGAAGACCCAGGTCGCGGCCCAGAAGCCGAAATGGTGATGGCGCGGAGAGGGCACCGGTCGTAGCGAGGCGACGGGTTGCCCGGTGGTGGAAACGGTCATGAGTCCAAGATCGTCATTCCCGGCCCGACCTACCACCGGTATAGTGCCAGGTGATGCCGGAAAGTAGCCACATCGTCGACAACGCGCTGGAGATGGGCAGCCTGCCGCTCCTGCACGGCGACCGTGTCCCGTCGCACCGCCATGGGCAGGGCCATCTCGTGTACCCCGCCACCGGTGTGCTGTCGGTCACGACCAGGGAAGGCACCTGGATCGCACCCGCGACCCGGCTTGCCTGGACGCCCGGCGGCTTCGAGCACCATCACCGCGCCTACGGGTTCACCGACATGCGGGTCATCTTCCTCCCGGCCGCCCTCGCCGCCCGCCTCCCGGACCGCCCCGCGGTGTTCGCCGTCTCGGCCCTGGTCCGCGAGGTCCTGCTCGCCCTGACCGACGACACCGACACGCCCCGGTCACCGACGGCCCTCGACCGGCTGCGCGCCGTCGTCATCGACGAACTCGTGCCCGCCTCCGAGGAACCGCTGCACCTGCCCGAGCCACGTGACGACCGGCTCCGCGCGCTCAGCCGCCTCCTGCACGACGACCCCGCCGACAACGCCACCTTGACCGAACTCGGCACGCGGGTCGGCGCCGGCCAACGGACCCTGACCCGGCTCTTCCACGACGAGCTCGGCATGAGCTTCCGGCAGTGGCGTACCCAACTGCGCCTCCACCACGCCCTCACCCTCCTCGCCGCCGGACACACGGTCACCCACACCGCGGCGGCCTGCGGATGGGCCAACCCGACCAGCTTCATCGAGGCGTTCACCGCCGCCCTCGGAGCGACCCCCGCCCGCTACCGCCACGATCCCGACGCCCGGCGGCCGATCGCCTCACCGCACCGGAGCCGAGGGCGAGGAACTGTCCGTGGTACCGGGTGACGTGGCGTCCGTGGGCGCGTCGCTCGGTGTATTGCGGAGCTCGGCGAGTGCCTGCTGGTCGGCGAGGGCGATGGCCAGTTCACCGGCGGCGGTGGGGTGCAGCGGAGCCTGGTCGGCGGCGTTCTGGACGAAGGGCTGCTCACTGCACAGCCGGTGGCCTTCGAAGTCCGGCTGGGCGGTGGCGAAGTGGAAGGCGTCCGCGCCCTGCTGGAGCACGGCGTTGAGGTTGGCCAGGCGGGATTTGAGGACCTTCACCTTGGCCTCGGTGAGGCCGTCCTTTTCGAGGCACCTGATGTCGGGGCCGAAGGGCTCGTAGTACTGGTTGATGAGCACGTCGGGGTGGTGAGGGAGGTCGGAGAGCTGCTGGAGCAGATCGAGGTAGTTCTGCGAGAACGTCGAGAGCTGCTCCTTGAAGTACGCCGTGGACGCCTTGTCGTCGCAGACGGGCGCTTTGGCGCACAGGCCCGTCAGCACGGCCCAGTTCATGTCGTTGGCCCCGACGCTGACGATGATCACCGACGCGCTCGACGCGCGCTGCGCCACCGCGAGCTGCGGCGGTACGGCCTGGTCGCCGCGGAGCTGTACGCCGAGGAGGCCGTCGGTCACGGTCGCGCCCTGGCAGGCGAGGTTCAGCACGTTCCAGTCGTTGACCCGGCCGAGAACGGCGGCGAACGCGTCGGAACTGCGCCCGCAGGTCTTGTCCAGCGCGCTGGGGTCCTCGACCGGCTGGTTGCCGATTCCCGCGGCGGTGGAGTCGCCCAGCACCACGGCGTGCACGCCGGTCAGCTGCGGTCCCTTGGCCGGGGCGACCGGCTCCGTCGGCGCGCGCCCCACCAGGTCGTCGAGCGTACGCACCTGCCGGAGCGCCTGAGGAGTGCCGGACGCCATGAGGTACACGCCGAGCGCGTTGACGGCGCTCACGGTCAGGACGCACACACCGACCATCGTCAGCGTGGTACGGCGCGGGGCGCGCCGGATTCCGGCCACGGCCACCGCGACGACGGCCGCGCAGCCGGCCGCGATGAGGAGCTCCCAGACGCAGTAGCGGATCCACCCGGCGGCCAGCTGCCGGCTGAGGGTCAGCTGGAGTGTGTCGTGGTCGTCGGACCGGACGATCTGGTTGACCTGCGAGTTGATGCTGATGTCCGCGAGCTTCAGGCGCGGCCGGATCGGTCCCTGGAAGTGCGGCTCGGTCGCCAGCGCTTCTCCGAACAGGTCGAGTTCGCCGGGTCCTGACAGGCTGAGGTCGGGCGCGACGGCGCCCACTTCGACGGTCTGGCCCGCCGCGGTGACGGACTGCATCGGGGTGAGACGTACCGCCAGCCAGATGGACGCGACGCAGACCGCGAGCAGCGCGACGACGGCCAGGAGGCTGTTCCGGCCGCGCCGGAGCCAGCGGCCTTTCGCGCTGCCGCGCCGGGGGCGGGCCACCGCCTCGTCGTCCCGGCGTTCTTGGAGGATCGGCAGTTCTGCTTTCGGCATGTCCCTCGCTCTCCGGCGGCGCCGGCCACTGATCGCACATCATCCGTTATATGGACGATACGACGTCCACCGCGCGGGATGTCGCGTCGGTGGGCCTGCGGAGGGTGATCCGTTCCGCCGTCAGCGGGCCGATTCGGCGTCAGCGGGCCGGTCCGCCGTCGTGCCCCCGGACGCCGCCGTGACGGTCCGGGCCCTCGGGCGCCCCTCCCATCATGCGGAGCATGGGCATCCCGCCGGTCCGCCAGAAGCGGATCACCAGTGCGGCGCCGACCAGGAGGAAGACGATGTTGAGCCAGGTCGTGTAGTCCCAGGAGATCCCGGCGGTGGGAATCCTCGCGTCGGCCTGATCGGGAATCAGGCCGAGCCCGCCGAAGACGAACTCGACGGCGTATCCGGCGACGACCATGGCCGCGTAGAAGGCGCCGAGCAGGTACAGCGCCATGCGGGCGCCGTAGTACCGCCGGTAGATGTTCAGGACGGGCAGGATCAGCAGGTCGGCGAAGAGGAAGGCCACGACCCCGCCGAAGCTGATGCCGCCCTTCCACAGCACCACCGCCAGCGGCACGTTCCCGATCGAGCAGACGAAGGACAGCAACGCCACCACGGGACCGATCAGCGGGCCCCACAGCTTGGACGCCAGCGGGTGGCCGTCGAAGAAGAACGCGCCCCAGAAGGCGTCGGGTACCCAGGCCGCGACGGCCCCCGCGACGAACAGACCGATCGCCAGGTCGCGCGCGATCGCCGCCCATTCCATGACGAAGACGTGCGCCACGGAGGTGAGGCCCTCACCCGACAGCAGCCGCCGGGCGAAGGAGCCCTGCCGCCGCACGGACATGTCCATCGCCGCGTGCCCCTCCATCGAACCCGCCAGCCCGCGCCCGGCCTGT
Organism: Streptomyces sp. NPDC088910; assembly: GCF_044749865.1. NCBI lineage: Bacteria > Bacillati > Actinomycetota > Actinomycetes > Kitasatosporales > Streptomycetaceae > Streptomyces > Streptomyces sp. NPDC088910. Next base: position 241,899 of record NZ_JBIVIV010000005.1, read on the forward strand.
TCACGGGCCTGCCGCACCAGCGGCTCGCGCAGGGTGAGCCGGAAGACGACCGCGAGTACCAGGATCATGACCGGGCCGCCGGTGAATTCGGCGGCGGTGAACTGCCAGCCCATCAAGAGGGCGAGGATCACGCCGAGCTCGACCACCAGGTTCGTGGAGGCGATCTCGAAGGCCATGGCCGCGGTGAAGTCCGCGCCCTTGCGGAAGAGCGAGCGTGCCAGCGCGACGGCCGCGTACGAACACGACGAGGACGCCGCCCCGAGCGCCGAGGCCCGCAGGAGCGTACGCGGCCGGTCGTCACCGAGCAGTCGTACGACCGTGGACTTGCGCACGACCGCCCGGACCACCGCGGACAACGTGAATCCCAGGATCAGCGCCCACGTGATCTCCCACGTCATCGACCCGGTGATGGACAACGCGTGCAGGAGTGCGTGCATGACCCCCATCCTCGTGGGTGGGGGCCTGCCATCCGGGCAATGACGTCTCCGCCCGCGTCATACGGAGCGGCCTTTCGCCGGCGGAACGGACCGCTTCCGGCGGGCGGCCCGGATCCGGCGGCGGCCCCTCGCCCTCGGCGTAGTCGAAGAGCCCGTCGGCGCCGGTCAGGCCCAGCACCCGCTGGACGGCCGGGCTGACGGCGGTCAGCCGGAGTACCGCTCCGGTGCACTCGGCCACGCGCCGGGCCCGGAGCAGCGCGTTGAGCCCGCCGCAGTCGAAGAAGGCGACGCCGCTCAGTTCCAGGCTCAGGCTGTCGCTCTCGCACAGCAGATGGTCGATGAGGACGCGGGCGAAGGTGTCCGCGCCGGTGAAGTCGATCTCGCCGCTGACCGTGACGACCGTGTGGCCGGCGCGCTGGCTCACCCGTAGGGCCAGGGCGTCGGTCGGATGGGTGATCATCCGGGAGGTGTGGACCGCCGCGCCTGCGTCGTCGTCGTGCGCGGAGAGTCCGCGATCCCATTCGGACATGTCGAGGGCCCTCGCCTTCCCGATCCGGTGGCCACACCAAGTGTGTGGGCGGGCAGCAGAGGCGTCAAGCAAAACGTGAATCTGTGTTCATGCTTTGCAGATCGCGAATCGGAGATCCTACGATAGGGCGATGGACGATTCTGAGCCGCGCCCCGCCACCGGATGGACGTTCCTGACCAATCACGCACGTGTCCTGGCCGTCATCGCCCGCGACCCCGGGAGCCGGGTGCGGGACATAGCGGCGCGCTGCCTGCTCACCGAGCGCGCCGTACAGAAGATCATCGCCGACCTGGAGAGCGAGGGGTATCTCACGCACACCCGGGTCGGACGCTCCAACCTCTACGAGATCCCGGCCGGCACGGTGTTGCGCCACCCCGCCGACATGGGCCCGACCGTCGCGGACCTGCTGTCGATCCTCACCGTCCACCGGAACGGTTCCGAGCCCGAGTCCGAGCCCGCAGCCAAGCCCGAGCCCGCAGCCGGGTCCGAGTCCGCAGCCGGGTCCGGGTCCGAGTCCGGAGCACGCTGACCTGCGCCGACGGGCACCCCTCGGGGCCGGGACCCGGCTGACCGGCACCGTCTCGCGGGCGACCTCGCGGAGCATACTGGGAGGTAGTGGACCACGGCGGCCGACCTCCGCACACGGCGGGTCGGCGGGCCGGGTCCGGCCCGCTTGAGATGAGGTGGTGAGCGGTGGTGCGCTCCCGGTTCGCGCCCGACTGGCGGCTCACGGTCCGCATGGTGACGGTGATGTTCCTGCTGGGCCTGGTGTTCGTGGCCTTCATCGCCGTGCTGGTCGCGCTGCTGAAGTCCGTGGTGGTCGTGGTGGTCATCGCGGCCGGCGTGCTGGCGGCGCAGTACTGGTTCTCCGACCGGATCGCGCTGTTCGCGATGCGGGCCCATGAGGTCACCCCGCAGCAGCAGCCCGAACTGCACGGCGCGGTCGACCGGCTGTGCGCCCTGGCCGACATGCCGAAGCCGCTGGTGGCCGTCTCCGAGATGGACCTGCCGAACGCCTTCGCCACCGGCCGCAACGCCGACCACGCCGTGATCTGCGTGACGACCGGCCTGCTGCGGCGCCTGGAACCGGGCGAGCTGGACGGCGTGCTCGCCCACGAGCTGTCCCACGTCGCCCACCGGGACGTCGCGGTGATCACCATCGCCTCCTTCCTGGGCGTGCTCGCGGGGCTGCTGGTGCGCTTCGTCTTCTACTCGGAACTGTTCGGCCGGGGCCGCCGCGACCAGAACACCGCGGCGCTGCTCGCGATGATCATGGCGGTGTCCGTGGTCGTGTACGGGCTGAGCTTCCTGCTGATCCGGGCGCTGTCCCGGTACCGCGAGCTGGCGGCCGACCGCAGCGCGGCCGAACTGACCGGACGTCCCTCCGAACTGGCGTCCGCGCTGGTCAAGGTGAGCGGCACCATCGCCCGTATCCCCACCGAGGACCTGCGCACCGTCCGGGCCTTCAACGCCTTCTTCTTCACCCCGGCCCTGAAGGAGGGCTCGGCCCTCGCCTCGGTCTTCTCCACCCACCCCAGCCTGGAACGCCGCCTGGACGCCCTGGCGAAGCTCTCCACCGAGATGGGCCTGCGCGCCTGAGCGGTCGGCGCCGCCCGTCGAGGTCGTCGGGATGAGCTGGCGCCCTGACGCCTGGCCTGGGGTCGGACCGGCGCACAAGAGTGCCCCGCGCCGACGGCCGGTGCCAGAGCTGAGGTGGCGGGCCGTGGGCGCGGGGCGGTCTTCATGGGGGTTGGTCGGCCGGTGGCCGACGGCGGGTCAGCGCACGCGGATGTGCGTCTGGGTGGAGGAGCCCTCGATCGACGAGTTGCCGACGTAGACCACCTTCAGGGTGCGCAGGCCCCGGGTGGTCATCTTCAGCGAAGCCGAGGCGGTGCCTCGGGCCGTGAGTTTGAGGGTCTTGACCCGGCGCCCGTTCTCGTAGACCACTACGTTCCCGCCGGGCGTGCCCGCCGTGGACGAGACCGTGACCTTGAGCGTCACCGACTGGTTCTTCTTCAGCGATGTCGCGGAGAGCCCGACGGCGACCCGTGACTTCGCCGCGGTGACCTTGGCGGTCTGCGGCGAGGTCGACGACGCGGATGCCTTGCCCGACTTGGACGCGGTCACCGTCACCGACAGCCGGTGCCCGATGTCGGCCTTGACCGGCCGGTAGGCCGACGCGGTCGCGCCGCCGATCAGCCGGCCGTCGCGCCGCCACTGGTAGCGGAAGGACAGGCCCGTGGTGTTCCACGAACCGGTGGTCGCGGTCAGCGCCGAACCGTACTTCGGCGTCCCGCCGATCTGGGGCGCGACCAGGGCCTTGATGGTGTCCACGTCCGCCAGGTCGACCACCACCGAGTGCACCGGCTCAGGGTTGCCGGCCACATCGGTGGAGAAGAAGTCGACCGTGTGCCGGCCGAATCCCTTGACCGAGGGGGTCTCCCCGGCCAGCACCTTCCAGGCGCTCCCGTCGATCCGGTAGGTCGTCGACGCGACGCCGCTGAGCGCGTCCTGGGCGGTGAGGCCGACCGTGGCCCGGTCCGCCTCCGCCGTCCCGGACTTGCGGGTCACCGCGACCTTGGTGACGGGAGCGGTCCCGTCGATCCACACCGACGCCGTCCGCTGACCGGTGGAGTTGCCGGCCGCGTCCTTCGCCCGGTAGGAGACCGCGTGCTTGCCGTCCCCGCTGACCAGGACGGGAGCGACGTACGCCTGCCAGCCGGCGGACCCGCCGACCTCGACCGTGGGAGCGGTGTCCCGGTTGTCGACGGCGGTGACGGCCACCGAGGCGTCGCCCCGGTACCAGCCGTTGTCGCCGGGCGCGGCGGCACTGGTCACCGTCGCGGAGGCCAGCGGAGCCAGGCTGTCGGCGGGCACCGGCAGCACCCAGCTGTCGGCGATCGACGGGTCGAAGTAGCCCGAGGCGTCGAGCGGGAACTCGTACTTGATGCGTACGGTGCCGTCGTTGGCGAGCGCGGCGGGGGTGTCGATGACCGTCTGGTAGGTCTTCGTGCCCATACCGGTCTCGGTGCGCTTGAGCGTGTACGTCTTCACCAGGGTGTCGTTGACGTAGATGTTGTACTTCTTCGTCCTGGCGCCGTCGAACGTCTCCCGGTTGCGGAGCATGAACGGCTTGCCCGGCGTCACGTGCGCCACGGCCGAGTACCACGAGCCCGGGTTGGCCGAGTTCGCGTAGCGTCGGTCGAAACCGGCTTCGGTGTTCGTCCCGCTGGCCGGTGCGGCCATGATCGCGTGGGCCTTCTCCGAGGCCGCGTTGCCGAAGTCGATGTAGTCGAGGACTTCCTGGGTCGGCGGCGCCGGGAGGTTGACCGTGATCTTCGCGGCCTTGTCGGCGAGCGTCACACCCTGGTCGACGAAGTGGACCTCGGCGGCCTGGTCACCCGCGACGGTCTCCAGTCCGGGGAACAGCGGCAGGACGACGGTCTTGGTCGCCCCGGGCTCGATCGTGACCCGGTCGGAGGCGGGCGGGGTCTTCCACCCGTCCGGCACGGCCGCCGTGAGCTGGCCCGACACCGCCGAGCCGCCGTTGTTCCTGACCGTCGCGGTCAGGGTCGCCTTCTCGTCCGAGCCGTCGACCGGACCGGCCGACGTCACGGTGGTGATCTCGACCCCCGACGTCACCGAGACCCACGGCGTCGAGTCGTTCAGGGTGAAGGTGCCGTACTGGCTGGTGAAGGTCAGCTTGACCGACGCGTTGTACGTGCCGGGCTTCTGGTGCTTCGGCACGCGGACCGTGAACGGCAGTTGGACGCGGTCGCCCGCTCCCAGCGTGTCCTTGGCCGAAGCGGTGGGGTCGACATTCCAGTCGTCGACCGTCACGACGGCCTTCAGGTCGCGGATCGCGGCCGTACCGGCGTTCGCGATCTCGACCGTTCCGGGGATGTTCGCGCCGGGGCCGCCGGGCTCGGCGACGGGCGGGACGACCACCGAGATTCCGAGATTCGCGGCGACCGCCTTGCCGAACAGCGCCTCGATCGCGTCCAGGCGCGCCGTCAGGTCGTTCTTGACCGGTCCGTCGACCGACGAGCCGGCCAGCCAGGTCCTGAGGGTACGGATCGGCGCGACGCCCTCGCTCAGACGCTGCGACGCCTGACCGGAGTCGCCCGCGACGTCCGCCGCGACGGCGTCCTCGACCTTGCCGCTCGCGGTGTCGAGCGCGGCGCCGACACGGGCGCGGTCGTCCGCGCCGAGGTCGCCCGCCGCCGCCAGGTCACCGGCGTGCGCGTCGGTCTTGTGGATCTCGGTGACGATGTCGCCGAACAGGGCGCGCTTGGCGTCGGAGTGGATCGCGTACGTACCCGAGCCGACGGTGAACGTGACGACGCCGTCGGCCACCGAGACGTCGCTGACGCCCTCGGCCTTCGTGATCGGCGTGCCGCCCTCGGTCACGGCCTCGATGTTGCGGGCCGGGACGCTGACGCGCGAGGTCGTGTTGACCGGGACCGTGATGTCCAGGGACATTCCCTGGTCGGTCTTCTTCCAGCTCGACCCGATCGTGCCGTACACGGACTCGTAGGTGCCCTGACCGCTGGTCAGGTCGCCGCCCACGGCCGGGGCGATCCTCGACTCCTTGTAACCGGCCTTGAGCGCCGAGATGCCGCCGATGTTCTGGTACATCCAGTCACCGACCGCGCCGTAGGCGTAGTGGTTGAAGGAGTTCATGCTGACATCGCCGAAGCTGCCGTCGGGGTTGATGGAGTTCCAGCGCTCCCACATCGTGGTGGCGCCGTGCTCGATCTCGTAGCCCCACGACGGGTAGTCCTTCTTCAGGATCATCGTGTAGGCCAGGTCGGAGCGCCCGATGCTGGTGAGCGCGGGGAGCAGCCACGGCGTTCCGAGGAAGCCGGTCGTGAGGTGGTAGTCGGTGGTCTTGAGCTTGGCGACGAACTTCTCGGCGACCTTCGCGCGCAGCGCGGGATCGGTCACGAGGTTCATGCCGAGCGCCATGGCGTACGCCGTCTGGCTGCCGCCCTGGACGGTGCCGTCGGCCCCCACGAGCTTCGCGGTGAACGCGGCGCGCACATCGGCGGACAGCTTGGCGTAGGTCGCCGCGTCGGCGTCCTCACCGATCGCCTTGGCCATCTCCGAGAGCATGCGCGCGTCTTCGGCGTAGTACGCGGTGCCGAGGACGTCCGTGCCGGTGTTGTCGTCGAGGTTGAGCCAGTCGTTCCAGTTGCCGCGCGCCGAGTCGATGAGGTCGTCGCCCGCGCCCTTCTTCACGAAGCCCAGGAACTTCGTCATCGAGGCGTAGTTGGCCCGCACGATGGCGTTGTCGCCCTGCGCGTGCCACACCGCGTACGGCACCGTGACGGCCGAGTCGGACCAGCCGAGGCCGCTGCCGAGGTCGATCGTCGGCACCGACGGCGCGATGCCCGGGTAGTTGCCGTCGCTGTAGGCGGAGTCCCGCAGGTCGGTCGTCCACTTGTTGAGGAAGGCGCGGGTGTCGCGCAGATAACTCGCGGTCGGCGCGAAGACGTTGATGTCTCCGGTCCAGCCCAGGCGCTCGTCACGGGCCGGGGTGTCGGTCGGGATCGACAGGAAGTTGCCGCGCTGTCCCCACGAGATGTTGCTCTGGAGCTGGTTGAGCATCGCGTTGGAGGTCGTCAGCGTTCCGGTCGCCTTGAGGTCGGAGCCCCAGACGACGCCGGTGACGTCGCCGAGCGCGGGTGCGCTCTTGATGTGGGAGATCTCGAGGTAGCGGTAGCCGTGCTGGGTGAACTTCGGTTCGTAGACGACCGTGCCGGTCGCGCTGAACGTGTAGTAGTCGGTGACCTTCGCCGCGCGGAGGTTGGCGGTGTAGAGGCTCCCGTCCTTGTTCAGGACCTCGCCGTAGCGGATCTTGACGGTCTGTCCCGCGACACCCTGGAGGCGCATCCGGGCGACGCCGACCATGTTCTGGCCGAGGTCGTAGATGTACGTGTCGGCGGCGGGACTGGTCCGCGTCAGCGCCGGAAGCTCGCCGGTCACGCGCACGGGCTCATCGGGCTGGGCCACGAGCTTGGCGGTGTCGGAGGCGCCGATCGTGACGGGGTTCCACGCCGCGTCGTCGTAGTCGGGGCGGTCCCAGCCGGGCTGTTCGGCCCGCGCGTCGTACGTCTCGCCGTCGATGTTGTCGGCGGCCGCGTAGGGACCCGAGTGGCTCTTCCACGTGCTGTCGGTCTTGACGATCTGGTGCGTTCCGTCGGTGTAGTCGATGCGCACCTGCGCGATCAGGCCGACGGAGTTGCCGAACATGCCGGGGCCCCACATGCCGACCTTGCCGGCCCACCAGCCGTCACCGAGCTCCGCGCCGATCGCGTTCCGGCCGTTGCCGACCTGGTCGGTGATGTCATAGGTCTGGTACTGGACGCGCTTGCGGTAGTCGGTGTCGCCGGGGGCCAGGAACTGGTCGCCGACCTTCTTGCCGTTGAGCTCCAGCTCGTAGGTGCCGTGCGCCGAGGCGTACACCCGGGCCCGCGCGACCGTCTTGCCGGGTTCGGTGGTGAACTCCTTGCGCAGCAGCGGCAGATTGCTGTCGCTGGTCCGCAGGATCACGTCGAGCTTCTTCTCCACGAGCAGCCCGTCCGGCGTCAGGGCGCCGCCGGTGAACGGGTTCTCGGTCCCGGAGAAGTCGGTCCGGAACAGTACGTCACCGGCTTTCGAGGTGACCTTGACGGCGTGGATGTGCGCGGCCTCCGGTCCCTCGTTGGCGAGGTCCTGGCGGAAGCCGATGAAGCCCTTGGCGAAGGTGGTGTCGGTCCGGCTGTCGATCTGGGCGCCGTCGAGCTTCGTGGTGATCGTCGGGCCGTCCACGGTAAGCGACAGGCGGTGCGTGCCGGTGAGCAGTTGGGCGGACGTCATCGTCGTGATCGGGATGTTCCCGAGCAGGGAGAAGCCGCCGTTGACCTTCTTGTGCGGCCGGAACTTCGGGACTCCGGTCCCGTCCGCGGTGCTGATCTGCCACATGTACGCGTTGCCGGTGTCCGACGCGCGCAGGTAGACGCCCAGCGCCAGGTTGTCGAGGGTGAAGTCGATGTCCGTGGTGTAGTCGTTCCACTTGTCGATCTCACCGCCGGCGGACTTCCCGATCCAGTCGCCGGTCCACTCGGCCGCGTCGAGGATGCCGGTCTCGAACCAGCCGGGAGCGCTCCAGTCGCTGGCCCGGCCGTCTCCGTCCCAGACCCTGGCCTGCCAGTAGTAGCGGGTCTGCGAGGTCAACTTCGGCCCGCCGTACCGCACATCGAGCTGGTCGCTCGACGCGACCTTCCCCGAGGACCACACGTCGTCGGCGGCAGCGCTGGTGCCGACCCGGACCTCGTACGCCGTCTGCACCACGCCACGGGCGCTCGACGTCGACTTCCAACTGAACGTCGGGGCGTCGCCCGCGATGCCGAGCGGGTTGGTCCGGGCATTCGTCTGAAGAGCGCCGACCGTGAGGCCGTTCCCCTGCGCCGCGGCGGCCGCCGGGTCGGCGGCCAGGAAGGCGACGGCAAGCATGACGAGCGCCGCGAGCAGAGCGATCAGGCGTCGCCCTCCGGACGCGGCGGGTGGAGCGGGAAGTCCGGCAACTGGTCTGGCAGGCGTCATGTCGACGGGCCTTTCGTGGCAAGTTCGTGGCAAGAGAAAGCCCTCGCGGCTCTCGCCACGAGGTGAAACGTTCCAAAAATGATGTGACGGCCGTCTCATGTCAAGAGTTTGGACAAGATCAGCACGCGCTTGACCGTGCCAAGGTGCGCGACCGCACCACCTGACACACGTTCATCGGCGATTGAAACGACACACAATTGAGCTGGACCAGCGGCGCGAAGCGTTTCCCGGAGGGCCGGGCGGCGGATCGGGGCGCGAGGTCTCAGTAGGGAATCGCGAAGACGCGGTCGCGGGTCCGGCTCGCGACGCCGTCGGGGAGGACGAGGCGTTTGAGGAAGTCCGTGTCCCCGGTGTCCAGGCACCATTGGAGCAGCGTCGCGCGCAGCCGTTCGCGCAGGGCGTCGTGGCTCTCCTCCACCGCCAGGTTCCGGGTCTCGCCCGGATCGGCACGCAGATCGTGGAGTTGTTCGCGCCAGCGGCCCCAGCTGTAGACCGTGTATTTGTGGCGTGCGGTGATCAGTGAGCGCCCGCGCGTCAGGGGCGGGTCCGGACGTTCGAAGAGCGTCTCGACCACGATGTGGTCGTGGCCGCAGGGTACTTCGGGGGCGGCCAGGAGGTTCCTGCCGCGCAGTCCGGGCGGGGCCGGGACCCCCGCGGCGGCGCACAGGGTGGGGAGCAGGTCCAGGCCGACGGAGACCAGCGCGTCGCTCACGCCGCCGCTGCCGCGACCGCCCGGCGGCCGGATGACGAGCGGGACCCTGACGGCTTCCTCGAAGAGCGCGGTCTTCTGGTTCCACGCGTGGGCCGCGTCGCCGTCGCCGTGGTCGCTGGTGAACACCACCAGGGTGTCGTCGGCCGCGCCCGTGGAGTGCAGCGCGTCGAGCACGGTGCCCAGTGCCGCGTCGGCCCGTTCGACCAGGCGGGCGTAGGTGTGACGGTACCGCCGCCAGTCGTCGGGGGTGTAGCCGACGGTCCCGTACACCGCGGCCTGGACGGCCTGTTCGTGCCGGACGGCCTCGGGTTCGTAGGGATGACGGCCGAAGTTCGACGGGAGCGGCGGGGCTCGGCGTACCGGAACCGCGGGCACGTCCCCGTACGGCATGGGCTGGTCCCTGGCGTACTCGCAGACGGTGTGCGGATCGTCGAAGGAGGCGACCAGGGCGAAGGGCCGGTCGCCGGGCACGCGGGAGGTGAGCCAGCGCGCGCAGGCGTCGGCCAGACCGGCGTCGCCGAACGGGCGCAGCACGGTGAAGCCGTCCTCGGGCGTCGCGCTCGCAGTCCGCGCGTGCCACTTGCCCGCGTAGAGGGTGTCGTAACCGGCGGCCCTGAGCAGGTGGCCGAGGCTGTCGGGACGACGGCCCGGATCGCTGCCGGGGGCGGAGGAGGCCGGGGCATTGCCGTTGACGCCCAGTTCGTGCGGGTACCGCCCGGTCAGCAGGCTGCCGCGCGCCGGGACGCACAGCGGGAAGGTGGTGTAGGCACGGTCGAAACGGGTGCCCTGCGCGGCGAGGCGGTCCACGTGCGGTGTCGCGACATGACCGGCGCCTGCGCAGCCGAGCATGTGGGCCGCGTGCTGGTCGGTCAGCAGCACGAGGATGTTGGGGCGTTCGGCCCCGGCGGGGGCCTTCATCGCGCGGCGCCACGGGGCGCCTGGCCGTGGTCCTCCGTCTGCTCCCGCGCTCGCGCCGTCCACGCCGCCAGGGCCGACCGGCCCGGCCACGGATCGCCGGTGCGGTCCAGTTCGCCGGTCAGCGCCGCCGCGAGGGCGACCGCCCGGGCGGACCGGTCCGCGACGACGTCCGTGCGCTCGTAGGGGTCCGCCGCGAGGTCGAACAGCCGTACCGTGACCGTGCCTTCGGGTGCGTACGCGGCCACCAGCTTGTGCGTGCGGGTGCGCAGGCCGCGGATGTCGGGGTCGCCGGGCCCGGCCGCGGGTCCCAGATACAGCGCGGCCCCTGGCCGTACGGCGGCCCGGTCGCCGGGCGGTGCGAGCAGCGCCCCGGACAGGTCGCGCCCCTGCGTGCCCTCGACGATCGCGTCCGCCACGCCGAGCAGGCCCAGAGCGGTGGGCGCGACATCGGGTGAACTCAGCAGCAGGTCGTCCCGGCCGGGCGGGACGTGGCCGGGCCGGGAGACCAGGAACGGCACGCGCATCGACTCCTCGTAGGGCACGTTCTTGTACATCAGACCGTGGCTGCCCAACTGCATGCCGTGGTCCGAGGTGAACACCACGAATGTGTCGCCGGTCAGCCGGTGCTCGTCCAGGGCGGCGAGCACCCGGCCGATCTGGTGGTCCACGCCGGTGACCGCGGCGTAGTAGGAGGGCGCGGCGCGTGCGGCCTCGGCGGCCTCCGGACGGTCCCAGTCGACGTTCGGCCGGGTCAGCAGTTCCCGCGCCGACCGTGTCGAGTAGCCGTCAAGGTACCGCTGCGGCACCTGGTCGAAGGGCTGGTGCGGCGGGTTGTAGGACAGCACGAGGGCGAACGGCGTGCCGCCGCGGTGGTAGTCGCGTGCCGCGCCGTCGAGGAAGGACAGGGCGACATCGGTCTCGTGCTCGGCCGACCACTGGTCGACCCTGACCGGGGCCTCGCGGGGCGCGTCGCCGGTCCAGTAATGGGGCCGGGCGTGGTCGTCGCAGCAGCCGTGGGAGTACCAGAAGCCGAAGCCGTGCCTGCGGTCGGGCGCGGTGTACGCGTCCCAGACCCGGCCGTCCTCGCGGACGCCTTCCCCGGCCGCCGCGTCCGCCGGCACCGGGGCCTCCAGATGCCACTTGCCGATGTAGCCGAGCGCGTACCCCTCGTCGGCGAGGACGTCCGACCAGCACCGTGTTTCCGGCCGCAGCCCCACGCCGAGTTCGGCGGTCGCGGAGTTGACGTTGAGGTGGACGCCGTTGCCGTACGGGTAGCGTCCGGTCATCAGCATCGCCCGGCAGGGGCTGCACACCGGGTAGTTGCTCACCGCCTGCGTCAGCACCCTGGATTTTTCGGCCAGTTCGTCGAGGGCCGGGGTGCGGACCGGGTCCTCGCCCAGGAAGCCGAGGCAGCCGGCCCGCCACTGGTCGGCGATCACCAGGACGAGATTGGGGCGCCGTACGGAACCGTCCTCCCCCGGTGTCATTTGCCCATCCCCAGGGTGAGACCTTCGGTGAGCCGCCGTCCCAGCCAGATGTAGACGACCAGCATGGGCAGGACGACGATGCACAGCCCGGCGAACAGGCCGCCCCAGTCGGCGCCGCTGTACGTCTGCTGCTGCACGAAGGAGATCAGCGCGATCGGCAGCGTGTAGTTGTCGGTGGACTGGAGCAGGGTCAGGGCGAGCAGCGTCTCGTTCCAGTGCGCGATGACCTGGAGAACGAACGCGGTGACGATGCCGCCGCGGGCGACGGGCAGCATGATCCGCCAGAAGGTGGCGGCCGGGGAGACCCCGTCCAGGGCCGCGGCCTCCTCCAACTCCTTCGGCAGCGAGCGGAAGAAGCCGGTCAGCAGGAAGACGGTGAAGGGCAGCGAGACGCCGATGTAGACCAGATTGAGGCCGAGCAGGCTGTCGGTGAGGTAGACGCGGTTGAGCATGACGAACAGCGGGATGAGGATCACCTGCACCGGCACACCGAGGCCGAGCACGAAGAACAGCGTGAGTCCGCGGCTCAGTCGGGTGTCCTGCCGGGACAGGTAGTACCCGGCGGGCGCGGCGACGGCGACGGTCAGCACCGAGGAGATCCCGGTGACCACCACCGAGTTGAACGCCGCCCGCCCGAATCCGCTGACCGTCCAGGCGTGCACGAAATTGTGCGCGGACAGCGAGTGCGGCAGACCCCACGGCGAGGAGAGGATGGACCGGGTGTCGCGGAACGACTGGAGCACCAGCCAGACCAGTCCGGCGACGTTGGCGGCGACGAACATCCAGGTCACCGCCACGCCCGCGGTGCGCAGCGGGCTGCGTCCGCCGAGCGGTGTCCGGCCGCGCGGCCCGGCCGGCCGTCTGACCTGCAAGAGGGAACTCATGGGGTACGCGCCTTTCAGAACTCGACGGCTTCCCTGCGCATCAGGCGCCGCAACAGCACGACGAGCACGGTGACCAGCAGGAGGGAGAGGATCGCCGACGCCGTGGCCGCCCCGTAGGAGGGCACCGAGTCGCCGGAGAAGGCGGTGGCGTAGGTGTAGACGGCGGAGGTCCAGGTCTTGGTGGGCGGGATGCCGTTGCCGCTGCTGCCGCCGAAGATCCAGACGATCTCGAAGATCTTCACCGAGGAGATCGTCCACAGGACCGCGCAGACTCCGAAGACGTCCCAGGTCAGCGGGAGGACGACGTAGCGGAGCCGCTGGAGGGCGCCGGCGCCGGCCAGCGCGCAGTCCTCGTAGTAACTGACCGGGATGCGGTCGACACCGGCCATCAGGATGGTGGTGAAGTAACCGGTCGTCATCCAGGTCATCGTGACCATGATGAGCGGGAACATGTTGTCCTGGGACAGCCACTGCGGCGGGGAGTGGATGCCGAGGTGGGCGAGCAAAGAGTTGGCCAGGCCGTCGGGGTTGAAGATGAATCCGACCAGGACTCCGTAGACCAGGGCGTTGACCAGGTGCGGGAAGAAGATGATCGACCGGACGACCTTGCGGCCCGCCATGTCCCGCAGGATCAGGGTCAGGGCGAAGCTGATCGCGAAGACCGCGATGCCGACGAGGAAGAGCAGCTTGAGGGTGTTGCCGAGCGACTCCATGAACAGGTCGTCGTGGAAGAGCCGGGTGTAGTTGCGCAGTCCCGCCCAGGTCATGGGCCCGGAGCCGGCCCAGTTGTGCAGGCTGATCCAGACCGCGCCGCCGATCGGCGCCACGAAGACCACGGTGTAGAGCAGCAGGGCCGGGCCGACGAACGGCACGAAGAGCCGCCGTCGCTGCCGGGCGAGCGTTCCGCCCGCCGCGGTGCCGCCCGGACGCGCCCGCTCGGGCCGCACCGGTCCTGGCTCCTGGCCGGTCGCGGAGTCGGCGGCCGGGCCGGTGTCGGGACCGGCCGGTGCGGTCCTGATCACTGCGGCTGGTCCTTCCAGTACGTGGCCTGGGCCCCCTGCATCTGGTGCACGAACTCCTCGGCGGAGATCTTGCCGAAGAAGAGTTCGTCGTCCTTGGCCCAGAACAGCTTCTCGTTGTAGCCGGGGAAGGCCACGCCGTCGTTCTGCTGGTGGAAGGAGTCCGCGTGGTCCAGTGCCTTCTTCACGTCGGCCATCTCGGGCGAGGTGGCCGCGTCCGCGCGGACCGGGATGACCTTGGCCTGCCGGCCCATCGCGTCCTGGTACTTCTTGCCGAGCAGGAAGGCGGCGAACCGCTGCGCGTCCTTGGCGTCGTCGGCCTTCTTCGGTACGGCGAAGCCCACGAAGTCGGCGCGCATGCTGGAGTGACCGGCGGCGGTGACCGGGAAGGGGAAGGCCGCGTACGCGAAGCCCTTGGCCGCGTAGGTGGCGGACTCGGTGGGCAGCCACGAGCCGTTGAACATCAGCTCGGCCTTGCCGTTCGCCCACTTCTGCTGCTCGGCGGGCCACTTGCTCGCCTTGTAGCCGTCGATCAGGTAGCCGCCGCGGACGAGTTGCTCGACCTTCTTGGCGGCGTCCAGCACGGCCGGGTCGAGCCACGCCTTGCCGGTCCGGTCGGAGGCGACCTTCTTGAGCCCGCCGGGTCCGAGGTTGCGGACGATCAGGGTGGACAGGAACGCGGCGTTGTAGCCGGTCACGTCGCCGTCCGCGGCGAGCGGGGTCCGGCCGTCCTTCTTGATCCGGTCGAGCAGGGCGATGAACTCGTCCCAGGTGCGGGGCGGGTCGCGTCTCAGCTCGGGGTGGGCCGCGGCGTCGTACCAGACGGCGTCGGAGGTGATGCTGTACGGCACCATCCAGGGCCGGCCCGCCGCGTCGTCGATGTCGATGGTCTTGAGGTACTTGGCCGGGATCAGCTTGCCCGCGGTGGAGCCGTCGACCTCGGTGTCGAAGGCCGAGGTCAGGCCGAGCGACTGCTGGGTGGCCACCAGCGCGGGGACGAGTTTCACATAGGGACCGTCGACCAGGTCGGGCACATTGTTGGTGTTCAGGGCGGGCACCAGCTTCTGCAGGTTGTTCCGCCCCTGCCACTGGACCTTGACCTTGATCCCGGTCTGCTTCTCGAAGTCGGTGACGGCCAGGGCGAGCACCTTCTGCTGCGGCTCGCCCTCCTTCCACATCGACCAGTAGGTGAACTGCCGGGACGAGCCCGACGAGGAGGTGGCGCCCGAGCACGCCGTCGCGGCGCACAGGAGGACGCCCACGGCGCCCAGCGCGACCGGGAGCTGCCAGCGATGACCTGAGATATGCGTGCCCATACTTCCCGCCTCTGGATGAGGGCAGTGGATGACTGCTCTGTGCGGCCCACTGTCACGAGCGCGGAAGAGAGCATTCAAGACGTATTGCGTCCCGAATCCGCTTGGTAGTCGGCGGATGCTCCGCCGTCACCGGAGAAGTCCGCCGGTCCGTCATGAAGCCGTCCCTGATTAGTCCTTTATTGCTCTCCTGCCGGGCGCGACAATCGGAGCGGACCACGCTCGGCGACACTCCAGCAGAGGGACGACATGGCCGATTCATCCCGTTCCGGTGGCAGCCGCCGCAGGACCGGCTCGGTGCGGGACACCGCCGCGCGCAACCTCAAGTTCCAGTCGCTCGCGGCGGAACTGCGCCGCGGCATCCTGGCCGGCGACTGGCCCACCGGCGCGAAGCTGCCGACCGAGAGCGGGCTGTCCCAGGAGACCGGCCTGTCGCTGACCACGGTACGGCGCGCCTTCGACCTGCTGGTCGAAGAGGGTCTGGTGGTACGGCGGCAGGGCTCGGGCAGCTTCGTGGCGAGCCCCCGGCAGCAGGCGCCGCGCACCCGGCGGACCGTGGGCGTCCTCGTCCCCGACACCAAGCTGTACTACCCCCGGGTGCTCCAGGGCATCGAGGAGGCGCTGTCCGCGGCCGGTGTCGGCCTGCAACTCGCCACGTACCACTACGACCGCGCCGAGGAGGACCGCGACCTGGACTTCCTGCTGGAATCCGGCGTCGACGGGCTGCTGCTGGTACCCACCTTGACCGGGATCGAGGACCCCGGGGTCCGGGCCGGTGAGCTGATGTCGCTGCCGGTGCCCGCGGTCCTGCTGGAGCGCCGCCTCATCGACGCGGGTCCCGGTGACCGTACCGAGCACGTCTGCTCCGACCATCTGGGCGGCGCGTACGACGCGGTGCTGCATCTGCACCGGCTGGGGCACGAGCGGATCGCGCTGATCACCCGCAGCCGCAATCCGACCGGGGTCGCCGTCGCGCTGGGTTTCCGGCGGGCGATGGACGACCTCGGGCTGTCGGGGAGCTTCCGCCACGAAGCCGAGAAGGCGCAGTGGACCGCCGCGCTGGCCGACCGGATGATCGCCGACCTGATGGAGTCCAGGACGACCGCGGCCCTGGTCTTCGGCGACCGGGAGGCGATTTTGCTGGAGGCCGCCGCCCGACGTCACGGCACGCAGATCCCGGGGCAGTTGGCCCTGGTCTCGTACGACGACGAGACCGCGGACATAGCGGAGGTGCCGCTCACCGCGGTCTCCCCGCCGAAGTACCGGGTCGGCCGGATGGCGGCCGAGGTGCTGCTGCGCCGGCTCTCCGAGGGCGACGCCTGTCCCCTGCACCAAGTGCTGCTCCGCCCGCGGATCGTCGTGCGCGCCTCCTGCGGGGCCGCCGCGCTCCGCGCGGAGCCGCGACCGCTCCCCGAGATGTCCTGAATCCCACCGACAAGGAGTTCCATGCGTATCGGACTGATCGGCGCGGGCGCGGTCGCGGACCTGCACGCCCTGGCCGCGGACCGGATCGCGGACACCCGCCTGACGGCGGTCTGTGACCTGGAGGAATCGGCGGCCCGCCGGGTCGCCGCGCCGCACGGGGCCGCGACCTTCACCGACTACCGCGACCTGCTCGCCTGCCGCTCGGTCGACGCGGTCATCGTCAACACCCCGCACGCGCTCCACAGCAGGATGGTCCTGGACGCCGCCGCGCACGGCCTGCATGTGCTGGTGGAGAAGCCGATGGCCACCACCCTCGACGACTGCGACGCGATGGCCGCGGCCTGCGCGCAGGCCGGGGTCACCCTGTCCGTCGGGCACATCCAGCACTTCCTGCCCGACAAGTGCGCCGCCGAGCGGGCGATCGCCGACGGTGTGCTGGGCGCGCCGCTGGCCGTGCACGACTACCGCAGCACGGACTACCGGCCCGGCACCCGCTCCCCCTGGTTCTTCTCCCGTGAACTGGCGGGCGGCGGCGCGCTGATGAACATCGGCGCCCACTGCCTGGACCGGTCGGTCTGGCTGGGCGGCGCGCCCGCGGTCTCGCTGACCGCGGCCGTCACCGAGCGGTTCGGCGCGCCCGTCGAGACCGACGGCACCGTCGCGCTGCGGCTCGCCAACGGCGGGCTGGCCGGTGTCTCGGTGATCTCCGACCCGCCCCACAAGGTCGACGAGCTGACCGTGGTGTGCGAACGCGGTTCGGTGGTCGCCGACCCGCGGGCGGGAACGTTTCTGCGCATCGACGGCCGCACCCGGCAGATCCACACCCCGAGTGGTACGGACATCCCGGACGCCTTCCGCGAGCAGCTCGCCGACTTCGTCGCGGCCGTCGGCGGCGCCGCCCCCCGGGTCACCCCGGAACACGGCCGCCACATCGTGGAACTCGTCCTGGCGTCGTACGCCTCGGCCGCGACCGGAGAGCCGGTCGGGGTGGGCGCCGCGCAGAGCGTCTGACGCCGACGCCCGGAAGGGCCGGTGCCCGGGAGGAAACCCCCGGCACCGGCCCTTCCCGTCGCCCGCTCATCCGCCGCCCGGCGCCTTCACGCGGACCGCAGCCGGATCTGTACCCCCAGGCCGAGATGGCACCGGACGTCCACCGAGGTCAGGCCGCCGTGCACGGCGGTGCGGACCTCGGTGTGGGGCTCGGCGGTCCGCCAGGCGCCACGCAGGACCAGCCGCAGCCGGTGGGTGCTTCCCCGGCTGTCCCGCCAGGGCCTGGAGAACGGGCTGAGCACGCCGACGAACGCGCCGTTCCGGTCGTACTGGTCCCGGTCCCGGCCCTCGTACAGGCGCAGGTCCGGATCGGTGACGGACAGCACGAGGCCGCCCGAGTCCGGGCGCGCGAGCAGCAGCGAGGGCGTGTCCACCGCCGTGATCGGGCCGCCCGCCGCCAGGGTGCGCTGCGGCTCGAAGACGGCGTACGCGGTGATCCCGGTGGCCCGGTCGTGCACGACGTGCGCGCCGTCGTCATGGCGCAGCACCGAGTACGGCGCGATCGTCGGGTCGGCCATCCGCGCCGCGAAGTCCCTCATGTCCTCCGGTGTGGCGTCCACGATCAGGGCGTACGCGTAACGGCCGCCGCGCGGCGCGCTCCCGTGGTCGAGCCACGCGGTGGCGAAGTCGGCGGCACCGGGTGTGCCCGTGCTCTGGTCGGGAGCGGTCTGGGAGGCGCGAGTCAGCGCGAGCCGCTGGCCCGGCGGTATCCAGTAGCCGTTGCCGACCGGGTCGATCAGCCACGTCGGGTCGGACGGCGTGCGGTCGACGGCGTAGGGGAAGTCGGCGACCGCGCCCAGGGCGCTGTGGATCACCGGTTCCGAGGGCTCGGCCAGGTGGCACTGGAAGAGCGTGGTCCGCGTCGGGTGGACGGAGTCGTCGTTGCGGATGCCGGAGCCGAGGGCGATGACCCGCTCGTCGAAGAGGAACACCGATTTGCGTGCCCGGTGCGAGGGGTTGAAGACGGGGTGTTCGCGCAGGTCGATCGCGAAGACGGCGTGCCGGTCGTCGATGGTGCCCGCGCCGCCGAACCGCGACTCGGTGAGCGGCATCTGCTCGATCGCGCCCGCCAGGTTGGACCGCAGCTCTTCGTAGGGCAGGCGGATGGCCGTGGTGCCCGGCCACTGGTTCCAGTCCCAGCCGGGCTGCCGGAATCCGCTGGCGAGGTTGTCGACCGGGTCGCCGCGGCCGAGGACCTGGATCTGGCCGTAGGTGGTGTACCGCCCGTAGAGGTTGTCGGTGGCGTAGATCTCGGTGCTCCACAGGTAGCGGCTGTGGCCGCGGACCGCGACCAGCCAGTTGTCGCGTCGGTGGAGGGCCAGCGCGCTGTGGTTCATCGCCCAACTGCCCGTCGGCGCGGCTTCCGCCGTGACGCCCGCGGCGGCCAACCGCTGGGCCAGCGCCTTCTGCACGGAACTCGGCTTGGCGGGCAGCAGGCGCAGGAACGCCGCGCCCACCTCGGGGTCCAGCTCCCGCGAGCCGTCCGGGGACCCGGCGGTGGTGAGCGACTGGTAGGGCGGCAGGGCGAGCGCGGTCAGACCGGTGGGGTGCCGGGCGGCCAGCGACAGCGGCCAGTCCGAGGCGTTGGCGTAGACGCGCATCCGCAGCAACGCGTCCTTGTAGCGGCCGTGTGCCGCCTCCCCCACCCGGAAGGCGGTGCCGCTGAGGATGTCGACGGTCGGGGCCGACCCCTTGTAGCCGTCGCGGGCGTAGTCCGGGTACATGCCCAGGTGGTGGAAGACGGAGCCGTCGGCCTTGAAGCCGTCCATGATGCCGGGCGAGACGGTCAGGGCGGCGTCCAGCCAGCGCCGCAGCGCGTGCAGGTGCGCCACTTGCCCGGCCGGGGTCGGCATGAGCAGGGCGGTGCCGAGCATGCCCTGGAGGTTGGTGTTGAGGATGTCGAAGATGCCGCCGTAGGACTCGGCGTCGCCGAAGTCCTGGAGCAGTCGGCCGAGTCCGGTGAACCAGGCCAGGTCCTCCCGGACACCGTCCAGCAGCCCCCGCTCGGCCAGGGCGTCACGGATCAGGTGGACGGAGTCGTAGAAACCGCGGAACTGGTAGCCGAGGTGGTGGATCGTGCCCTGGCAGCTCCCCGCCGCCCAGCCCTGTTCGCGGAGGTGGTCCAGCATCCGTACGTACAGATCGGTGAGCCGGGTCCGGTGCGCGTCGTGCGACGCGGCGTCGTACGCGCAGGCGATCTGGTACATCAGGTCGGTGACCTGGCGCAGCGGGCTGCCGGCGACGAACGCGTTGAGCGCGGCGGCGATCCGCGGCGGGTAGATCTCCGTCTGGTAGGAGTCGACGGCCCGGCCCGGCGCCCGCTCACCGGGGTACGGCACACCGAGGCCGTCGGTCGCGGAGGCCAGCGCCGCGACCGCCGCGTCGTCCACTGTGAGGGACTTGCGCAGGACCGCGTGATAGCGCCGGGTCACCTCGGCGAGCGAGTCGCTCTCCCCCGCTGTGGGCTCGGGTTCCGGCAGCGGGTGCGCGGCGAGCCGGTCGGCGTACGAGAGCAGGGCCAGCCAATGGGCGTTGGCGGCCCGGTCGCCCTCGCGGTTGACGAACGGCACCTGCCGGTCACGGGTGGGGTGGTCGGGGCGCAGCTCGGTGTTGACGATGAGCTGGTCGAGGTGGAAGGTGCCCGCGCCGGAGCGCCGGGGCGCGACGAACCGCAGGGTGTCCATGCCCGCGCGCGGCTTTCCCGACAGGTCGTACCCGTAGCGGATCCACACGGTCCGCCAGCCGGTGAAGCCGAGGTGGATCTCGCACCACGCGTCGGCGCGCCGGCCGCGCCCGAACTCCACCCGGAGCACGTCGTCGAGGGCCCGGTCGTTGTGGATCCACACGGCGAAGGTGTCGACCGTCCCCATGGTCGCCTGGTCGTCGCCGTCGCGATACGCGTCGGGTGCGTAGCGCAGCGGGGTACGGATCTCCAGTTCGGCGCCCGGCCGGTAGTCCCAGCGCAGGGAGTGCGGGCCGATCCGGGCGGTGGCGGCGCTGATGCTCACCCGCGAGCCGGGCCCGGTGCGCAGGTGCTCGGGTATCCGGGTCTCGAAGAGGAACACCGGCGGGTCGAGGGCGAGTGCCTGGTCCTCGACGCTCGGCGCGTCCGCGGCCTGCCCCGGGGGGCCGGCCGCGGCGCCGTTCGCCGCCGGGCTGTCGGCCGCCGCCGGTGCGGCCGCGACGGGCAGCGCGGCGGCGGCCGATCCGAGTGCGGCGCCGATCAGCGCCTTGCGTCGCGTGAATCCTTGGGGCTGCTCTGGCATGGTCTGTCCTCCGGTACTCCCTCGCCGGGTTCCCGTGAGGGGAGGGGTTCGCCTGCATCACAGCGGCCGGGGACAGAACGATTCAAGAAGGACTGAACGGCGGATGCGGCGGTTGCCACTCGGGGTCGTCGAAGGCGCCGAGCGGGTCCGCGTCCGGAGCGTCGGCGCCGCCCCGTCCGGCGTCCAGCGGCGCGCGCTGCCCGGCTCCGGTGACCGGCAGGCGGCTGCCGTCCCGCGCCGGGTCCCCGTGTTCCGTGAACCACGCGTCGAGCCGGCGCCGCAGGTCGCCGACGCGTTCGCGGTGCGCCGGGTCGGCGACGAGGTTGACGCGCTCGCCCGGATCGGCGGCCAGGTCGTACAGCTCGTGCGGACCGTGCGGGTACCGGTGGACGTACTTCCACTCGGCGGTCCTGATCATCCGGACGGGACCGTACTCGTCGTAGACGACCACGGGCCGGGGCGGCGGCGGCTGGCTCGGCCGGCCGGTCAGCAGCAGTGGCGCGAAGGATCTGCCGGGTCCGGTCTCGAACGGTTCCGCGTCCAGCCCGGCGCACTCCAGGAGCGTGGCGGCGAAGTCGTACGCCGACAGCAGTTCGTGGCGCACCGAGCCCGCGCTGATCCGGCCGGGCTGCGCGATGATCGCCGGGACCTTGACCGAGCTGTCGTACATGTTCTGCGGAAAGGTGCCGTTGCCCTTGCCCCAGATGCCGTGGTGGCCGCAGTTGAAGCCGTTGTCGCTGGAGAACACCACCAGCGTGCTGTCGGTGAGGCCCAGGTCCGCGAGGGTCCGCAGGACCTGTCCGACGGCGGTGTCCATGGCGGTGACGGAGGCGAAGTAGCCGACGAGGGCGGCCCGGACGTCGGCCTCGCCGCCGACCGGTACGCCGTCGACCAGCGGCTGCCACGGGTGCGGTTCCTCCTGCGGGCAGGTGTCGAACGCGCAGTCCGCGTAGAGGCGTTCGAACTGCGGCGGGTGCTGGCCCTTCCAGGGCTTGTGCGGGGCGGTGAAGTGCAGCGAGAGGTAGAAGGGCTCCTCCCGTCCGGCCTCGCCGTTCAGGAAGTCCACCGCGTCGTCGGCCAGGACGTCGGTGAGATATCCGGCGGCCGGTTCCCTCGTGCCGTGCCGGTACATCGGTGCGTCGTGGTAGGCGCTGCCGCCGCTCTCGTGCGCGTACCAGTGCGTGAAGCCGGGGCGCGGCCGGTCGTTGGCGCCGAGGTGCCATTTGCCGGACAGGCCCAGCCGGTAGCCGGCGTCGGCGAACTCGTCGGTGAACAGCCGCTGTCCGGCGAGGAAGTCCTGGCCGTCCGGGCCCGCGTGGCCGCCGGAGAGCCAGTCGTGCACCCCGTGGCGGGACGGGATCTGGCCGGTGAAGAGGCTGGCCCTGGCCGGTGAGCAGACCGGGGAGGTGCAGAAGAAGTTCTCCAGCCGGGTGCCGCTCTCGGCGAGCGCGTCGAGGGACGGGGTGACGATCTCGTCGTTGCCCGCGCAGCCGAGGGCCCAGTGGCCCTGGTCGTCGCTGAGGATGAGCAGGACGTTCGGGCGCCGCGGGTCGTGGCTTGCCATGGTGGGTCTCCCTGGTGGGCTGATGGTGAGGTGGGTCGCGGGGCGCGGGCGGACGGGCCCGGCGGTCGGGGGCGGGCCGGTGCGGGACGGCCGGGCCCGGGTGACCGGCCGGTTCAGCCGAGGTCGTCGGCCACGCCGTCGAGGTCCGGTGCGCGGTGGCCGCCGATGTCGGCCGTGTAGCCCATCCAACTGTGGGCGGGGTCGCCGCGGCGCAGCAGTTCTCGGTAGAGCCGCCCGGTCAGCTCCCGCCTGACGTCGGCGTACGCCGGGGACCCGTGGACATTGCGCAACTCGTGCGGATCGCGGTCCAGGTCGTACAGCTCGTGCACGCTCTCCGGGTTGTGGACGAGCTTGTACCGGCGGTCCCGGATCATGCGCTGGGAGTACGGGAAGTGGTGGCCGTGGAATTCGGCGACGACCTCGGTCCGGTCCAGGACCGCGCGCGCTCCCCCGGTGTCGCCGGTCAGCAGCGGCAACAGGCTGTCGCCGTCGCAGGGTTCGGGGGCGGGCAGGCCCGCGATGTCCAGCAGGGTGGGGTTGAGGTCGGTGAGCGTGGCGAAGGCGTCCGAGACCTGGGCGGGGCCGCCCGGCACCCGCGCGATGGCGGGGACGCGGTAGATGTCCTCGTACATCGCCGGGCCCTTGTCGTTCAGCCGGTGGCCGCCGGTGAACTCGCCGTGGTCCGCGGTGAAGAACACGGCGGTGTCGTCGCCCAGGCCGTACTCCTCCAGGGCGCGCAGAATCCGGCCGATCTGGTGGTCGATCATGGTGACGTAGCCCCAGTAGACGGCGATCAGCTTGCGCCAGGCGTCCGCGTCGAAGGCGTCGGCCGACCAGTATTCGCTGTAGCGGCGTTGTACGTCGGGCTTGCCCGCGAAGGTCTCGGCCATCGACTCGGGCAGCACGACATCGTCCGGGTCGTAGAGGTCGTAGTAGTGGTCGGGCAAGAGATAGGGCAGATGCGGTCCGAACCAGTGGCAGGACAGCATGAACGGCCGCCCTGACGTGCGCCGGCCGGCGGCGTACCGCTCCAGCAGCGCGAGGGTGCGGTCGGTGAGGAAGGCCTCGACGGTGGCCTCGACGGGCTGCCGCAGCCGACCCGCGATGAGGTGGCCCCGGCCGACGCCGTTGGCGGCGGTGCCGAAGACGGGGTCGGTCACCGCGAACGGCGGCAGGCCGCGGTCCGCCAGCCATCGCTGGTACGACGGGTGGCGTACGGGGTTGAGCGCGCCGGGCAGGTGCTCGCCGTCCAGGCCGTGGTGCTCGGGGCCGTGCTCGCGGCCGATGTGCCACTTGCCGACGTGGCCGACCTGGTAACCGGCCGCCCGCAGTTGGGGCCAGAGCAGTGGCTGGCTCTCGTTCAGCTCGTCCTGGCCGCCGGCGGCGCGCTCGGGGTTGGCGAGCAGGCCGTGCCGGAACGGGTGCAGGCCGGTGGCCAGCGACGCGCGCGCCGGTGTGCAGATCGCCGTCGGAGTGTAGAACCGGTCGAACCGCGTCCCCCGCGCCGCGAGTCCGTCCAGGGCCGGGGTCTCGACGACGGTGTTGCCGTACGCGCCGAGGGTGTCCACCCGGTGCTGGTCGGTCATCAGAAAAAGGATGTTGTGCGGGCTCACCGGCCGCCGCCCCTCCGCTCCCACCGCTCGCGGCGCTGTCGTCGCTTGGTCGGCTCCCGTGCACCGTAAGGACGGCCCGGCATTTTGGTCAACCCTCGGGACTAATCACCGGCCGAGGTCCCCGAATCCGGCGAGCACCTCACCGTCGAAGGCACTGACCAGCGCGGATGGATTAGTCCCGAAACTTGACAGAATCCACGGCGCGGTCCGATCATGCGGACATGCCAGACCGACGCGGAGCCGCACTGCACCGACTGCGCGCCGCCCACGAGGCGGCGGTGCTCGGCGAATTGCGGCGCGCGGGAGCACTGAGCCGCGCGGAGCTGATCGAGCGGCTGGGGCTCTCCCGCACCACCTTGTTCACGATCGTCTCGGACCTGCTCGCCCGCGAGGCCGTCGTCGAGCGGCCGATGACCGCGCCGGACGGCACCTGGGCGGCGGGCTCCGGCGGCGGTACGGGGACGGCCGCCGCGACCGCGTCCGCGGCGGACGGCGCCCCGGACCCGACCGCCGACGCGGGCGCCCGCACCGGCACCCAGCCGCCGAGGGGCCCCGGCCGCCCCGCCATGGCGGTCTCCCTCAACCCGCGCGGCGCGCAGCTCATCGGCATCGGGCTGCTTCCGACCCGCTTGCAGATCGTGATCGCCAACCACGCCCACGAGGTCGTCGCCCGGTCCAGCACCGCGCTGCGCGCGGAGGCCGGACCCGACGAGCGGGTGGCCGCGGTCGTCGCCGCCGTCGGCGAACTGGTCGCGGAGCGCGGGGTGAGCCTCGCCCCGGTGACCGGCGTCGGCCTCGGCCTGCCGGGGCCGGTGCGGCGCCCGGACGACGAGCGTCCGCCGGACCCCGCGGACCGGGCGGCCTCCGCGGCCCGGATCGTCGCCGGGCTCGGCGACCACTTCGAGGCGCCGGTGGCCACGGACAACAACACGCGGCTGGCCGCGCTGGCCGAGATCACCTGGGGCGCGGCGCGCGGCCTGTCCGACATCGTGTACCTGCACTGGTCGCAGGGGGTCGGCGGCGGGCTCGTGGTGGACGGCCGACTGGTACGCGGCGCGCACGGCGCGGCGGGCGAGATCGGCCACACCAGTTGCGACCCGCGGGGAGCGGACTGCTACTGCGGGGGCCGCGGCTGCCTGGAGGGCGTGATCGGCGTCCCCGCGCTGCTGGCCGAGTGCCGCGCCAGGGGGGCGAGCGTCCGGGACGGGCGCGAACTGGTGGCGCGGGCCGCGTCCGGCGAGCGACCGGCGGCCGACGTCGTGGCCGGGGCCGCGACGGCGGCGGGCCGTGTGCTCGCCGCGCTCGCCGCCCAGACGGACCCCGCGTGCGTGGTGATCGCCGGTGAACTCGCCGCCCTCGGCGCTCCGGTCCTCGACACGGTCCGCGCGCAGCTCACGGCGTTCTCCCTGCCGGCCGCCGCGCGGACCATCCCCGTCAGGGCCTCCACGCTCGGCGACGACGCCGCGGCCCAGGGCGCCGTCGCGATGCTGCTGCACGCGGCGGGCGAGCGGGTCGACGTCCTCGTGGACGGCGGTGCGCCGCCGCCGGGACGCCGCGGTGATCCGGCCGGTGGCACGGGTGACGCCGGTGGTGTCCGGTGACGGCGTGCTGCGGCCCCGGCGGTCACGGCGGAACGGCCGAGGCCGGAGCCGGGACGGGAAGCGAACTCGCGCCTCCGCCACGGGACTTCGCCGTTCCCGACCGCCCGCGCGCGGAGGTGCTGCGCGGCATGGTCGCCGTGCCCGCAGGCCCCTATCTGATGGGCGGCGACGACGAGGACGCGTTCCCCGACGACGGCGAGGGGCCGGTGCGCGAGGTGACGGTCAGCGCCTTCCGCATCGACGCGACATGCGTCACCAACTCCCGCTTCGCCGTGTTCGTCAAGGCCACCGGCTACCGCACCCAGGCCGAACTGAGCGGCTGGTCCTACGTCTTCGGCGGCTTCGTGCCTCCGCGGGCGCGGCACGCGGTGCTTCCCGGCCGCGTGCCGGGCGCGCCGTGGTGGCGAGCGGTCTCGGGCGCCTGCTGGCGCTCGCCCGAAGGCCCCGGCACCTCGATCGGGGAGCGCGGCAACCACCCCGTGGTGCACATCTCCTGGCACGACGCCGTCGCCTACGCGGCCTGGGCGGGCAAGCGGCTGCCCACCGAGGCGGAATGGGAGAAGGCCGCACGCGGCGGACTGGTACGGGCCCGCTTCCCCTGGGGGGACGAGCTGACCCCCAACGGGCGGCACCGCTGCAACATCTGGCGCGGCGACTTCCCGGTCCGCAACACCCGCGAGGACGGATATCTGGGCACCGCGCCCGCCAACGCCTTCACTCCCAACGGCTACGGGCTCCACAACGCCTCGGGCAATGTCTGGGAGTGGTGCGCGGACCGGTTCTCCCCCGACTGGCACGCCGCGCCCCGGCCCGAGACACGGGTCGACCCGGTGGGTCCTCCCGTCGGCGACAACCGGGTGCTGCGCGGCGGTTCGTATCTGTGCCACCACTCCTACTGCAACCGCTACCGGGTCGCCGCCCGTACCTCCAACACTCCGGACAGCACCACGGCGCACGGCGGCTTCCGGTGCGCCGTCGACGACTGACTGACCGACCGGCTGACCGACCCGACCGACCCGGCTGACCGACCGGCCGGAAGCGAGGGGTCGCCCCGCTTCCGGGGTACGGGCGGCCCGGAGGGCGGACAGCGGTGGTGACCGCTGTCCGCCCCTTCGGACCGTGGTGCCTCCTGTTCCGTGCGCCCGCTACCGGCAGGCGGCCGGGATCAGTAGGACGTGGTGACCGAGGCTCCGCTGAAGCCCTGGACGGCGTAGAGGCTGACGTAGACGTAACCGGCCGTCGGGTTGGTGACGGTCAGGGTGTGGGCGTTGCCGCTGCCGGTGGCCTTGCTGGTGTAGCTGGCGGTCGTGGCCCACCCGGTGCTGCTGTAGTAGAGGTCGGCGTTGCCGGTCCCGCCGGCCGAGGTGATCTTCAGGGTCGTGGTGCCCGCGGGCAGGTAGAGGTACAGGTAGGCGTAGTCGCCGGTGGGCGCCGACAGATTGCCGCGCTTGCAGTTCTTGCCGAGCTGGTTGACGTCGGCGCCGGTGCACTCGGGCGCCGTGCCGCCGCCGCTGCCGACCGTGACCGTCCGCGACGTGGTGTTGGTGGCGCCGCCGTTGTCGGTGACGGTCAGTGTCACGGTGTACGTGCCCGCGGCCGTGTACGTCCTGGACGGGTTGGCGGCGGTGGAGGTGGTGCCGTCACCGAAGTTCCAGGCGCGGGAGACGATGGTGCCGTCGCTGTCCGTCGACCTGTCGGTGAAGGCGGCGGTCAGATTGCTGACGGTCGAGGTGAAGGCGGCCGTGGGCGCCTGGTTGCCGGGCGGGTTGCCGCCGCCGATGCTGCCGCAGTTCCCCACCGCGCACTTGGTGAGCCAGGCGTCCCAGTCACTGTTGTAGCGCGTGCCGATGGTGCTGGTGAGCAGGGTCTGCGCGGCGGCGTAGTTGCCGCTGCGGTAGTCGGCGAGCAGCGCGGTGACGTCCGCCGGGTGCGACTGGAGCATGTAACGCACCGCGAGGTAGCCCCAGTTGTAGACCAGGGTCTGGCCCGAGTCGTAGGTGTTGCCGAAGATCGACCGCAGGGTGTAGCCGTGCGTCGCGGCCTGATTCTGCGCGTCGGTGTAGACCACGTTGCGGTAGGAGTAGGAGACGTACTCGGCGAAGCCCTCGATCCACCAGATGGTGGTCGGCGTGGCGGTGCTCGCGGTGAAGTCGCCGTAGGTGTCGAACCGGCCGTCGAGGTAGTGCGTGTACTCGTGGTTCAGGTTCCAGATCTGGAAGTCCGGGCGCACCCACTCGGCCTCGTAGGCGATGAAGCGGGGCTGGTTGCCGGCCGCGGCGGGGTCGCCCTCCAGGTACATGCCGCCGTTGTTGGTGTCGATGCCGTACATGGCCCCGGCGTATGTCTGGTAGTCGGTGCTGGAGTTGAAGACCACCACCTCGATGGTGGAGTTGTTGTCGTTGGCGACGGGCCCGCTGTCGTGGACGAGGCCGTGGAAGTACGCGTCCTGGGCGCGCAGGCTGGCGCAGGAGGAGCTGAGCTGAGCGGCCGTCATGTCCTGGGCGAGGATGCGGATGCTGGAACTGCACGTGTAGTTGGACGTGAGCACCGAGCTCTTGAGCCGGTCGGCGAGGTTGCACGTGTCGTAGTACGAGCAGTTCGACGCGTCGTAGTAGCTGGTCATCTCGGCCAGGCCGACCCACAGGGCCGCGGTGGGTCCGGTGATGGCGGTCCGGCTCAGCAGCGCGGCCACCAGCGGGCTGGCCTTGGCGCGCAGGGCCGACTCCTGGAGGAACCGGCCCAGTTCACGCCCGGCGTTGGACGTCAGGTACGCCTGGTCGGTGCTCAGCAGCGCCAGGTGCGAGCCGGCGAAGTTGTACAGCGTGTCCAGCACACTCGGGTCGGCCACGACGGCCGCGACGAAGTCCGGGAACTGGTGGCCGCGGAACAGCACGGTGTAGACGTTGTTGACGGCGTTGAGCATGTACCAGGACGCGTCGTACGAGCTGTTGTAGCCGTTCAGCAGCCGCTTGACGACGTACAGGTAGCGGGCGTCCTGCTCGGAGCTGTCGATCAGGGTGACGGCCTCGGCGAGGGCCTCGCCGTTGGCGTCGGTGACGTCGCCGGAGTGGGCGCTGGCGAAGAAGGCGTCCAGGGCGCTGCGGATGGCCGTGACCATGGCGGTGCCGTAACTGCCGACCGCCGAGGAGTTGTAGTACTGGACGTAGTAGCCCGCCCGCAGGTAGAGCACGAGCTGCGGCATGCCGGTGCTGCTGTCACCGGGGTAGGCGGCCGAGCCGTCGCGCATGGCGTAGGCGACGGTGGTCATCTGCGCCTCGCGGAAGGCGTTGTAGGCGTCGGTGCCGGTCAGGTTGAACAGCGTGTTGACGCAGTCCGTGGTGGACGCCTTGATCTGGGCGACGAGGGCGCTGCCGGTCCGGCCGGTGAAGTCCGAGGCGTTGCATGTCGCCGCCGCGGTCAGGCCGTTGGCCCTGGCCTTGGCCCGCGCCGCGGCCTTCATGGACGGCGCGGAGTGGCTGACCACCGGCGCCCTCGGCGCGTCGTAGTCCTGCTTGAGCGCGTCCTTGGACGCGGGCAGCGGCGCCCGGTCGGCCGCGCTGAGCGAACCGGCTCCGGTGTGGTCGGACTTCGCCGCGGCGACCGTGGCGGGCTGGGCCGCCGGGCCGGGGCGGGTGGCCGCGGTCCCGGCGGGCTTCGGCTGCGCTGCCGCGGCCCGTTCCGGGTGGATCAGCATGCCGATGCCCAGGCACATGGCCAGGGCGAGTATCAGGAACCCGGTGAGACTTCGTCGTACCGGTTGGGTGTTCACGTGCCGCCTCCCAGCGGTGTGTGCCGCGCTCCGTTGCGCGGCGAGGGGGGATTCGCGGTGCACCCGTCCGGGCCCGCCCGGCACTGTGGGGAGTGGGCGGTGCGGTCCCGGACGGACCGCGAGCCGTGCCTCAGCTTTTGGCATGAGCACGGCTTTCAGGTTGTGCGCCATGTACCATTGCACATGTCACATCGCTTGGGAACCCTGGGTGGAGAACTCGCGAAAACGGCCTGGGGCCACCGGAATTCCGGTGGCCCCAGGCCGTTTCCCTGCTCCCCCGCGCCCGGGAATTCCCCGCGCCCGGACCGGGCCCGCCCGCGCGCAGGCGGACGCGGCGGAGTCGCTCGACCCCGCTGTCCGGCGCACGGAGCAGCCCTGCCGACCGGACCCGTGCCTCGGCCGGTCAGGCGGCCCTGTCAAGCGGTCCGAGCGTGCGGCTCTGTCAATCGGCGTGGTCGTGCGGCCCCGTCAGTCGGCGTGGTCGTGCGGCCCTGTCAATCGGCTCCCTCAATCGGCGTCCGGGAAGTGGCAGGCGACCTGTCGGCGCGGCGGACCGGCCAGTTCGGGGCGGGTGACGCCGCAGATCTCCTGTGCCTTGTGGCAGCGCGGGTGAAAGGCGCAGCCCGACGGCGGCGCCGCGGGACTGGGCGGATCGCCGCGCAGCACGATCCGCTGCCGCACGCGTTCCACCGCCGGGTCGGGTACCGGCACCGCCGACAGCAGCGCCGCGGTGTACGGGTGCGCGGGGCGCTCGTACACCTGGGACTTGTCACCGATCTCGACGACACGGCCGAGGTACATCACCGCCACCCGGTCGCAGACCCGCTTGACGACCGAGAGGTCGTGGGCCACGAACACGTAGGCCAGGCCGAGTTCGTCCTGGAGACGTTCCATCAGGTTGACGATCTGCGCCTGCACCGAGACGTCGAGCGCCGAGACGGGTTCGTCCGCGATGACCAGCCGCGGTTCGGTGGCCAGGGCGCGGGCGATGCCGATCCGCTGCGCCTGCCCGCCGGAGAACTCGTGCGGATACCTGTCGAGGTGTTCGGGCAACAGGCCGACGAGGTCGAGCAGTTCGGCGGCGCGGATCCTGGCCCGGCCGGCCGACGTGCCCTGCGCCAGGAGCGGGTCGGTGACGATACGGGCCACGGTCTGCCGGGGGTTGAGCGAGGAGTACGGGTCCTGGAAGACCATCTGGATGTGCCGCCGCAGCGGCCGGAGCCGCCGCTGGCCCAGATGCGTGATGTCCTGTCCCGCGAACCGGATACTGCCGGCCGTGGGTTCGAGCAGCCGCACCACCATCCGTCCGGTGGTGGACTTGCCGCATCCCGACTCGCCGACCAGCCCCAGCGTCTCACCGGCCGCCAGGTCGAAGCCGACCCCGTCCACCGCGCGCACCGGGGCCGTCGCCCTGCCCAGCCGCCGTCGTCCGGGGAAGGTCTTGACCAGGCCGCGGACCGACAGCAACGGCGGGTCGCCGCCCGGTTCCAGGGCGGGCGGCGGTCCGCCGTCCGCGGCGGCGACGGGTTCGAGGTGTCGTCGCCGGTCGGGGGCGGTCCCGGCGCGCTGTCCGTTCGTATCGGCGACGGCCGCCCCCGTACCGGGGCCTGATCCCGTCGCCGGTCGTGCTCGGTCCGTGCGCTTCATCGCGTTTCCTTGACGGTGAGGGGCGGCCCGCTCCGGGCGTCCGCGGGCGGATCGGCGGCGGACCGCGCCGCCGTCGTCAGATGACAGGCGGTCAGATGCGCCGGGCCGGGCGGGGCGGCGACGGCCTCTCCCCCGTCGCCGGGGACCCGTGGGACCCCGGCGGCTCCCCCGCCGCCCTTCCCCGGCGGGGCCGACCCCGCGCCGCGCACCGCCTCCAGGGCCGGGCGCCGGGTGGCACACCGCTCCCGCTCCGGCTCGGACGCGACCGCCGCCCGGGGGCAGCGGGGCAGGAAGGCGCAGCCCTCGGACAGGCTGAGCAGCGAGGGCGGTGAGCCCGGGACGGTACGCAGCGGCGCGTCGTCCGCGTCGTCCAGCCGGGGCAGCGAGTCGAGCAGCCCGCGGGTGTACGGGTGGGCGGGCTCGGCGAACAGCGCGTCCACCGTGGCCTGTTCGGCCGCCCTGCCGCCGTACATCACCAGCACCTCGTGGGCGACGCGGGCCACCACTCCCAGGTCGTGGGTGATCATCACCACCCCCAGACCGCGTTCCTGCTGGATGCGGGCGATGAGTTCGAGGATCTGCGCCTGCACGGTGACGTCCAGCGCGGTGGTCGGCTCGTCGGCGATGAGCAGGTCCGGCTCGCAGGCCAGGGCCATGGCGATCATCACGCGCTGCCGCATGCCGCCGGAGAACTGGTGCGGGTACTCCGCGACCCGCCGGGCGGGTTCGGGGATGCCGACCTCGCCGAGCATCTCCACCGCGCGGCGCCGGGCGACCGCCCGGCCGGAGCGGAAGTGCCGCCGGTGCGCCTCGGCGATCTGCTCCCCCACCGTGTAGTAGGGGTGCAGGCTGGACAGCGGGTCCTGGAAGACCATCGCCATCCGGCGCCCGCGCAGCGCGCTCAGTCGCGCACCGCTCAGACCGGTCAACTCCCGGCCGCCCAGCGCGATGGAACCGGTGACCTCGGCGTCCTCGTGCAGTCCCATGACCGCGAGCGAGGTGACGGACTTCCCGGAGCCCGACTCCCCGACCAGGCCGAGGGTGCGCCCCTTCTCGACGGTGAAGCCGATGCCGTCGACGGCCCGTACCGGACCGCGCTTGGTGCGGAAGGAGACGGTGAGGCCGTCCACGCGCAACAGCGGCGGCGTGGCCGCGGCGGCGGTGTCCTGGTCCATCTCAGTACCTCACCCTCGGGTCGATGACGGCGTAGAGCAGGTCCACGACGAGGTTCGCGCCGACGATGAAGAAGGCGGCCAGCAGCGTGACGCCGAGGATCACCGGCTGGTCGGAACGGCGGAGCGCGTCGAAGAAGAGCTGGCCGACACCGGGAATGCCGAAGATGCTCTCGGTGATCACGGCGCCCGCCAGCAGGCCGCC
The DNA here is from genome assembly GCF_044749865.1 of Streptomyces sp. NPDC088910. Taxonomy (NCBI): domain Bacteria; kingdom Bacillati; phylum Actinomycetota; class Actinomycetes; order Kitasatosporales; family Streptomycetaceae; genus Streptomyces; species Streptomyces sp. NPDC088910. Next base: position 274,097 of record NZ_JBIVIV010000005.1, read on the forward strand.
GAGGTCCATGCCGAAGAGGGTCAGGACCGGTGTCATCCCGGAGCGCAGCCCGTGCTTGAGCACGACCGTGCGCTCGGGCATGCCCTTGGCCCGCGCGGTCCTGATGTACGGCTGGGCCATCGCCTCGATCATCGAACTGCGGCTCTGGCGGGCGTACATGGCCGCGTACAGCAGGGCCAGGGCGATCCAGGGCAGCAGGAGGTTGGACGCCCAGTGCACGGGGTCGCGGGTGAGGGCCACGTAGGACGGATAGGGCAGCACCCCGGCGATGCGGACCGCTCCCCAGATCAGCACCATGGCGGTGAAGTAGACGGGAAGCGAGGCGGTGGCGACCGCGCCGACCATCAGTCCGCGGTCGGTGAGCGACCCCTTCTTCAGGGCGGCGGTGACTCCCGCGCCCAGCCCGAGGACGAGCCACAGCACGGCCGAGCCGACCGCGAGCGAGACGGACACCGGCAGCCGGTCGGTGAGCAGGCTCCACACCGGCAGGGAGTTCTCGTAGGAGTAGCCGAAGCAGGGGAAGCCGCAGTGCACGGCGTGCGGGCCGCTGCCCAGGTCGCGGCCCGCGAAGATACCGGTGAGGTAGTCCGCGAACTGCCGCCAGACCGGCCGGTCGAGGCCCATCATGTGGCGCACCTGCTCGACGCGTTCGGTGCTGCAGGACTTTCCGCAGGCCGCCGCGGCCGGGTCGGCGGGCAGCAGATAGAAGATGGTGAAGGTGATGGCGCAGACGGCGAGCAGCACGCCCGTCACGCCGATCAGCCGACGGATCACGTAGAGCGTCACGACCGCCCTCCCCGCGGGTCGAGGATGTCGCGCAGGGCGTCGCCCAGGACGGTGAAGGCGAGGACCGCCAGGAAGAGGAAGACGCTGGGGATCACGAAGAACATCGGGTCCGTGTCGTAGTAGACGACGGCCTGGGAGATCATCTGCCCCCAGGACGAGGTGGGGGGCCGCACACCCACGCCCAGGAAGCTGAGCGCCGCCTCGGTGCTGATCATGCCGGGGACGAGCAGGGTGGTGTACGCGATGACCGGCCCCGACACGTTGGGCAGAACCTCGCGGGCCAGGATGCGCGGCGCCGTGGAGCCGCCGACCCGTGCCGCGTCGACGTACTCGCGGTGCCGGAGCGACAGCGTCTCGCCGCGGACGATGCGCGCGATACCGGGCCAGCCGAACAGGCCGATGACGCCGGTCATCAGCGCGACGCGGTTGACGTCCTGGGCCACCGACATCATGGCGATCATGAAGATGAGGGAGGGGAAGGACATGGTCAGGTCCATCAGCCTGCTCAGGACGCTGTCCACCCGCCCGCCGAAGTAACCGGCGGTGATGCCCGCGGCGGTGCCGACGACCACCACGATGGCCGTGGCGGCGAAGGCGATCATCAGCGACACCTGCGCGCCGTACACGACGCGGGCGAACAGGTCGCGTCCGGTGGCGGGTTCGACGCCCAGCCAGTGGTCGGCGCTCATGCCGCCGAACGAACCGCGGGGCATGCCGCCGAGGTAGGGGTCGATCGCGCTCTCGTCGAACTCGTCGGGGCGCCAACCGCCCAGTCGGGCCAGGAGCGGCGCCGCGACGGACACGACGATCAGCACGACGACCACGACGAGGGAGCAGCGGGCGGCGGGCTCGTGCCACAACTGCCGCCAGGCACGCCGCCACGGGCCGCCGCTGGTGTCAACTAAGCCGCCGGACAGGTGACGTGATGGTTCGTCAGATACATTCGGATCGGTCGGATGCATCGGATTCGGCAGGTCGGTGGAGCCGCTGGGCCGCGACCGCCCGGCGCGCCGCCGCCGGGCGGTCTTCCGCTCTGTGGTCATGCCGGTGGCGCCCTTCACCCCTGGCTCTTAGCGGGGTCCTTGAGACCGATCACCGCGAAGTCGAACTGCCCGGTCCACGCCGAGTGGCCGAACGCGCCCGCCACGTTGGTGCCGACCAGCAGCGGCTTGCGCTGCCACAGCAGCGGTACGGCGGGCGACTTGTGCATGATCGTCGCGTCGAGGCCGATCCAGGCGACCTTGGTCTGGTTGGCGTTGGACATCGCGGCGATCTGGTCCATCCGCCGCTCCACCGAACTGTCGCGGAACTGCGAGAAGTTGCCCTGGTTGCCCTTGGCCTTGATGGTGCGACCGTCGAAGACGAAGGGCAGGAAGGTCGAACCCGAGGGGTAGTCGGGACACCAGCCGCTGAGCGTCATGTCGGGTGCGTGGGCGGTGTCACCGACCGTGTCGTAGAAGACGGACGGGTCCACGACGTCGATCCTCACCTTCACCCCGGCCTTGGACAGCGACGCCTGAAGCGCTTCGGCCCTGGTCTTGTCCCCGGTGGCGACGGTGAGCGTGGCGTCCAAAGACGGCTTGCCCGCCTTGGCCAGCAGCTCCTTGGCGCGCGCCGGGTCGCCGGACGGCGGCACGTTGTACACCGGGGCGACGAACCCGCCGGTCAGCAGCGGCGGCAGGTAGTGCGTGGCGATGTCGTTGAGCGCCGGTCCGCCGTCCGCGGTGACCTGCGCCGACCTGTCGACGGCGTACTGCATGGCCTCGCGGACGGTGGGATCGGTGAACGGCCCGCGCGCGGTGTTGAGATAGAGCATGTCCGTGCAGCCGGTCGGCTCGGCGGACAGCCGCTCCCGCACCGAGCGGTTCGGCAGCACCTTGGCGACGCTGGCCGCACTGAGATTGGCCCATTCGACGGCCGAGGCGTCCGCGCCCGAGCTCGCGATCAGCCGGTCGTCGATCTGTCCGCCCTGCAGACCCATCGTGACCACGATGCGGTCCGGGTACGCCTTGCGCACCTGGTCGGTCCCGGGGCTCCACCGCGCGTTGCGGACCAGCACCATCTCCTTGCCCCGCTTGTAGCTCTCGATCTTGTACGGGCCGGAGGAGAACGGCCGCAGGTCGTACCGCACCCCGGTCTCGCGGGCCTTCGGGACCGGCGAGAAGGTCGGCAGGGTGACGGTGTACGAGAACTCGGCGACCGGCCGCTTGAGGTGGAAGACGATGGTCCGGTCGTCCGGCGTCCGGATGGAGTCCAACTCCTTGCCGGTCAGCGGCCCGGTGTAGCCGTCGGTGTCCGCCAGGTACTGCCGGGCGTAGTCGGGGCCGCCGGTCAGATCCGGCGAGAACGACCTCTCGACGTTGTACTTCACGTCCTGCGCCCTGATCGGGGTGCCGTCCTCGTACGTCAGGCCCGGCTTGAGGGTGAAGGTCCACACCCGCCCGTACTCCGAGGAGCGTCCGAGGTCGGTCGCGAGGTCCGGCACGATCGTGCCGCCGGCGGTTCCGGGCGCGGCCTTGAAGGTGGTGAGCGTCCGGTAGAGCAGCCGGGTGCCGAAGTCCATGGTCGGCATGACCCAGTTGCGGGCGGGGTCCAGGTGGTCGAAGTCCTGATTGGACAGCACGGTGAGGGTGCCGCCGCGCTCGGGAGTACCGCCGATGACGGTGCCGGTGGCCACTCCCGGGGCCTTGTGCTCTCCGTCCCTGCTCTTGGTGTCGGCCGAGCAGGACGTCGCGGCGAGGGCCAGCGAGGTCGTTATGCCGATCGCCAACGCGACGCTGATGCGCTTGGTCATGGTGTGTCACTCCGTTGTGAGTTCCCGGCACCGCGACCGCCTTCAAGGGGTGAGAAAAGGGCGGCCGCCAGGACACCTGTGCGATGTGACTCGTAACATAGTAATGTGACATTGCATTGACAAGCCGTCAGCTCTCTCGTTACCGATCCGTGCCTCACCCTCCTCGTTCGCCCTGTTCGGCCGCTTTCCTCGTTCGCGCACCGACCCGAAGGAGTCGCGCACCGATGACCGAACCCACCACCCCACCGCACACCGGCAGCCACGATCTGCCGGTGTCCTCCGCTCTGGGAGACTTCATGGCCACCGCCTGGGCGCCCAGCCCTCTCCCGCCGGAAACCCGGCTGCCCGCAGAGGAGTTGACGACCGGTCGCCGCGCCCGGCTGTCCGCCCGGTTCCCCGGCGAGCGGCTGATCATTCCGGCGGGACGGCTCGCCGTACGGTCCAACGACACCGACTACCGCTTCCGCCCGCACACGGCGTACGCCTGGCTGACCGGCTTCACCGGCGAGGACCAGCCGGGGAACGTCCTGCTGATGGAGCCGGCGGGCAGCGGCCATCAGGCCGTGCTGTACCTGCGGCCCCGCTCGCCCCGTACCGGCCAGGAGTTCTACCGGGACCGCCGTTACGGCGAGTTCTGGGTCGGCCGACGTCCCGACCTCGACGAGGCCGCCGCCCTCAGCGGGCTGCGCTGCGAGCACCTGGACGACCTGGTCAAGCCGCTGACCGGAGCCTCCCCTCCGGTCCGGCTGCTGACCGGAGTGGACCCGGCCGTAGAGGAGTTGGTCGGCTCCGGGAACCACCAGCCCACCGGTGACGCGGAGTTGGCGACCGTCCTCGCCGAACTCCGGCTGGTCAAGGACCCCTGGGAAGTCAGCCAACTGCAACTCGCCGTCCACCACACGACGAGCGGCTTCGAGGACGTGGTCAGGGCGCTGCCCCAGGCGCTGCGGCACCCGCGCGGCGAGCGCTGGATCGAGGGAGTGTTCGCCCTGCGGGCGCGCGCCGAGGGCAACGGGGTCGGCTACGAGACCATCGCCGCCTCCGGCGCGCACGCCTGCGTCCTGCACTGGATACGCAACGACGGCCCGCTGGACCCCGCCGGACTGCTGCTCCTGGACGCGGGAGTGGAGACCGACACCCTCTACACCGCCGACATCACCCGCACCCTGCCGCTGTCCGGCCGCTACTCACCGGCCCAGCGCACCGCGTACGAACTGGTGCTGGCGGCGCAGGAGGCGGGCATCGCCGCGCTGCGCCCGGGGGCGCGCTTCCGCGACTTCCACCTGGCCGCAATGCGGGTCATCGCCGAGGGGCTGTACGACTGGGGCGTCCTGAAGATCCCGCCGGAACAGGCGTTGAGCCCCGACAGCGGCGTGTACCGCCGCTGGACGCTGTGCAGCAGTGGTCACATGCTCGGCATGGACGTGCACGACTGCGCGCGCGCACGGGCCGAGACGTATCTCGACGGCGTTCTGGAGGAGGGGCAGGTGCTCACCGTCGAGCCCGGACTGTATCTCCAGCCGGACGACGAGACGCTGCCGCGCGAACTGCGCGGCATGGGCCTGCGGATTGAGGACGACCTGGTGATCACCGCCGACGGCGCGAGGCTCATGTCCGGTGCGCTGCCACGGACCCCCGACGCGATCGAGGAGTGGATGGGCGGCCTCCTCAACCCCTGAGCGGTCGGGGTCGGCGTCCGGCGGCGACGCCCGCCGGACGCTCCCGTCGGTGACGGCCTCGTCCGCTGCCGGGCGACGCCCCGGACCGTACGTCAGGCGGTCCCGTACGTCAGGCGATCCCGTACGTCGGGCCATCCCGTACGTCAGGCGGTCCCGAGCTGGAGTCCGTTGGGCGCGGTCGCCGCCCCCTCGGCGCCGTCCGCCCACAGTGAGCGAACGTGGCCCAGGTGGCGGCTGATGCACTCCTGCGCGCCCTCGGAGTCGCGGGCGAGCATGAGGTCGAGCAGTTCGATGTGCTCCTGGGCGGACGCCACCAGTCGACCGGTCTCGTCGAGCCAGTTCAGCCCGTACAGCCGAGAACGTTTCCGTAGGTCGCTCACGACCTCCACCAGATGGCCGTTCCCGGCCAGGGCGAGCAGTCCGAGATGGAACCGGCGGTCGGCCTCCAGATAACCGATCAGGTCGTGTCCCCGGGCCGTCTCCACGATCTCCAGGGCGAGCGGTCGCAGCGCTTCCAGCTGCTCGGGGGTGGCCACCGCGGTGGCCCGCCCGATGGTGGGGACCTCGATCAGCGCGCGGATCTCGGTGTACTCGTCGAGATCGCGTTCGGTGATCTCGGTGATACGGAAGCCCTTGTTCCGCACCGCCTCGACGAGTCCTTCCTTGGCGAGGTCGAGCATCGCCTCACGGACCGGGGTGGCCGAGACGCCCAACTCGGCGGCCAGAATGGGCGCGGAATACACCGCACCGGGCCGCAGTTCGCCCGCGATGAGAGCGGCACGCAGAGCGTTGGCCACCTGGTCGCGCAAGTGCTCCCGTACGGGAATGACGCCGCGCGACGACAAATGAGCCATGACCGATCCTCCAGACACACGAACTCCCAGCATACAATGTGACGTTGCCCCACAAGGAGGGACCGGGTTCCGGATCCGGAGTCCCGCCGGGCCGTGAGCCCGGCGGGGACGGGCGTCGCGGCAGCGGTCAGCCGCCGACGGTCCGCCAGAAGCCGCACTGGTGTTCCCGGGCGAGGTCGACCGGCTCCGTCTTCCCCGCTTGCAGGGACTGGACGTGCCGGCCGGTGCCGAAGCGCGGCCAGGGCGCCGCGCCGGGGCCGTTCGGATCGCCCGTGTGGGCGAACTGGGCCCAGTAGCGGATCATCGTGTCGGCGAGTCGGCGCTGAGCGGGGGTGGCCGGACCGGGGAGCTGCTCGTCGGCGAAGAGGTACTGCAACTCGCTGCCGTGGAACGCTCCGGTGGGGAAGTCGGGCTTCTTGAGGGTCCTGAACCAGGGAGCCTCGTCGTCGGCGAACTCGTAGGCGTAGGTCGGCACGTGCTGGTCCAGGGCCCGGTCCCGGTCGAGGACGGTGCACCCCCAGGCCCAGTCGGTGACGACGGAGGACAGCGCCTCGCCGGGGGACGTGAAGCGGTCGGCGGGGTAGCGGGCCAGGACGCGGGCCGCGTCGGCCGGGGTGAACAGTGTCCGGATCTGCTGCCGGTAGTCGGCGTCGGTCGTCGTCCGGCCGGTCACGGCTTCGATGGCCGCGGTGAACAGCCGGTGTTCGTCCCGGGTCGTTCCCTGGATGACGGGGACCCGGTTGAAGTGGCCGGTGGCGAACGCCTGTTCCGGGCTCACGGGCAGAACGCCGCCGCCGACCGTCGGCCCTGATCCGACTCCGTCGTCGGACCACTTGAGGAGTTCCTTCACGGGTGCGGCGCGCAGACAGGCCGCCGCTGTCCGGAGGTCGGAGCAGCCGACCTTTGCCGCGACGTCGAGTCCGTGCCGCTCGCGCTCCGCGCGCGGCAGCGGGAACCAGGTGGGCGGGCCCGGTGACCAGTGGCGTCCCGTGCACTCGGCGCTTTGCAGGATCGCCCTCTGGAACATGCCCGTTGACCCCGGAGCGACGAGATGCGCGCAGACGCTGGTGCCGCCGGCCGACTCGCCGAAGAGCGTGACGTTCGCCGGGTCGCCGCCGAATGCCGCCGCGTTGCGCTTCACCCAGCGCAACGCCGCCTGCTGGTCCTCCAGTCCGAAGTTGCCCGACAGGTGTTCGGCCGGGCCGTGGTCGAGGGCGGGATGGTCGAGGAATCCGAAGACACCGAGCCGGTAGTTGACGCTGACCACGACCACCTTGCCCAGACTGGCCAGGCGCTGTGCGTCGTAGAGGCTTCCGGCGCCGTTGATGAAGCCGTTGCCGTGGATCCACACCATCACCGGCAGCTCGCGGGCGCCGCCGCTCGCGGGCGTGGTGACGTTCAGATAGAGGCAGTCCTCGCTGCTGCTCTGCTCGTCGATGAGCCCCGCCGACTGTGCGCATCGGTTGCCGGGCTCGGTCGCGGTCCGTATGCCCGGCCAGGACGCGGCCGGTTGGGGCGACGCCCAGCGCAACCGCCCGACCGGCGGGGCGGCGTAAGGAATCCCCTGGAACATCCGGGTGTCCGTGCCGAGGCGGCCTTCGACCAGGCCGGCGTCCGTCCTGACCACGGTGGCGGGACCGCCTCGGCCGCCCTCCGCGCGCTGGGCCGGCCGCGCGTGTCCGGCGGCGCAGCCGGTCATGGCGCCGCCGATCATGACGGCGCCGACCAGAGCGGTCAGCAGGACCCGTAGGCGCGGTCGCGCCCTGACCTGTGGCCTGCGACGTCCTGGGGCGCGGTTCTGACCTGGGAGATTCATCGGCGTTCACATCCTCAAACAATTCGTGTGGGGTCCACACTAATATAAAGTGTGAGGCGCCCACAAAGTCAATTCCCCCTGGGGACGAGACATGGAGATGAGCCCGATGACGACCGGTGACGACGAGGCGCTGCCGCCCGGCCTCGCCCAGGCGTGGGGACTGGCCCCCAAGACGGGACGGCTGGGCCGGAAGCCCTCGCAGAGCGTGGAGGGAATCGTCGAAGCGACGGTCGCGCTGGCCGACGCGGAAGGCTTCGCGGCCCTGTCCATGCCGAACATCGCCAGGCGGGTGGGACTCACCGCCAACGCGGTCTACCGGTACGTCAGCTCGCGGGACGAACTGCTGGTCCTGGTCGCGGAGACCGCGTGGGGCCCGGCACCGGAGCTGGAAACCGGCGCGGACCGGTGGCGAGCGGCTGCCGCCCGTTGGACCAGGGCGATGATCGGGCGCTGCGACACGCACCCGTGGCTGCCCGACCTGCCCATCCGCGGGGCGCCCGCGACCCCGAACCTGCTGCGCTGGACGGAAGTGCTGCTCGAAGCGCTCACCGGGGCCGGGCTGAGCACCGCCGAATCGCTAGGGTGCGCGCTGCTGCTCGACGGTTACGCGCGGCGCATCGCCGCCGCCCGCCGCGACGTGCGCGACAGCACCGCGGCGCCGGTGCAGTCGGCCGCCGTGGCGCGCTTCCTTCAGCCGCTCCTGCGCGAGCACGGATATCCCATCCTCGCGGCCATGATGGAGCGCGAGGAATACGACGACGACATCGCCGACGACGACGTGGACTTCGGCCTGACCCGGATCCTGGACGGAATCGAGGTCCTGATCACCCGGCGGACGACGGCCCGCTGAACGTCAGCGCGGCTGCGCGCCGGGAGCGCGGGGCGCGAGGGCGGGGCGGGGCGCCGCGGACGGGGCAGCGGCGGCGGCCTCGCGGTCGGCCTGTTCGGGGTGACGGCTGCGCCAGTACGGGTTGTCGTGCGGGAGGCGGCTGCTGACGCGGCCGTACATCCCGAACGTGATGATGAGCAGGCCCATCACGAAGCTGAAGATGACATTGGGCATCCGGAAGTTCAGCACGTTCGCCGACCGGTCCAGGACGGCGAGATTGACGAAGCCGCTCAGGAGGAACAGGGCGCCGACGGTCATGTTCAAGGTGGAGGCGAAGTTACCGCCGACGATGCCGCCGAGGATCAGGGCGGCGCCCACCACCAGGGAGATCACGCTCAGCGCGCCGTTGGTGCTCAGACCGGCGACTTTGGACCCGTGGGTGTCGAAGAAGCCCAGCGCGTCAGCGAACCCGAGTGCTCCGAAGACGATCAGCACCAGGCCGCAGAAGGCGGCGCCGAAGCGGTAGACGGTGGCCAGGTGGTGATCGCGCGGGAGTTCGTCCTGCAGCTTCATCGCCGTCTCCTCTGTGGGGCGGGCAGATCCGTATGTCGCGGATGTACTGCTTTCACACTCTCCAGGGTGGCCCTTTTGTCCGGATCTCTCATCTCGCAGCGTTTTTGCAGCGTGTCGTGTCATGGGCGCTACGGCCTCCGGGGCCGCCCCGCATCAGCCGAGCGCGGCGTCCGCCTGGAGGAGCGCCCGCAGTCTGAGCAGCCCGCGGCGCGAATGGCTCTTGACCGTGCCGAGCGGCAGACCGGTGCGCTCGGAGATCTCGGCGTGGGTGAGGTCCCAGTAGAAGGCCATGCACAGCACCTGCTTCTGGGCGGCGGGCAGCTTGGCCAGCTCACGGGTCACGAAGACCCGGTGGAGCGCGGCGTCGGGCTGAGCGTCGGCGTCCGGCTCGGGCGGCAGGGCGGAACCGGCGTTGGCCACGAGTACGGAGCGGCGGGTGCGGGCGGAGAGCGCGTCGGCGATCTTCCGGTGCGCGATGCCGATCAGCCATCCGGCCAGGGACCCGCGGTCCGGCCGGTAGCCGTGCCGGCCGCGCCACGCGGCGAGGAAGACCTGCTGGGTGACGTCCTCGGCCTCGCGTGCGTCGCCGAGCGACCGGCGGGCGAGCGCGTGGATCAGCCCGCCCCAGCGGTGGTAGGCGGCGGCCACGCAGTCCTCGTTGCCCCGCACCAGACCGGCCGCCAGCTCCGAGTCGGCCAGGCCCAGCTCGGCCGGTTCCCACAGCGGCGCGTCGGACCCGCCCCGGCCGTCGGCGGAGCGGGCGGGCGCCGGTACGGCGGGGGGAGCGGGTGCGGCGGCAGCGGACGCGGGCTCGTGCGCGGGTTCCGCGACGGTGCGTACGGTCATGGAGCTGCCCTTCTTCGGTCGGGTTCCTGCCGGGCGGGCCGCGAGCCGCCGGGAAGCCCGGGGCGCGGGGCCGCTTGCCGCCGATGCGGCGGGGTCGGCTCGTCCTAGCGTGCGAATCACTGGCCAGGTGGAGCAACTCGCACCGTTTCTGCGTCGTATAGTGAAGAGATGAGCGAGGAGACGGGTGGGACGCAGGGGGCGTTGGGAGCGCGGGAGCCTGTCGAGGCCGGGATCGCCACGGGTGCGCTGGCGCGGCGGCTCGGGGTGTCCGCCACGACGGTGCGGTCGTGGGACCGGCGGTACGGGATCGGCCCGGCGGTCCGTTCGGACGGTCGGCACCGGCGCTGGGCTCCGCGGGACGTGGCCGTTCTGGAGGAGATGTGCCGGCTCACCGCCTCGGGCGTGCCGCCCGCGGAGGCGGCCCGCGCCGCTCAGGCCGCCGCCGGCACCGCGCCCGCGCCCACGAGCCCGGCGTCGGCCGGGCCGCCCCGGCCCGCCACTCGGCAACCGGCCGCCGGGAGCGGCCTGCCGCTCGGAGATGTCCGGCAGGAGTGCCGCGGGCTCGCGCGGGCCGCGGTGCGGCTGGACGGCCCGGCGGTGGACGCCCTGCTGACCGACCTGGTCGAGCGGCACGGGCTGGTCGTCGCCTGGGAGGAGGTGATGGCGCCGACCCTGCGCGCCGTCGGCCGCAAGTGGCAGACCTCCGGGGAGCGGTACGTGGAGGTCGAGCACCTGCTGTCCTGGCACGTCTCGTCGGCGCTGCGCCGGGTCCGCCCGGCGCCGACCGTCACCGGGGCGGCGCCCGTACTGCTCGCGTGCGTGCCCGGCGACCACCACACGCTTCCGCTGGAGGCGCTCACCGCGGGGCTCGGCGAGCTCGGCCTGTCGACCCGGATGTTCGGCGGGGCGGTGCCGGTCGACGCCCTGGACGAGGCCGTACGCCGGATCGGCCCGGCGGCTGTCGTGCTGTGGTCCCAGTCCCGCTCCACCGCCGACCGCCCGCTCGCCCGGCATGTCGCGGCCACTAGCTGGGGCGTCAAGGGCGCCCGTACCCATCCGATGGTCTTCCTCGCCGGTCCCGGCTGGGCCGGCCCCCTGATGCCCGGCATGCTCAGACCCCAGGGCCTGCGCGACGCCCTGTCCGCCCTGAGCCGCATCGGCTCCCCCACACCACCGCCCACCGCGGCCCCCTGACCCCCTCCGGGGGGGCACGCCCCGGCCAGTCCTCAGCCGAGGCCGAAGCAGGCTCAGCGGCAGCCCGTGGACGCCCCGGCCAGCAGCCGACACCGCCGCAGGCCGACGCGCACGCACCGGAAGCCCCGGGACGCCGTCCGGGTGGCCCTCAGCCGACATCGCCGCAGGCCGGTGGGCGGCTCGCCTCCAACCCGGCGGTACGACCTCGCGTCGCGGCTCGGGCGTCAGCCGGGGGTTCCGGGCGGGGCGGTGGCCAGGTATTCCTCGACCAAGGCGGCAGCCGTGGAGGTGAGGGTGTACCCGGAGGTGACCGTGGCGCGGCCGCGCGCGGCGAGGGCGCGGGCGGCGGAGGGCGGCATGTCCAGCATCCGTTCGAGGCCGAGGCCCAGGGCGGGTGCGCTGGAGGTGTCCAGCAGTACGCCGTTGTCGCCGTCGCGCAGATAGTGGCGTACTCCCCCGCGTTCGGGGGCGGCGGTCGGCAGGCCCGCGTCCATGGCTTCGAGCACCGCGATCCCGAACTCCTCCTTGGCGCTCGGGCAGACGTACCAGGCCCGCGCCCCCGACGCCGGGTCGGCCAGCGCCCGCTCCAGGCGGCGTACGCGGGTGTTGGACAGGGCCGTGAGCAGGACGAGCCGGTGCGCCGCGCCGGGGTGCCGGGCGAGCAGGCGGCCGATCCTGGCGCGCATCGCGGTCTCGGCGGCCGACGGACGGTCGGAGGCGCCGCCGATCAACACGAGGGAGGACCGCCGGTACAGGCCCCGCTCCAGCCAGGCCCGTACCAGCATGTCCTGCTGCTTGACGGGGTGCAGCCGTCCCACGCAGAGCAGCAGCGGCTCCCGCAGGGCGTCCGGGCCGAGCGGCGCCCGCCGCGCGCCGCCGCTACCGCCCCCGCCGAGGACCATGCCCAGCAGATCCGCCCGGTCGGACGCCTCGGACGCGGCCGGTACGTACGGCTGGATGCCCTCCGGTGGTGCGGCCGGGCCCGCGCCGTCCCGTGCGGCGGCCAGTTGGGGGAAGTGGCGGACGAGTTCGGAGGCGTCGCCCTGCTGTCCGGGTATGGCGACCACGCGTGCGGCCCGTTCGACCAGCCGGTCGGCGACGAACACCCGGTGCAGGTCGTCGCGCAGGTCGTCGGAGGCGGCCGGGGCCCGGCCGTGGCGTACGGTCATCTGCCGGTGCGGATCGGGCGTCGCGGTGAACACCAGCCGGGCTCCGAGGCGTTCCGCGGCCTGGGCCATGGCGAGCGAGCCGTCGTCGGCGTAGCGCGCGTGCAGGACGTCCAGCCGTGCGCCGAGGCCGCCGAGCAGCCGTACGGCCCACCAGGCCAGCGCCTCGCGGTGGGCGCCCATCTCGTGCTGGCCGAGGGGATGTTCCGCGTCCACGGGGAGCCGCAGCACCCAGTGCCCGGCGCCGCGGGCGTGCAACAGGCTGTCGTCGCGCGCCAGTTCGCTGCGGCAGGCGGTGACCACCGTCACGACGGCCGCGACCGCGCCGGTGTCGGCCAGCGCGTCCCCGAGGCCGCTGAGCAGCACGCTCAGGCCGCCGCTCAGCCCCTCCCCCGGAGTGTCGAGGCCGCCGAGCAGCATCGGCTGGGCGACGAGCAACCCCGGCCTGCGTGCCGCCGCGGGCAGCAGCGGGTCCTGGCCGGGGAGCAGCATCAGCCGCTCGTACGGGTCTTCCGCCTCGGCGGAGACCGGCAGCAGGGACGCGCCGCCCGGCACACCGGCGAGGTAGCGCCAGGCCGCGTGGCGGGTCGCGCGGTCACCGGCCGCCGCGAGTTCGGCCGCCTCCTCCGGCTCCAGCGGCCGCAGGCCCCGGGCCGTGGCGACGTCCAGCAGAGCCGCCGTCGCGGCCCCGGCCGGGCGGTGGCGCAGCGCCTCGCGCAGCGCGTCGCGCGCGCTGTCCGCGCCGTGCACCCGCAGCGCGTCCGGCCACGCCTCGGCCGCGGCGGCCCGCAGCCGGTCCGAGCCACCGGCGTGGCCGGTCAGCGTCTCGGGGCTGTGGGCCAGGCCCATCCGGCAGGCGCGGCGGAGTCGCGCCAGTGACAGGTCGTCCGCCTCCCAGGCGATGTCCTCGGGGAGCGGCCAGCCGTACTCCGCCTGGGTGAGGTTCAGCAGCGCCCCGGCGCCCGCGCCCGCGGCGGCGGGCCGGATCCGGCCGGTCCAGAAGGTCGAACGGAGGTCGACGAAGACGTCGTCGTCCGGCGCGGGCCCCGTGCGAGCGCCCGGACCGGCGAAGACGTTCCCGGTGACCGTCCCGTCGCCGACCGCTCCCGTGGCGGAGCCCGCCGCGGGGGCGGTCGGCAGTGCGATGTCTTCCATGGCGGCCTCTCCCGTGCGAATGGGGCTGCGGATCGTGCACAGTCATCGCTTCCGTACGGCCGAGCGGATTGGATGCACTTCGGGCGCCGGTTCTGCCTCACAGCGCGCACGCCCCTGACCTGGCAGGATCTGCCGTCGCAGCCGCGCCGCACGCCGTCGTGGAGTTCCGCGGGGGCCGCGTCGGCGTACGCGGACACCGCTCGACCGAAGGAGTCCCATGGCCCGGATCGTGGTGGTCAGCCCGCCCTTCCAGTCGCACGCCCGGCCGCTGTCGGTCCTGGCGGGAGCCCTGCGGCGGGCGGGCGACGAGGTGCACTTCGCGTGCGCGCCCGCCTTCGAGGAGCTGGCGCGGGAGGCGGACATCGGTTTCGTGCCGCTCACGGTGACGCGGAACGCCAATACGGGGATCGCGGAGACGACCGAGCAGGACACGGCGGAGGCGGCGCGTCTCACCGAGTTCCTGGACGCCACCAGGGCGGGCGCGGTGCCCGCGCTGCTCGCCCAGGCCCGGCACCGAGGCGCCGACATGCTCGCCGACCCGGAGCGGATCCTGGCGGACCTGCGGATGCTGCACGACCGGCTGCGGCCGGACTGGTACCTGGTGGACCAGCTCAATTACCCGGTGACGCTCGCCCTGCACTGCCTCGGTCTGTCGTACGCCTCCTACTGTCCCGGACATCCCGGCTACCTGCCAGCGGGCCCCGACGCCTTCTTCGGCGAACCCTGTGCCTGGCCCGCCGGGATCCGGCCGCGCCCCGCGGAGCGGGCGGCGCTGCGCACCGCGGTACGGGCGAACGACGCGGCCTTCACGTCGCTGTTCGCGGACTTCGCCGCACTCCACGCCCCGCATCGGCCGCCGCCCGGCCGGGCGTTCGCGCTGACCTCACCGCACGCCGTCGTCTACTGCTACCCGCCGCTTCCCGGCCTGCCCGTACCGCCCGAGGGGCGCGAAGCCCTCTACGCCGGTCACTGCACCGCGCAGGACGCGCCGGTCCTGGACCCGTACTGGCGCGGTGCGGCCGACCGGCTGCGGGCGGCGGCGGGGAAGGTCGTCCTGGTCGCCTTCGGCACCTTCCTGTCGGCCAGGGACGACGTGCTGCGGACCGTGGCGCGCGGCGTGCTGGAGCGCTGTCCGGACGCGGCGGTCGTCCTGGCGGCCGGGGACCGTACGGCGGCGCTCGCGGATCTGGCGGGCCCGCGGGTGTGCGTCGCGGCCTCCGTGCCGCAGCGCGCGCTGCTGGCGGAGGTGGACGCGATGGTGCACCACGGCGGCAACAACTCCTTCACCGAGTGCGTCGCCGCGGGCGTCCCGGCGCTCGTCCTGCCGTTCTCCAGCGACCAGTTCGCCGTCGCCCACGACGCCGAGCGGGCCGGGGCGGCCGTCGTCCTGGACCCGGCCGCGGCGACCGGGCGGGAGATCGGGGACGCCGTGGCCTCACTGCTCACCGCGCCGCCGCCCGGACTCGGGCGGCTGTCCGCCCGGGTCCGCGAGCGGGGCCCTGACTGGGCGGCCGTCCGGCTGCGGGCCGTGATGGCCGCCCGCCAGGAGCGGCCGGTCGCACCGTAGCGGTCAGTGGGTGGTGACCGGCCGCGGGCTCGGGGCGGACCTGCCCTGTTCCGCCGCCTTGGCGATGTTGCGTGCCATGCCGCCGAAGACGAACGCGTGGAAGGGCGAGATGCTCCACCAGTACGCGTGGCCGAGCAGCCCGCGCGGGTGGAACAGCGCCCGCTGCCAGTACAGGGTGCGGCCCTGGTCGTCGCGGTCGGCGTGCAGCTCCAGCCAGGCCAGGCCCGGCAGTCGCATCTCGGCGCGCAGCCGGAGCATCGTGCCGCGGTCGATCTCCTCGACCCGCCAGAAGTCCAGTGAGTCCCCGTTCCGCAGATGAACGGCGTCACGGCGTCCGCGGCGCAGCCCGACACCGCCCGCGAGGCGGTCGAGCCAGCCGCGCACCGCCCAGGCCAGGCCGAAGGAGTACCAGCCGTTCGTGCCGCCGATGCCCTCGATCACGCGCCACAGCGCCTCGGGTGAGGCGTCGACCACCTGCTCGCGGCGGTCGGTGTAGAGGCTGCCGCCGGACCAGTCGGGGTCGGTGGGCAGCGGGTCGCTGGGCGCGCCGGGCAGCGAGGCGGAGGACCAGCGGGTCGTGACCTGTGCGTCCTGGACCCGCCGCAGGGCCAGGGCCAGGGCGCGGCGCAGCGGGAAGGGCTGCCCCTCGCCGTCCGGCACGTAGCGGGCGATGTCGTGCTCGGAGCAGACCACCTCGTGCCGCAGGGACTCCGCGAGCGGGCGGGCGATCGACCGGGGCACCGGGGTGACCAGTCCGATCCAGTGGCTGGACAGCCGTGGGGTGAGGACGGGGACCGGGACGATCAGGCGTTTGGGCAGACCGGCGATCGCCGCGTAGCCCTGCATCATCTCCCGGTAGGTGACGACGTCCGGGCCGCCGATGTCGAAGGGGCGGCTGACCTCCGGCGGCATGGCGGCGCTCCCGACGAGGTAGCGGAGCACGTCGCGGACGGCGATGGGCTGGATCCGGGTACGGACCCAGCTCGGGGTGACCATCACCGGCAGCCGTTCCGTGAGGTAGCGCAGCATCTCGAACGACGCGGAGCCCGATCCGATGATCACCGCGGCGCGCAGCGCGGTGGTGGGCACCCCCGAGTCCAGCAGGATGCGGCCGACCTCGGCGCGCGAGCGCAGGTGCGGCGAGAGTTCGGCCTCCGGTACTCCGCCGGGGGTCAGGCCGCCGAGGTAGACGATGCGTCCCACCCCTGCGGCGCGGGCCTGCTCGCCGAAGACCCGGGCCGCCTCCCGGTCGGTCTCCTCGAAGCCGGAGCCGGTGCCCAGCGCGTGCACGAGGTAGTACGCCACGTCCACGTCGCGCATCGCCGCCGCCACCGAGTCGGGATCGGTGACATCGCCCTGGACCACCTCGGTGTCGTGCACCCATGGGTGGTCGCGGAGCTTTCCGGGTGAGCGGGCCAGGCACCGGACCCGGTACCCGGCGGCCAGCAGTTCGGGCACCAGGCGTCCGCCGATGTAGCCCGAGGCCCCGGTGACCAGGCACAGCGGCCCGGGTTCGGTGGCATCGCTGATCATGAGCAGCTCCGTTCCGCGCGTTGTGTTCCCCCCACCGTCCCCCTTCACGGTCTCTTCCGCGCGGCCCGGTCGGCCGGATGCGGGCCGGACCACCCGCATGCGGAGATTCGTCGACAGTGACCCGATGTGGCGGCGTGATCATGATGGGTCACTCGTGGTGAGGTGTTTTCGCCCCTCCCGGCAGCAGTGGACGTCCGCTGCATCCGCGGGGGCGTCCCGGACGGAATGACCGAAGACGAAGCCGAACGACGCGAGGAGAGGAAGTCGATGAGGCGCATCGCGGCGGACGAGCACCCCTCCCCCGGTGAGCAGGCGGCCCGGGGCGCCCCGTACGACGCTTCCGCACGCGTCCTTGTCCCCCGCCCGCCGGACCCCGCGGCCGTGGACGCGGACGTCGCGGACCACGTCGGGCGGGTGCTGGCCCATGAGCTCGGCGAGCGGGTGGCGGCAGCGGCGGCGATCGACGCGGTCTTCGCGCGGGACCTCGCCGAGCGGGTCGCCGGGTTCACCCTGGGCGGCGGCAAGCGCACCCGGTCGCAGTTCCTGTGGTGGGGGCTGCGGGCCGCGGGCGGCGGCGGGTCCGCCGAACAGGTGCACGCGGCGCTGCGGATCGCCGCCGCGGTGGAGCTCGTCCAGACCTGCGCGCTGGTGCACGACGACGTGATGGACGGCTCCGCGCTGCGGCGCGGACAGCCCGCGGTCCATCTCGACCTCGACGCGCAGTACCCCTGCGCGCGCCGCTCCGGCCCCGCCGAGCCCTTCGGCCGGGCGGCAGCCGTCCTGGTCGGCGACCTCGCGCTGGCCTGGGCCGACGACACCGTCGCGGCCACCGCGCTGCCCGGCGACACCTCCCGCAGGGTGCGTGTGCTGTGGCAGGCCATGCGCACCGAGATGGTGGCCGGGCAGTACCTGGATCTGCACGGGCAGACCACCGGTGCGCGGTCGGCCGCGCGGGCGCTGCGCACGGCCCGGCTGAAGAGCGCGCTGTACTCCGTCGAGCGCCCGCTGGCGCTCGGGGCCGCTCTGGCCCGCGCGGACGAGGAGACCACCCGGGCGCTGTGCGCGGCCGGCCGACAGGCGGGCATCGCCTTCCAGTTGCGCGACGACCTGCACGGGGTGTTCGGCGACTCCGCGTACACGGGCAAGCCGACGGGCGAGGACATCCGCGACGGGAAGCCCAACTACCTGATCGCGGTGGCCCGCGACCACGCCGAGGCCGCGGACGACCGGCAGGCCCTCGCCCTGCTGGACACGGCCGTCGGCGACCCGCGGTTGTCCGACGGCGATCTGGACCGGGTACGGGACCTGCTCGTCTCGACCGGCGCGCGGGCCGCCGTCGAGCACCGGATCGAGAAACTGGCCGCCGACAGCGCCCGGTTCCTGGCGGGCGCGACGCGCGTCGGACCGGTTGCCAGGGCCCGGCTCCTCGACCTCTTCCAACGCGCCGCGGGCGTATGCCCGGACGGGCGGTCCGTACACCACGCCCCGCACCCGCAGGACCGACCGGCAGCCGCCGGACCGGGCCCGCGGGAAGCCGCTGCCGCAGGAGACCACCGATGAGAACAGTGACGGGACGCACCGACCATGTCGTGGTGGTCGGGGCCGGGCTGTCCGGGCTGTCCGCCGCGCTGCACCTGCTGGGCGCGGGACGCCGGGTGACGGTCGTGGAGCGCGCCGCGCTGCCCGGCGGCCGGGCGGGCAGGATCGAGCGGGGCGGCTACCGGATCGACACGGGGCCGACCGTGCTCACCATGCCCGACCTGGTCGCGGAGGCGTTCGCGGCCGTCGGCGAGACGATGACCGACCGGCTGGACCTGATCGCGCTGCACCCGGCCTACCGGGCCTTGTTCGCCGACGGCAGCCGCCTCGACGTGCACACCGGCGCCGAGGCCATGGAGGCGGAGATCGAACGCTTCGCCGGTCCGGCGGACGCGGCGGGCTACCGGCGGCTGCGCCGCTGGCTCACCGACCTCTACGCGGTCCAGATGCGGCGGTTCATCGA
Organism: Streptomyces sp. NPDC088910; assembly: GCF_044749865.1. Lineage (NCBI taxonomy): Bacteria > Bacillati > Actinomycetota > Actinomycetes > Kitasatosporales > Streptomycetaceae > Streptomyces > Streptomyces sp. NPDC088910. The sequence goes on from NZ_JBIVIV010000005.1 coordinate 292,891, forward strand.
CGCCAACTTCGACTCGCCGCTCCAGCTCGTCCACCCGGACCTGGCCCGGCTCGCGGCGCTCGGCGGCTTCGGCCGACTCGACGCCCGCATCGGCGACTTCGTCTCCGACGAGCGGCTGCGCCGGGTCTTCACCTTCCAGGCGCTGTACGCGGGCGTACCGCCGGCCCGCGCGCTCGCCGCTTACGCGGTGATCGCCTACATGGACACCGTGGCGGGCGTCTACTTCCCGCGCGGCGGCATGCACGCGCTGCCGCGGGCGATGGCGGACGCGGCGGCCGACGCGGGGGCCGACTTCCGGTACGGGCAGGACGTCACCCGGCTGGAGCGGTCCGGCGACCGGATCACCGCCGTCGTCACGGACCAGGACAGGATCGCCTGCGACGCGGTGGTGCTCACCCCCGATCTGCCGGTCGCCTACCGGCTGCTCGGCCGGACCCCGCGCCGGGCGGTCCCGCTGCGGCACTCGCCCTCCGCGGTGATCCTGCACGCGGGCACCGACCGCACCTGGCCGGAGCTGGCGCACCACACGATCTCCTTCGGCGCCGCGTGGAAGGACACCTTCCACGAACTGACCCGCGCCGGGACCCTGATGTCCGACCCGTCGCTGCTGATCACCCGGCCGACGGCGACCGACCCGCGACTGGCCCCGCCCGGCAAGCATCTGCACTACGTCCTGGCGCCGTGCCCCAACACCGCCATCGGTCCGGACGCGCGCGCATGGGGAGAGCTCTCGCCGCGCTACCGCGACAGCCTCCTCGCCGAGCTGGAGCGGCGCGGCCTGACCGGGATCGGCGCCGCCATCGAGGAGGAGTCCCTGGTGACGCCCGCGGACTGGACGGCGGACGGGCACGCGGCCGGTACGCCGTTCTCCGCGGCCCACACCTTCGCGCAGACCGGCCCGTTCCGTCCCCGGAACCTCGTGCGAGGCACCGAGAACGCGGTGCTGGCCGGCTGCGGCACCACGCCGGGCGTGGGCGTGCCGACCGTGCTCATCTCCGGCAAGCTCGCCGCGGCCCGCGTCACCGGGCCGCGCCCGCGGCGGCCGTCCCCGCCCGCCCGGACCCGGCGCGCGACGGAAGGCACCCCGGCGTGACCGCGCGCGAGCTCGACGCGGCCGGGATCGACGCGCCCGCGCTGCGCGCCGCGTACGCGCGCTGCCGACAGCTCAACGCCCGGCACGGCAAGACGTACTTCCTCGCCACCCGGCTGCTCCCGGTCGAGCGGCGACCGGCCGTGCACGCGCTGTACGGCTTCGCCCGCTGGGCCGACGACATCGTCGACAGCCTCGACCGGACGCGGACCCTCCAGGAGCGGGCCGCCGCGCTCGACGCGCTCCAGGAGGAGCTGACGGCCGGGCTGCGGCACGGGAACAGCAAGGAGCCGGTGGTGCGGGCGCTCGCGCACACGGCCGCCGTGTACGACATCGACCACCGGCACTTCACCGACTTCATGGCGGCGATGCGCAGCGACCTCGAGGTGCGCGACTATCCGACGTACGCCGACCTGCGCGGCTACATGCACGGGTCGGCTGCGGTGATCGGCCTCCAGATGCTGCCGGTGCTGGGCACGGTCGTCCCCCGCGCGGAGGCCGCCCCGCACGCCGCGGCACTCGGTGTCGCCTTCCAGCTCAGCAACTTCCTGCGGGACGTCGGCGAGGACCTGGACCGGGGCCGGGTCTATCTGCCCGCGGACCTGCTCGCCGCGCACGGCGTGGACCGCGGCCTGCTGCTGTGGAGCCGGACGACCGGCGCCCGCGACGCACGGATCACCGAGGCGCTGCGGGCCGCCGCGGAACTGACCCGCGGCGTCTACCGGGAGGCGGCGCCCGGCCTGCCGATGCTCGACCCGGTGGCCAGGCCGTGCATCCGTACCGCTCTCGTGCTCTACGGCGGGATCCTGGACGCGATCGAGGACGACGGGTACGCGGTCCTGCACCGCCGTGCGGTGGTACCGCGCGAGCGGCGCGCGGCGGTGGCGCTCGACGGGCTGGTCCGGCTGGGCGCGGCGCGGCTGCGCGCCCGGGGCGGCGCGACGGCACCGGAGCCGAAGGACCGAGGGCAGGCTTCACGGACGCAGGGGCGGCCACGTCAACCACCGCGTGAACGGCCGTCGTCGGTGGGCCCGTCGTGGTCCCGCTGGGAGAAGGAGAACATGTCGTGACCGACCACCGGCCCGGCCGCTTTCCGCTGCGGCTGCGCCGCGACCCGGCCGACTGGGCGCAGCAGCGGCCGACCTGGCGCGACGCGGCGCCGCGGCTGATCGGCGACGCCCTGAAGCGGGCCCTGGCGCGGCCGTCCGGCAACTGGTTCGTCGTCGGCGGCTCCCGCGCCGTCAAGGACGGCCGCCCGTACGGCAGGACCGTCGGCGGCACCGAGGTGGTGCTGTGGCGGGACGCGGCGGGCACACTGCGCGGCGGCCCCGGCGCCTGCCCGCACCTGGGCGCGCCGCTCAAGGACAGCTCGGTGCGCTGCGGGACGCTGATCTGCCACTGGCACGGCCTGTCCCTCAAGGGCGCGCCGTTCGCGGGCTGGGAGCCGTACCCCGTGCACGACGACGGGCTGCTGGTCTGGGTGCGGCTGGACGGGGTGGGCGGCGAGGAGCCGACGGCCGCCCCGCTGGTGCCGGTCCGGCCGGAGCCCGCGGGCGCCCTGGCGGCGGTCTATACGGGTTTCGGGGTGTGCGAACCGGAGGACGTGGTCGCCAACCGGCTCGACCCGTGGCACGGCGGATGGCTGCACCCGTACTCGTTCGTGGACCTCACGGTGGTCGGCACACCCACTGGCGATGCCGACGCGGCGCACGACGCCTTCGCGGTGGACGTGTCCTTCAAGGTCGCCGGACGGGCGGTGGTGCCGGTGCGCGCGGTGTTCACGGCGCCGGAACCCAGGACCGTGGTCATGCACATCACCGAGGGCGAGGGGCGGGGGTCCGTGGTCGAGACGCACGCCACGCCGCTCGGCCCCGACCGGTCGGGGCGTCCGCGGACCGCGGTGGTGGAGGCGGTGGTCGCCGCGTCGGACCGCCGCGGGTTCGCGGTCGCGCGGGCCGTTGCCCCGGTGCTGCGCCCGCTGATGCGCGGGGCCGCCGGGCGGCTGTGGCGCGACGACCTGGCGTACGCGGAGCGGCGGTGGGCACTGCGCGCCGTCGGCCGCTTCCCGGGCTGACGGCGCGCGGCCCGTCACGTGTCCCCGAGGGCCGCCAGCGCCCGCAGTACGGCCGAGCGGCCCCGCTCCGGGACCGTCCAGAGCGTCTGGCCGCGCACGCCCCACCGCTCCAACAGGGCGTTGGCGGCCAGGAAGCCGGTGGTCGCCGCGCGTTCCATGAGGGCGACCGGGAGGTCGGTGCGGACCGCGTCGCCCGCCACCGTGACGGTCGGGTGCGGGGTGCGGACGGTGGGCCGGTCGTGAAAGCCGCCCACCGGGAACAACGGGCAGTCCGCGCGCCATTCGTGCCGCTGGTCGACGATCGTGGCGTGCGCCGTCTCCGGGTACACCCGGTGCATCTGCCGCACCAGCCGGTCCTGGGCGGCGGGCAGGTCGTCGGAAGCGTAGGCGTACGCGTGCAGTTCGACCACCGAGCCGCCGGTCCTGGCCGCCCAGCGCGCCGCCTCGCCCTCCCAGCGCTCCAGCACGCTGATGTTGTCGAGCGGGCCGAAGCCGCTGGTGCCGAGGAAACCCGGCCGGTCGGCGGCGACCGGGCGGTCCAGCCAGAGCCGGGAGACGAGGAACGGCGGCGCGGTGCGCAGCCGTTCGGCCCGCTCCCGCCAGGGCGCGTCGCACAGGCCGGGCGAGGCGGCGGCCAGGCGGCGCAGGCCGCCGCTGTCCAGGGCGAGGACGAGGGCGTCGAAGCGCCGCGTCCTGCCGTCGGCGGTGACCGTCGGGCCGTCGGGCCCCGACGACCCGGCCGCGCTCACTTCGGTGCCGGTGCGCACGTCCGCGCCGTGGCCTTCCAGGTAGCGGCCGAGCGGCTCCCAGAGCGCCTGGGGGTACGGCTCGTCGGGGACGTCGAAGAGCAGGCCCTCGCTGGAGCCGAGGAAGTAGATGTGGAACATCAGGACCAGCTCCGCGGCCGAGAGTTCACGCGGGTCGGCGAAGAAGCTGCGGGAGAACACCTCGAAGGCGAGGTGCTGCGCGGCGTCGGGGAAGCGGATACGGGCCAGGAAGTCGGCGGCGCTGACCGTGTCGAGGCGTGCGTAGACCTGCGGCACGCGCACGTCCAGCAGGGGCAGGGCGGCGGCCGGGTTCATCCGGAGCAGGTCCCGCCAGCCGAAGGCGGGGCTGAGGGCGACGAAGCCGAGGGCGCTCCACGGCGGGGTGCGCGGGACGCGCGCGAAGCTGTCGTACAGGCCGCTGCTGTGCCGCAGCGGGTAGTCGGGCAGCGCGGTGAGCATGCCGAGGGAAGGGTCGGCGCGGCGGAGCAGGCCGCGCAGGTTGTAGTACTGGCGGAAGAAGGCGTGGAAGCCGCGGCTCATGGTGGCCGGTGAGCCGTCGGCCAAGTCGGTGGACCAGCCGGCCAGTCGTCCGCCGAGGCCGCGCTCGCGCTCGTACAAGGTGACCCGGGCGCCGCGCTCCGCCAGGCCGGTGGCGGCGGCGAGCCCGGCGATGCCGCCTCCGATGACGGCGACCTCGGGGGCGTCGGCGCCGAAGCGGGGGCGGCCGGGCAGCGCGGGAATCGTCCGGGCGCGCCGGTCGCGGCCACGGCGGGGCGCGGCGGGGCGCCCGGTCACCGCGGGTCCCCGTGCTGGTTGCGGAGCTGACGCTGACGCTGCGGCTGCGGCTGCGGCTGCGGCTGCGGCTGCGGCTGCGGCTGCGGCTGCGGCTGGGCCAGACTTCGGGGCGGGTGGGGTGGCCCCTGTTCCGGCTCGGCGTGCGGCGGGTCCTGGGGTACGCGGCCGAGCACGGTGTGGGTGATGCCGGTCTGCCAGCCGGGCAGCGGCAGGACACGGACGGAGCCGAATCCGGCGCGGCGCACCCGGTCGCCGAGGGCGGCGGCCGTGTCGAACGCAACGACGCTGGTGTAGAGGTGGCGGTAGAGACCGGCGTCGCCGGTGAGCCGTCCTGCGGGCAGCACGACGCCCTTGCACACCCCCGCCCAGACCGCCCGGTGCGCGGCGCTCCCGCCGAGCGCGTACTCGTGCACGGCCAGTCGGCCGCCGGGGCGGAGCCGGTCGCGGACGGCGGTGAGGACGCGGTCAGGGTCGGCGACGTTGCGCACGAGATACGCGGCGAACGCGGCGTCGAACCGCCCGGTGACGAAGCCACCTTCGGCCAGCTTCTCCACGGGCGCGTGGAGGAAGGAGACGGTGGCGGGCCAGCGTTTGGCGGCCGCCCGCTCCAGCATCCCGGCGGAGGCGTCCACCGCCGTGATCTCGGCGAGCGGAGCGGCGGCGAGCAGCGCGGCGGTCGAGGAGCCGGTGCCGCAGCCGAGGTCGAGCAGGCGCAGCCCGGCCCCGCCGTGCGGCAGCCGCAGCCGCCGGGCGGAGCGGCGCAGGTGCGCGTGGTAGCCGGGGTTCATCGCGGTCAGCCGGTCGTAGCGGGCGGAGCCGTGGTCGAACGCCGACGACAGCTCGTCGTCTCGCAGCAGGGGCATGGGGCGGACTTCCTGTTGGGGGGCGGCATCGGGGCGGGCGGCGTCGGGGCGGGGCGGCATCAAGGGGCCGCACCGGGGCGGCGGCTCACGGGCGCGACGGGAGGCGGGTCGGGTCTGCGGGCGACAGATTCGCCGGGCTCGCGCCTGCGCAGGAAGGGCAGTTCGGCCACGGTCCGCAGCATCGGGGCGACCGGGGTGCTCAGGCCGATCAGGAAGTCCTCCCCCGGTCCTGAGCCGCCGTCGAGGAAGCGCAGCAGACGCTCGGTCGGCACGCGGCGGAACAGCCCGGTGAAGAAGTCCGCGCCGTCCACCCGCCCGGTGTCCAGGGCCCGCAGCATGACGGCGTCCATCGCCCGGGAGCGGCGCGAGTGCGGGGAGGGCGGTACGGGGGCGCGGCGCCGCCGGCCGCCGACCGTGGGATCGCCGGTCAGGAGGGCGTCGGCGACGGCCCGGGTCTGCCGCTGGACGGCGGCGAAGGTGTAACCGGTCGACGCGCGGGTCGCGCCGCCCGCCGTGCCGATCCGGAACACCGAACGCCCGGCGCGCGGGGTGAACCGCCCGTCGGTCATCGGGATCACGCCCTGCTCCACGCCGGTCACCTCGAACCGGCCGAGCCTCAGCACGTCGTCGGTGTAGTGCCGCAGCGCCGCGTCGTACCGCGCCGTGTCCAGGACCCCGGCGGAGAATTCCGTGTACTCCACGAGCGCCTGCCGTGGCCCGAGCGGCAGCACGTAGCCGAAGGACAGCCCGTGCGCGGGACGCGGTGTGCGGAAGTCCATCAGGTCGGCGACAGCGGGGGCGAAGGCGTCGTCCGCGGTCCGGACGAACCAGCCCCTGAAGTGCTGGAGCAGCGTCGTGCGGGCCGCGGGGAGCCGTGGGAGCGGGCGGGAGTCGAAGACCCAGCGGGCGTTCAGCTCCAGAGGCCGACCTGCCGTGTCGTGCCCGGAGACCCGCGCGCCGGCGGCCGTGTCCTGGACGGACTCGACCGTCGCCTCGATCCGGCGGCAGCCGTCCGGTCCCGACAGGCGCTCGCCCACCAGCCGTTCGAAGGCGCCGGACCGCAGCATCTTGTAGCGGAACGGCGCGGGATCCGCCACGGTGGCCGAGCCGTCGGGTCCCCGGACCCGCAACCGGTCCCAGGAGGCGGCCAGGACCGCGTCGTACGGGCCGCCGGGCGGCTCCCAGAAGCACCAGGTGCGCTCGGGCGGTCGCAGCGGACCGGACGGAGCGTCGACCAGCACCACGGCGGGCCGGTGCCGGGCGGCCGAGGGCGCGCACAGCCGGTGGGCCAGCGAGAGCCCGGCCGCGCCCGCACCCACGATCACGACGTCCGCGTCCCGCACTCGTGCTCCTCCCGGCGCGACGAACACCTGGCCGTCCGGGCCCGGCTGCCGCGTTGCAGATCTTTCCGCAGCGAAGGCCCGGTTGGATGCACGCGGGGCGCGCGGCGAGCGGCGATCACGCGAATGGGGACGTCTACGAGGAGCGATCCCCCGGTACCGGCCGCCCTGGGAATCGCGCAAGGCAACTGTGGGGGGCGGATGTTGGGCGCGGCTGTTGGCGGCGGGCCTCACACGAGAGCCGCGCGGTGGAGTCCGCGAGCGACTCTGCCCGGTCGGCCGCTTCACCGGCCGGGACGGCGACAGGTTCGTGGCCGAAGCGCCGACAGCTCTCTTCGTGGATCTCCCCGAAGACCGGCGACTCCCGGCAGGCGATCCGCCGCGCACGTCCTGGGGGTCGCGCGCACCATGCCCGTCGCCTCCCGTCGTTGACGTCCGCGCCCGCTGTGCGCGCTCTCGGGGGCCGCCGGGGCCCGTCTCCGGCGTGGGCCCGCGCCGCGCCGCACGCCGCCCGGACAGCGGTGCCCCGCGCGGTGGGCAGCCGCCGCGACGATCCGGCTTCCCCCACCGCGCAGGGCGAACGCGGGCCCGCGCCGGTCGCGGCCGTCTCAGACGGACGGGCTCTGGGCCGCCACCAGGTCGAGCGCGATGTCCACGATCATGTCCTCCTGGCCGCCGACCAGGCGTCGGCTGCCGCACTCCATGAGGATGGTCCGGACGTCCACGTCGTAGCGGGCGGCGGCGGCCTCGGCGTGCCGGAGGAACGAGGAGTACACACCGGCGTATCCGAGGGTCAGGGTCTCCCGGTCCACGCGCACCGGGCGGTCCTGCATGGGCCTGACGATGTCGTCGGCGGCGTCCTGGAGCCGGAACAGGTCGCAGCGGTGCTGGTATCCGGAGATGTTGGCGACGGCGATGAAGGCTTCGAGCGGGCAGTTGCCCGCTCCCGCGCCGTGGCCCGCAAGCGAGGCGTCCACGCGCCGGACGCCGTTCTCCACCGCGACGACGGAATTGGCGACCGACAGCGACAGATTCTCGTGTGCGTGGATGCCGATCTCGGTGGCGTCGTCGAGGACGTCCCGGTAGGCCCGTACGCGGGCGGCGACGTCGGCCATCGTGAGCCGGCCGCCGGAGTCGGTGACGTAGACGCACTGCGCACCGTAGGACTCCATCAACTTGGCCTGCCGCGCGAGCTGTTCGGGCGGGGCCAGGTGCGAGAGCATCAGGAAGCCCGAGACGTCCATGCCGAGTTCGCGCGCCGCGGCGATGTGCTGCGCGGAGATGTCCGCCTCGGTGCAGTGCGTCGCGATGCGCACGGACCGCACGCCGAGTTCGTACGCCCGCTTCAGCTCGTGGATCGTTCCGACGCCCGGGAGCAGCAAGGTGGTCAGGCGGGCGTGCCGCAGGACGTCCGCGGCGGCCTCGATCCACTCCCAGTCGGTGTGGGATCCGGGACCGTAGTTCACCGATCCCCCGGCGAGTCCGTCGCCGTGCGCCACCTCGATCGCGTCGACTCCGGCGGCGTCGAGGGCGGTGACGACACGTCGCACGTCCTCGGGGGTGATGCGGTGGCGTACGGCGTGCATGCCGTCCCGCAGTGTCACGTCCTGTACGAATATCGCAGCCGACATCTCAGACTCCTGCCTTCGCCGCGGCGATCCGCTCGGCGACCCGCAGGGCCGCCGAGGTCATGATGTCGAGATTCCCGGCGTAGGCCGGGAGATAGTGCGCCGCTCCCTCGACCTCCAGGAAGACCGACACCTGGTGGGTGGGGCTGTCGGCCGCGGCGTCCAGCAGGCTGTGCACGGGCTGCCCGGCCGGAATGCGGTCGATCTGCACCCGCTGCTTCAAGCGGTAGCCGGGCACGTAGGCGGCGACGTCGGCGACCATTCGCTCCACCGACGCGCTGATCCGTTCCCGGTCCTCGGCGTCGGGCGCCCGGACGAGGGCGAAGACGGTGTCGCGCATCATGAGCGGCGGTTCCGCGGGATTCAGGATGATGATCGCCTTGCCGCGCCGCGCCCCGCCGACCCGCTCGATGGCGGCGGCCGTGGTCTCGGTGAACTCGTCGATGTTCGCCCGGGTGCCGGGCCCCGCGGACTTCGAGGAGATCGAGGCGACGATCTCCGCGTACGGCACCGGCACCACCCTGCTGATGGCGGCCACGACCGGGATGGTGGCCTGGCCGCCGCAGGTCACCATGTTCACGTTGGGCGCCGCGAGATGCTCGTCGAGGTTGACCGCCGGGACGACGTACGGCCCGATCGCCGCGGGCGTGAGGTCGATGAGCCGCTTGCCCAGCGGTGCCAGCTTGGCGGAGTTCGCTTCGTGGGCCTTGGCCGACGTGGCGTCGAAGACGATGGCGATGTCCTCGACGCCGGGCAGCCGCAGCAGACCGTCGACGCCTTCGTGGGTGGTCGCGACCCCGAGGCGGGCCGCACGCGCCAGCCCGTCGGAGGCGGGGTCGATGCCGACCATGGCCGCCATCTCCAGGTGCCGAGCGTTGCGCAGCACCTTGATCATGAGGTCGGTGCCGATGTTGCCCGATCCGATGACGGCGACTTTCGTCCTGGCCGCACCCGCCGTACGCGTCGCGCCCGTTGCCGTCGTCGCGTCCGTCGTACGTGTCGTGCCCGCTGTCTCCGTCGCGTCCGCCGTACGCGTCGCGCCCGCTGTCTCCGTCGCGTCCGCCGTACGCGGCGTGCCCGCTGTCTTCGTCATGCCCGCTCTCCCTTGCCGAACCGCACTTGCACCGCGCCGAGCCCGGACAGCCGGGCGACGACGACGTCGCCTTCGACGACGGGACGCATCGGACCGAGCGCGCCGGACAGCACGAGCTGCCCCGCGCGCAGCGGATCGCCGAGTTCCCGCGCGGTCCGGGCGAGCCAGACGACCGCCGCGACGGGATCGCCCAGGCACGCGGCGCCGGTGCCGGTGGAGACCTCGACGCCGCCGATCGACATCGACATCCGCTGCTCCACCGGGCTGAACGCGTCGAGCGAGAGCCGCCGCGGGCCGATGACGTACGCCCCGGCCGAGGCGTTGTCGGCGACGGTGTCCGCGAAGCTGATGTCCCAGTCGGCGATCCGGCTCCCGCACACTTCGAGGGCCGCCGAACCCCAGGCGATCGCGCCCCGGACCTGAGCGTGGTCGAGCGGGCCTTCGGCCAGGTCGTCGCCGAGCATGAACGCGATCTCGGCCTCGACCCGCGGCTGCGTCACGCGGTCGATCGGGACGGTGTCACCGCCGAGGAACGCCATGTCGTCGAAGAGGACGCCGAAGTCCGGCTGGTCGACGCCGAGTTGCTCCTGGACCGCCGGTGAGGTGAGGCCGATCTTGCGCCCCACGACGCGGGCGCCGCCCCGCAGGCGGTGCGCGGCGACGGCGGCCTGTACGGCGTAGGCGCTCGGCAGGTCGTCCGCGCCGATCAGGTCGCGGACCGGTGCGCAGGGCACGCCGCGCGCCGCGGCGTCGATGAGCCGGGCCGCCGCCGCGGCGACGGCGGCGGCCTCGTCGGCCGCGGCCGGCCGGCTGGGTGCGCAGGCCCCGTGCGGGCATGTGGATGATCGGGAAGAAACCATGGTGGTGTGCCACCCAACAGAACAGGGGCCACCGGAGATCCGGTGGCGACGGCCGAATGATTGGCAGAGGTTGTCGTCGGTGCCTTTTCGCCGCGCATCCGACGCGGTGGTGACCGGCCGGTCCGGGCGGCAGCGTCGCCCGGCCCGGCCCCTCCTCAGGAAGTCACGAGGTCACGAAGTCAGTTGGTCAGTTGGTCAGTTGGTCAGTTGGTCGGCCGGTGCGCCGACGGACGGCTGCGCGGACGCGGGCACCCGTCCGCGGCGGGCCGAGTAGCAGATGAAGGCGACCAGGACGTCGCAGCAGCCCGCGACGAGCAGACAGATCCGGAACCGGTCCTCGGCCGGCACCCCGGGGACGGCGGCGACACTCTTCGACTGGAGGATGCTCGAATAGATCGCCGGGCCGAGCGACCCGGAGATCGTCATGATGATGCCGATCATGCCGATCCCCATTCCGGTGAGTTCCGCGCGGACGCTGCTCTGGATGGAGCTGAACAGTCCGACGCCCACCAGGCCGCTGCCGACGCCGTAGACGCACGCGGCGACCAGGAACGACGCCACGGAGGCGCCCCCGGACATGGCCAGGATCAAGGTCAGCGCGGCGGCGCAGTGACAGGTCGCGCCGACCCCCGCCACCAGCAGCGGCCTGGTACGAGCGCCGAGGACGCCCGCGCCGATACCGGCGAGCGCGCCGAGCAGCGAGTAGGGCAGCAGCAACAGCCCGGTGTCCAGGGCGTCGTACCCGAGGCCGTATCCCGCGGCGGAGGGCGTCTGGACGTAGAACGGGATGAGGAAGGTGACCGACTGGATCGCCATGCCGATCGTGAAGCCCGCCACGACCGTCCGCGCGACGGTCCCGGACCTCAGGAGCGCCAGATGGAACACCGGGGTCTTCGACCGCTTCTCCAGCGTCACCCATACGGCCCCGCCCGCGAGACCGGCAGCGGCGAAGCCGATCGCCTTCGCCGACGAGATGCCGTCGGATCCGGCCGTCTTGATGCCGTAGAGCAGCAGGACGATCCAGGCGACCAGGCCGATGACATTCCCGATGCCGAACGCGGCCGTGGCGTCGCGGGAACTCGACGGGATGACGGCCCAGACGCAGATCCCCACCACGACGTACACGACGGTCGCGCCCAGGAAGAAGTCCTGCATCGAGACCCGGCTCAGCGCCAGCCCCCCGGCGACGAGCCCGACTCCGGCCCCGACGGCCTGTGCGACCTGGCTGACGATCACCGCGGTGTGCACCGAGGAGCCCGCCAGGTGGCGGCGCAGGACGCCGACGCCGAGCTGACCGGCCGCGGAGCCGAGTCCCATGACCGCCGCGCCGATCAGCATCGCGGGGAAGGTGTGCGAGATGCCCGGCACGAGCATGCCGGTCGCGAGGAGCGCGGCGCCCAGTGTCGCGGCTCCGCGGTCGCCGAGCACGTCCGCCAGCCGCGGCAGCAGGATCGTGCTGACGCCGCCGCCTATCAGCAGCAAGGTGAGCACCCACGCGACGTCGCCGACCGTCAGGTGGAACTCGCGCTGCACCACGGGAAGCAGCGGGGTCAGCATGAAGGTCACCGCGGACGAGGTGAAGCCGAGCAGCGCGGCCACGGCGATCAGGGGATTCCTCCCGCGGGTACGGACGGGTCTCTCGACGCGCGGTCTTTCCTGGTGGTGTGTTTCGCTGTGCGTCATCGCACTGCCTCTCCTCATGTCATGAACGCCCCTGGGGCCATCCCCGCCGCGGTGTCGGCACCTGCGAGCGGAGGGCGGGCCGCTCGGCGAGCGACCGGTGACCGGAGTATGTGATTCGGCCAGGTGAGCGGCCAGCAATACGTTCTGCCTGGGGGAACGCGGCCGAAACACGTCACCGCCGGGAGCGGTGGGACGGCGCGCGGGACAGCGTTACGGCGCGGGGTCGGGGCGGCGCGGGGTGCCCACGGCGCTCACGTCGAGGACCGCGCCGGTCACGGTCGCGGACTCCTCGCGCGAGGCGAGCAGGACGTACGGGGCGACGTAGTCCTCGGCGCTGGGGGCCAGGTCGAGGGCGGAGTACCGACGGAGCCGGTCGCCGGTCGGCAGCATGTCGCTGATGGAGGTGTCGCCCAGCGCCATGGCGCGCGGCCCGCGCAGATCGGTCGCCATCCCGCCCGGCGCGACGGCGTTCACCCGCACGCGCGGCGCGAGTTCGTAGGCCAACTGCGCGACCAGTCCGACTCCGGCGTGTTTGGACGCGGTGTAGAGCACGCCGCCGCCGCGTGGGTACAGGGCGGCGTTGGACAGGGTGAAGATCATCGATCCCCGCCGCTCGGCGAGCGCCTGGGCCGCGGCCCGGGCGCCGAGCAGGTAGCCCTTGACGTTCACGCCGAACAATTCCTCGTAGCCGTTCTCCAGTTCGGCCATCGACATGTCGAGCGCCGCCCGGCCGAAGTCCCACAGGCCCGCGTTGCCGACGAACGCGTCGAGTCCTCCGAAGGCCGACACGGCCGCTTCGACGGCGGCGGTGTTGTCCTCTCCCGAGGTGACGTCACCGCGTACGCCGCGTACGCGGTCGCCGTGCGCCTCCCGCAGGTTGTCCAGTTTCTCCGGCGACCGTTCGAGCACCGTGGCCGTCGCGCCCTCGGCGACGAAGCGGTCGACGACGGCCCGGCCGAGTCCCGAGCCGCCACCGGTCACCAGCACCGACAGCCCGGCGAGACGCCCCTGTCCGGCGGCCATCAGTGGTGTTCCAGGAAGTGCTTGACCGTGGCGTTGAACTCGGTGGCGTGTTCGAGCTGCGCCCAGTGACCGCAGCGGCCGAACATCAGCAGCCGGGAGTCCGGGATGACCGCGTGCGCGCGCAGGCTGGTCTCGTAGTGCACCGTACGGTCGTCCCGGCCGTGGATGATCAGCGTCGGCACGTCGGACCGCGCCATCTTCTCCCCCGCCTGCGCGAAGCCGGTCGCGCCGACGCCCGCGCGCATCACCTCCAGCCAGTTGCGCAGGTGCTCCGGCCTGCTCGCGGCGGTGCGCGAGCGTTCCTCGGCCAACTCGCGGGTGGCGTGGGCCGGATCGAAGCACATCACCTCGACCAGCTTCTGGAAGTTCTCCGGTGAGGGGTCCTCGTAGGTGTCGAAGATGATCCGGATGCCTTCGGACATGCCGTTCGGCGCCATCACGTTGACGCCCCAGATGCCCGAGCCCATGGTCACCAGGTGCGAGACCCGCTCGGGGTGCTCGGTGGCCATGACCATCCCGATCGCGCCGCCCATGGAGTTCCCGACGAAGGCGGCGCGGTCGATGCCCATGGCGTCCATCAACTGCGTGACGGCCGCGCCCTGGTCGCGTCCGGTCGCCACGCTCTGCGGGTTGGAGTCGCCCCAGCCCGGCATCGTCACGGCGACGCACCGGAAGTCGGCGGCGAGCGCGCGGATGTTGGCCTCGAAGTTCGACCAGCCGGTGGCGCCGGGCCCGGTGCCGTGGATCAGGAACACGGGATCGCCGTCACCGGCTTCGTTGATCTGGATCTGGTAGTCGGCGGTGTCGACCAGCCGGTAGGTGGAGTCGTAGGTGATCTCTGAGGTGACGGTCGTCATTGCGCGCTCTTTCTCACGAGGTGCTGTTTGAGTGTTCCGCGCAGGTCGAGGCCGGGGTCGGACAGCAGTCGGCTGTCGACCGGCACGTTTCCCGCGATGAGCCGCTTCACCACGCCGACCTCGCGGGCGGCGCCCATGCCCGCTGCCGCCGCGATCCGGCCGTGGCGCAGCCAGAAGGCGAGGAACCGGTCGGGTACGGCGCCCTCCCGGAGGACGAAGTCGTCGCTGCGCCGGGGCCGTCCGATGATCTGCAACGTGGTGTCGTACTGGTCCGACCACGCGTAGGGCGGCGCGGTGTACCGCACCGGGCTGCCGGCGATCGTGCTGCCCACCGCCGCACCGTGCCGCTGCGCCGCCTCCCAGTGCTCGAGCCGGCCGCGGGCGGTCAGGTGCGGGTGCGGCTGGCTCGCGACATCGCCGGTCGCGTAGATCCACGCCCGGCTGGTCTGGCCGAACTCGTTGACGGGGATGCCCCAGTCGTCGACGTCGATACGTGCCGTACGGGCCAGCTCCGTCCGCGGGCGTACGCCGATCCCGACGACGACCGTGGCGGCCGGTACGCGGCGGCCGTCCGACAGACGCACCGCCTCCACGCCCGCCGGGGAGCCGAGGAATTCCGTGACCGTGACGCCGGTCAGCAGCCGCACCCCGTGGTCGCGGTGCAGCCGCGTCATCAGGTCCGCCACGGCCGGTCCGAGCACGGAGGCCAGCGGATACGGCTGCGCTTCGACCACGGTCACCTCGATGCCGCGCCGACGGGCGACGGCGGCGAGTTCGAGGCCGATGAAGCCCGCGCCGATGATGACCAGCGGGCCGCCGCGGGCCAGCCGCGCGTGGAGCCGTACCGCGTCGGCGGCGTCCCGGAGCGACAGGACGTTGTCGGCGTCGGCGCCGGGCGTGGTGAGGCGGCGCGCCGCGACACCGGTCGCCAGCACCAGCCGCCCGCAGCCGAGGACGTCGCCGCCGCTCAGCCGTACGGTGAGCGCGGCCGGATCGATGCCGACGACGCGTTCGCCAAGCCGCAGCGCGATGTCGAGGTCCTGGTAGACCGACGGGGGCTGGATGGGCACGAGACCGGCCGACTCCCCGTCGAGCAGTCCTTTCGACAACGGCGGCCGTTCGTAGGGGAGGTTGGGGTCCGCGTCGACCAGCGTGACTCTGCCCCGGTAGCCGTGGCCGCGCAGGGCCACGGCCGCGCAGACTCCGGCGGCGCTGGCCCCGACGATGACGCAGCTCTGACCGGGGACGGCCGACGTGCTCAACTCCGCTCCGGTATCTCGACCATGACGTCGTCGCCGTCCAGCTTCACCTGGTAGGTGCACAGCGGGAGGGACGCGGGCGGGGACAGCACGGAACCGGTCCTGAGGTCGAACTTCGCGAAGTGCCAGGCGCATTCGACCTGGTCGCCGTCCACGTACCCGTCGGCAAGCGAGGACTGGCCGTGCGTACAGGTGTCGTTCAGGGCGAAGAATTCGCCGTCCGCCCTGAACACGGCGACGGGCGGCACCGTCGGCATCTGGAGTGCGTCACCGTCGTCGAGTTCGTCGACGGAACAGGCACGGATCCACGGCATTGCTGCACCTTTCGGTAGGCGCGGGACGGCGCGCGGGCGCGGGTCGGGGTCAGAAGAAGTTGCTGAGGTTGCCGGACTGGAGCAGCGTCTGGTCGAGGTAGACGAACCGCTTGGCGATCGCGAGCCCGTTCTCCGTACGCCGCAGCGTGTCCTCGCGGCGGCCGACCCACTGGTCGGTGTCGCTCTTGAGCCGGGTGCGGTAGAGCAGGAAATTGCTCTGCACCACGAGTTCGTCGCCGCTGTCCTCGGTCACTCGGACGTTGGTGATGAGGTGCCGGGTACGGGACGGCGGGTCCTCGGCCCACGAGGTCCCGGTGGCGAACTTCTTGGCCCGCGTCCGGAGGAACTGCTTGTCCTCGTCGAAGTAGGCCATCTCGCCCGGCTTGGTGAACTCCAGGTGCAACTGCCGCCTGGTCATGGTCCGCCGCAGCGGCATGAAGTAGTGGGTGTCCTCGGTGAAGAGGCCGACCCACTCCTCGTACTGGTGGGCGTCGAGCAGCGCCGACTCGTAGGAGTAGAACTGCTCCACCTCGTGCTGCCGCAGCAGCGTGTCGAGGTCGACGGGGTGCGCGGCGGGCACCGCACGCGCTGCGGGTACGGCGTGGGTCGTCATCGCGGGCTCCTGGGCCTAGTAGCGGTCGTGGGGAGCCGTGCTCTTGCGCAGCCCCTCCCACGTGGGGTTGCGGAGCCACTCGCGCCAGGAGTGGTAGGTCCACAACTGGGCGTGCTCGTTGATGGGCGCGTCGATGACGGCGAGGCCGTCGTCCTTGACGACCTCGGACGTGCCGAGACCCATCTTCAGAAGCTGGGGGATCTCGCGGCTCTTGGTGCCCTTGGTCTGGAGGGTGGACTGCGCCCAGTTCTCGCCGTCCTCCTGTTCGAGCATTCCTGCGGGCCCGAAGAAGTGGATCTGCGCGTGCAGCGCGGCGGCCTGCTCCTGCGGCGAGGCGTTCTTGTCGCGGAAGGAGTACCACCAGATCTCGGTGACGTCGGGGCTGCGCGGCACCCGCAGGCTGAGCTGCGCGTTCGCCGTGACCCAGGCGGTCGGGAAGATGTGCGGGTGGCCGCCCACCCGGCTTCCGTGCCGCCCGAGCTTGGCCTGGGTCCGCGGTGTGTAGCGCCACTCGAACAGCTCCCGGCCCCCGGCTGTCACCTCCAGCGACTCCTGGTCGGGACCCGAGATCGCGTGCCCGTACTCGCCCACCATCACGACGTTGTGCAAGTCGCTGGGCAGGAAGGGGACTTCGAGGTCGGCGCCGGATTCGGTCCTGGCCCCGCCGTCGACGAACTCGTCCGGCGGGGCCGGGATGAGACCGACGGCGAAGGCCGACATGTGCGTGATCTGCGGGTGGTAGTAGTCGAAGACGTTGTCGACGGTGAACTTCCAGTTGGTCCTGACGGTGAACTTCTGGACGCCGGGAACGGCCTCCATGTCGCCGCGCTCGGCGAGCAGGTCCAGTCCGAGCCGGCCCGTCGCGCCGAGGTACTCCTCCAGGGGCGGCGCGTCCGCGTCCATGGTGGCGAACACGAAGCCGCGGTAGGAGTCGAGTTGGGCCACCTTGCGCAGCGGGTGCTTGGACAGGTCCAGCTTGTCCTTGTAGAAGAGGGACTTGCCGGGCACGCCGATGAGTTCGCCGTCCAGTCCGAAGGTCCACCCGTGGTACGTGCACATGAAATTGCGGACGTTTCCCTCCTCGGCCCGGCACACCGCGTTGCCGCGATGCGAACAGGTGTTGAGGAAGGCGCGGATCGAGCCGTCCCGCTGCCGGACCACGAGGACGTTGTCCGATCCCATCGGGGCCTCGAAGAAGTCGCCGCGCTTGGGGATCTGCGTCTCGTGGCACAGGAAGAGCCAGGCCCGGCCGAATATCCGCGTCATCTCCAGATCGAAGATCTCCTGGTCGCTGAAGATGCGCCGGTCGATCTCGCCTCTTTCGAGCGAGACCAGGTCATCGAGCTGGTCCACCGCGCGTGGGGAGTCGTTCATGGTGTTCTCCTTGGCGTACACGTCACCGTCAGTGGGTGTGATTGCGGTCGTGGCCCCAGAACTGGGCGGCGTCCCAATTCGTGATCGTCCAGGTCTCGTCGTCGATCAATTTGCCGGCGGTTCCGTACTCCACGCCGATCCCGGACGGCGACTTCATGTAGAACGAGAGCATCTCGTCGTTCGTGTGACGGCCGAGCGTCGCGGTGAGGGAGATCTCCTTCGCGCGCACCCGGTCCAGTGCGCGACCGACGCCGTCGACGCTGTCGACCTCGAGCATGAAGTGGTCGATGAAGGGCTTCCTGCCGTCCGGCGCGGGACCGAACGCGAGTGAGTGGTGCCGGGGATTGACGTGGGTGAACGTCAGGACCAGGGGCTTGAAGGTGATGTAGTCGCTCACCTTGAAACCGAGGACGTGGCGGTAGAAGGCGACCATCTCGTCCACGACGGACGAGACGAGCACGATGTGGCCGACCCCGAGGTCGTTGCCCTTGTCGTCGCGCGTCACGAACCGGACGCCGGTCGGCGAGACGAACGCGGAGGACACGGTGACGGCGCCGTAGAACAGCTCCAACCGGAAACCGGCCGGATCGGCGAACCGCACCAGTCGGCGGACTCCGCGCAGGTCGGCGAGGTGCGGATCCTCCGTGACGGCGACCCCGGCGCTCTCCAGGTCCCGCACCTGGGCGTCGAGGTCTTCCTCGGTCGCCACCTCCCATCCGACGTAGGACAGCGTGTCGTCCCCGGCGCGTACCGCGATGCGGTGGTGCCTGGCGTCCATCCGCAGAAACAGCGTTTCGACGTCGTCGGCGTCCCGTCCGCGGGTGACGTGCAGGCCCAGAATGTCGCCCGCGAAGTCCTCCCACGCGTCGAGGTCCTGCGCACCTATGCCGATGTAACCGAGCGCTTTGACATAACTCACGCGCGATTCCTCCGATTCCCAATGAATGACGCGGAAGCCCTCGGGAAACACACAGGGGAAGGGCCTGCGCATAACTGTATTGAGCGCCCGAAAAGAAGCCAGGATTCTGTTCCGTCAGACGGAAAGCAGTTGTTCCGGCGTGCTCCCCCGGGTCACTTGCGACGCAGCGCGGACGACAGCTGCTGCGCGGTGTCGACGAGCACCGACTTGTAGCGGGCGGGGGTGCGGCCGAGCACCGGGCAGGAAAGCGAGACCGCGGCGACCGCGCGGCTGTGATCAGCGGCCCAGACCGGCGC
Source organism: Streptomyces sp. NPDC088910 (assembly GCF_044749865.1). Classification (NCBI taxonomy): domain Bacteria; kingdom Bacillati; phylum Actinomycetota; class Actinomycetes; order Kitasatosporales; family Streptomycetaceae; genus Streptomyces; species Streptomyces sp. NPDC088910. The sequence continues at coordinate 311,739 of NZ_JBIVIV010000005.1, forward strand.
CGCCAGGCAGGCCACGCCGAGGAACGACTCCTCGTGATCCGTCGCGATACCGGTCTCGCGCACCCGGAGCAGTGAGAGCTTCATCCGCTGGGCGTCGGGAATGGTGTACGCGGTGAACCGCTTGAAGGATCCGTCGAGAACGGTCCTCAGATGCAGGGAGGGAGCGAACGCGAGCAGCGCCTTCCCGAGCCCTGTGGCATAAGCGGGCCTGCGTCCGCCGATACGCGTGTCCATTCTCGGCGCGCCCAGTCCGGAGACTTTGTCGATGTACAGGATGTCGGCGCCGCTGAGAATGGCGAGATGAATGGTCTGCCGGGTGAGGGCGAACAATTCCGCCAGATAGGGAGAGGCCAGTTCGCGCAGGTCCTTCGCGGCGCCGACCTGCACCCGGCTGCCCAGCTCGAAGACGCGCTCGGCGAGCAGATACCGCTCGCCTTCCTTGGCCACATAACCGTGCTCGATCATCGCGCTCAGCAGCCGGTGGACGGTCGACTTGGCCATCCCGGTGCGGGCGGCGATCTCCGAGACGCCCAGCGACTTCCGCGAACCGGACAGGGTGTCGAGCACGGCGAGCGCCTTGCCGACGGATGTGTCGCGCACTTCGCCGGCCGCCGCGGCGGCGTCGTGCACCCGCCGCGGGCTTTCCGGAGCAGGCATCGGGTTCCTCCTCAAGGTACGAGGTCACCAGCCGTTAAATGGGAGTAAACCCTCACTTAGCCGTCACAGTAGGCTGCCCGCAGTCGCATCGCAAGAGTGGGGAGCGGAGATTGCCGGACGAGTCCGCAGCACCGGTACCGGTACGCAAGCGCGCACCTCGCGCCGACTCCCGGCGGAACGTCGATCGCATCCTGGCGGCGGCCCAGACCCTGATCGAACGCGAGGGGCCCGACGTCACCCTCGACGAGATCGCCAAGGAGGCCGGGGTCGCGCCCGCCACCCTCTACCGGCACTTCCCGAGCAGAATGCACCTGTTCGAAGGCGTCTACCGCGGTCGCGTCGCGCGACTGGCCTCCATGGCGACGGAGTTGGCGCAGCGCGACGAGCCGACGGCGGCACTCCTGAACTGGCTGCGCCAGTTCGTCGATCTGGGAGTCGAGGCGCAGGGAGTCCTCGCCGGACTGCTCGCGCAGGGGCTCCGTGAGACCGATCCCGTCGCCAACACCGAGTGGGGTCAGTCGCTGCTGGTGTCGGCGGCGGATCTGCTGCTGCGGCCCGCCCAGGAGCTCGGCGCGATCCGCGACGACCTCACCGCCGGCCAGCTCGTGGCGCTGCTCACCGGCATCACCCTGGCCGTCCATACGCTCGGCGGCTCCGCGTCCGCGTCCGCTGCCCGGGCCCTGGACGCGCACCACGCGCTGAATCTGCTGCTCGAAGGTCTCACGCCGCGGCCGTGACCGCCGCCTTCACGGCCGGGGGCCCGCGGCGTCGCGCACCGGGCCGACGACGTGCCGCAGGCGTCAGCCCGTCAGCGTGTCGGCGGCCTTCGACGCTCCCGTCCCGTCCCGTTCGACATCGGTCGGCGCCCGCGTGCGCAGCATCACGGCCGGGACGATCGCGAGCACCGACAGGGCGACGGCCAGCCAGAACAACCCGCCGAAGGCGTCGGCCAGTTCGGGTGCCAGGCGCTGCCGCGCGGTGTCGCTCAGCCCGGCCAGGGACTGGACCCCGCCGCCGTCGGTGAAGCCGCTGAGCCGACGTTGGAGCAGAACCGCCGCCACAGCGGTGCCCATGGCCCCGGCGACGTACTGCACGATGCTCATCAGCGTCGACGCACCGGGGATCTCGTGGCCGCGCAAACCGGCGTATCCGGCGGCGGTCAGCGGCGTGGCCGTGGCGCCGACCCCGACGCCGCGGACGAACCAGCACACCGACAGCCATACGTCGCTGGTGTCGGGCCCGATCATGGTGAGCGGAAGCACTCCTGCGGTCACCATGAGCAGGCCGAAGACGATCACCGCCCGGGGACCGCGCTTGTCCATCACCCGGCCGGCCGTCGTCAGCACCAGCATCGCGCCGAAGGCCGACGGCGCCACCAGCAGGCCCGCCTTGATGGCGCTGTCCCCCCGCGCGAACTGGTAGTAGAGCTGCACCAGGAACAGCACCGCGTTGGTACCGGCGAGGTAGAGGAACATCGCGGTCTGGGCCGATCTGAGGGCCGCGTGCTTCCACAGCCGCAGGTCGAGCAGCGGATGAGGGGCCCGCAGCGCGTGCACGACGAACGCGGCGGTCAGGGCGATTCCCAGACCTCCGGTGAGCGCGACGGACGGGGACACGCGCCCGGCATCGCCGAAATCGGAGATGCCGTAGACAAGCAGCGCGAGTCCCGGCGGCAGCAGGGCCAGTCCGATGAGATCGAGCTTCCGGGGCACGCCCAGTTCGCCGCGGTCGAGGACGACCCAGGCCAAGCCGATCCCGAGAGCGCCCAGCGGCAGATTGACGAAGAAGATCCACCGCCAGGACAGGCTGGAGAGGATCAGTCCGCCGAAGATCGGCCCCAACAGGGGCCCCAGCATGGACGGAATCCCCACCACGGCCATGACGCGTCCGAGGCGGCCGGGGCCCGCCTCCCTGGCGAGGATCGTCTGCCCGGTGGGCAGCAGCATCCCGCCGCCGATCCCTTGCACCGCGCGCGCGACGATGAGCAGCGCCATCGAGTTGGCGAGTCCGCACAGCAGCGAGCCGAACAGGAACATGGCCATGGACGCGATCCACACCCGTCTGGAGCCGAATCGGTCGTTGGCCCAGCCGGTGAGCGGCACCACCGTGGCGAGGGCGAGAAGGTAGACCGTGCTGACCCACTGGACGGTGGCGAGCGAGGTGTCGAAACTCCTCACCAACGACGGCACGGCCACCTGGACGATCGTCGTGTCGAAGATGGATATCAGGGAGCCGAGAATCGTGACCGTCGCGACCAGAGTCATGCGTCGGTCGAAGACCTTCACCTTTTGAGAGCCGACGTCGTTCAACGAGTCTCCGATCGCACCGCACACTTCTCGCGGCGCGTGTCATCCGAAAAGGCGCGGCCGCACCGCCTTCGGAGAGTGTCCGCTCTCCGATCGCGATGCGGTGCCGCGTCGTTCCGTCAGACAGAACCGGGCTGCCCGTGGTCCGACCGGGGACGTACGGGTGCCGGGTGGTGCGGGCTCGGCCGGTGGTGCCGGGTCAGACCGTGCGGATCTCGTTCACGAGCGTGCCGATCGCCTCGCACTCGATCGTTCGCGTCGCGCCGATCCGGTGTTGGTAGTCGATCTCCCGCAGCGTGTGCGTCCCCGTGATGTCCGTGCCCACGTGGATGATGTCGCCGGGGAACAGGGTGTGGTGGTCGCTGGCGTGCGCGATGACTTCCGCCACCGAATAGATCAGGCGCTCGGTCCGGCATTCGATCCGTACGTCGTCGCCGGTCGCCAGGGTGATGCCGAGCCGGTCGGGGTCGGGGATCTCGTCCCTGGTCACGATCCACGGTCCGCACGGCTTGAAGCTGTCGGTGCCCTTGGCCCGCAGGTGGTAGGTGACCCTCATGTCCCCGTGCTCGAAGCCGGACGCGGCCCGGGGCCGGCCGCTGTGCCGCCGGTCCAGCTCCCCCGCCATGGAGCCGGGTACCACCACCGTGTCACCGGCCCGCAGCCCGGGCGCGGACACGTCGTCGATCAGGGTGTACCCGAAGACGTGGTCCAGTGCCTCGGCCGGGTCGATCCGCGTGCCCTGCCGTCCGATCACCACGGCCAGCTCCGGCTCGGGATGGACGAGTCCGAACGACGGGCGCAGCCGGATCGGCTGCCGGTGTCCGACCAGCGCGGAACCGGGTGAGGAGAAGAACGGCGGATGGTCGGGGACGCTCGACGCGAACGCGGCGAACACCGGGCTGTTGAAACCGACGCCCAGGATCTTCCCCGGCCGCGGGACCGGCGGCAGCCAGGCGCCGAGCCGGTCGATCTCGGCCACGCTGGTGGCGGCCGGGGACCGGTCCGTCCCGAGCGCGCGGGCCAGGCGCGGGCGCAGGTCGTCCCAGCGTTCGATGAGCGTCAGCACGCCGTAGAGGCCGGGGCCGCCGACGAGGTCGCCGACCGGGACCGCCCGGCCGGCCGGATCGAACACGACCGGCTCGGGCCGTCCGTCGATCACGCATGTTCCTATCCGCACGGCAGCGCCTCTCCGTGGAGCGGCGCCGCCGCGTTCGGCACGGTCTCGGTTCCTCTCACCACGACAGCAGTCCGCCGTCCACCACGATCGCCTGACCGGTCACGTAACCGGCCGCCGGGGAGAGCAGGAAGTCGATCATCGCGGCCACCTCGTCGGGCTCGCCCTGGCGGCCGAGCGGGATCTTCGCCTCCAGCTCGCCGACCGCCGCGTCGCGGTCGGAGGAGTGCTTCCAGTGCTCGTCGTTGAACGGCGTGTCGATCCAGCCGGGGCACACGCAGTTGACGCAGACCTTCAGCGCGCCCCACTCGACCGCCATCGCCCGCGTCATGCTGACGAGGGCCCCCTTGGACGCGGCGTACGCGAAGGACCCGAAGCCGCCCCGGAACGCGGAGGTCGAGCCGGTGAAGACGATCCGCGGCGCGGCGGACCGGCTCAGCGGCCCGATCGCGGCCTGGGCCAGCAGGAACGCGGCGCGGACGTTCAGGTCCATCGTCGCGGTCCAGTCCTCCAGGGGGTACCGGGCGACGGGCGCCTCGCGCAGCAGCGCGGTGGTGATGAGGAGTCCGTCCAGACCGCCGAACCGCGCGCAGGCCGCGTCGACCATGGCCCGGGCGGCGTCCACGTCGAACAGGTCGTGCTCGCCGATGACGAGGCGGCCGGGTGCTTCCTCGGCGGCCAGTTCACCGGCGGCCGCCATGTTGATGTCCGCGAGGTACACGTCGACACCACGGTTACGCAGGCGGCGTACGCAGGCGCGTCCGATTCCCGTGGCGCCTCCGGCGACAATGACGGCGGGCATGGTGATCTCCTCGGTGGAACGGGCTCGGGCTGATGGGCCTGGTGCCGCGAGCGGGGCAGACATGGCCGCTCGCGGCACCAGGGGCTGTGGCTGGTCGTCCTCGCGCGCGCGTCAGTCGTCTTCGCGCGAGTGCGTCACTATCTGGCCGGGGCTGACGAAACGCAGTGCGACGAACAGCAGGACCAGGCAGGTGAGCATGTAGATGACCGACATCGCGTCGATCGACTGCTGCGGGCGGAAGCCCGGCGTCCACAGGGCCGAGTACAGGGCGACGACGAGCGTCTCGCTGCCCGGCCCCGAGTTGAAGAAGGTCAGCTCGAAACTGCCCGCGGTGTGGATCAGCGTGAGCAGGCCCGACGCCAGGATTCCGGGCAGCAGCAGCGGCGCGAGCACCCGCCGGACCGTCTGAAGACCGTTCGCCCCGCAGGAGCGCGCGGCCCGTTCCAGGTTGGTGTCGAGCTGCTGGATGTACGGGATCATCAGCAGGACCACCAGGGGCACCGACGGCACCAGGTTGGCCACGATCACCCCGGACAGATGGCCGCCGAGGCCGAGCCGGTACAGCAGCGTCGCCAGCGGCAGACCGTAGGTGACCGGCGGCAGCATCAGCGGCAGCAGGAAGGCCAGGATCAGCAGCTTCTTGCCCGGGAAGTTCCCCCTTGCCAGCACATACGCCGCCGGAGCGCCGATGATCACGGCGAGCGCGGCCACGACCACCGCGACGGTGACCGTGATCACCATGACGTGGGAGAGGTCGTACTCGTTCCACGACGACCGGTAGTAGTCCGTCGTGTACCCCTTCGGCAGCCACCCGGTGAACCACTGCCGGCCGAAGGAGCTGACCGTCACGGAGGCGACGAGCCCGGCGATGTTGACCAGGAAGACGGCGACCAGCAGGCGGTAGAACCACCGGGGCAGGACACCGGCCCAGGTGCGACGCATCCGGCTCCGCAGTGCGGTAGGAGACGACTCGGACACCTCGATCACCCTTTCTGACCGGAACTCGGGCCCGTGTACAGGCGGGAACGCAGGAGCAGGATCGCGCCCACGATGAGGATCTGGACCAGGGCGGAGATGACCACCATCGCCATGGACATCGAGTAGTCCAGGGTCCGGTACGCCTGGAAGTAGGCCTCGACCGAGATGACGTGGGTGGAACCGGCGGGATCACCCACGAGGGTCGCGCTGGCGAACACGGAGAACCCCAGGACGAAGGTCAGACAGAGGACCACGGTCACACCCGGCGCCCACAAAGGGAGCAGGATCCGCCGGAACCGGGTCCACCGGTCCGCGCCGAGGGACGCGGCGGCCCGCTCGTAGAGGGTGTCGATGGACGCGAGATGGCTCATGGTCAGCAGGAACGCCAGCGGCAGACCCGTGATGACCATCGAGATCACGACGGCGGCGTAGTTGTGCAGCAGCATCAGGGGCTCGTCGATCACCCCGATCTTCATCAGGGTCCGGTTGAGCCAGCCCCGCGGGGACATGTAGGCGATCATCCCGTTGGAGACGAGCACGTTGCCGAGGGTCATCGGGATCAGGAAGGCCGTCGAGAGGTACTTCTTCCGCCGTCCGGCCCCGCGCAGCGGGTAGGCGAAGATCATCGCCGCCACCGTGTTGATCACGGCGACGACCACCGCGATCCGCAGGGTCTTCCAGATCGTCTCGCGGAGATACGGATCCTCGAAGAACCGCTGGTAGCTGCTGAAGGTCCCGCCCTTGTCGGGGGTCACCGACAGGCCGATGCCGTAGGCGATCGGGTAGAGGAACAGCACCCCGATCAGCGCCACCGCGGGCAGCATGGCCAGCAGCCCCCAGTGGAGTCCGTGACGTCGCAGCCACGCCCGTCGGCGGTCGCCCGAGTCGGGCGGGCCTCCCGGCGCCCGGTCGGCGCGGGCCGGTGTGGTCTCCACGGTCGCCGTCATGACAGCGCGCTCGGTTCGAGAGCCGTGTACTCGCCGTCGTCGGAGCCCTCCGCCGGGGCGGTGGAAGGCTCTCCCGCGGCGAAGGCCCGGACGCTCGCCACCGGGATCGACAGCTTGAGCACCGTGCCCGTTTCCGGCCGCACCGGTGTCCGTACGGACAGGGTCGCGCCGTCCGGCAGTTCGGCCTGCACGGTGAAGTCGCGGCCGTGGTACTGCGTGGAGCGCGCCACCGCCTCGAACGTGTTCACCGCGGAGGCGGAGTCCGTGACGCTCACCTCCTCCGGCCGGATCCGCACGGTCACGGACTGTCCGGGCCGCAGGTCGGTGCTCGACGTGGCGCGCAGCGTGATGCCGTGCCCCTCGACGACGGGTTCGCGGCCGGTCCCCCCGACCACGTGCGCCTGGAGCCGGTTGCGGTAGCCGACGAAGTCGGCGACGTAATCCGCCTCCGGTTCGCTGTAGATCTGCTGGGGCGTACCGTCCTGCACGGTCTTTCCCTTGCGCAGGACGATGATCCGGTCGGCGATCGAGAGGGCTTCCTCCTGGTCGTGCGTGACGTAGACGGTGGTCAGCCCCAGCTCGTCGTGGAGTTGCCGGATCTCGGAGCGCATCTCGAAGCGGAGCTTGGCGTCGAGGTTGGACAGCGGCTCGTCCATCAGCATGATCGACGGGCGCGGTGCGAGTGCCCGCGCGATGGCGACCCGCTGCTGCTGGCCGCCGGAGAGGCGGCCGGGCAGATTGTCGGCGTAGTCGGGGAGTTGGACCAGGTCCAGCGCCCACTTCACCCGCTCGCGCACCTCAGGCTTGGGCATGCGGCGTACTTCGAGTCCGAACGCGACGTTCTTGGCGACGGACAGGTGCGGAAAGAGCGCGTAGTTCTGGAACACCATGCCGAAGCCGCGCTTCTCCGCGGGCCGCTGGTCGATCCGCTCGTCGTCCACCCAGAGCCGGCCCTCGGTGGCCGTGACATGTCCGGCCAGACAGCCGAGGAGGGTGGATTTTCCACAGCCAGAAGGACCCAGCAGCGCGGTGAACTCTCCGGCCTTGATCGTCGCAGTCATGGAGTCCAGTGCGACCACGCTCCCGTTGTAGACACAGGTCAGACCTTCGAGCCGAAGCTCGCTGAACTCACCGCGTCGCTGGGTTGCTCTCACGTCACTTACCACCAATGATTCGGTTCCATTTGTCGTACGCGGCGACGAGGACGTCCGCGGGCAGCGGGTCCGCGCCCGGATACTTGGCGATGTAGTCGTCGTAGTCGGCGACGCCGTACTTCTTGTTGAGTTCGGCCATCTCCGGCGGTGCCATGTCGACCGTGACGTCCTTGATCGCCGGGCCCGGATAGACGTAACCGTGGTCGAAGGTCATGGCCTGCTGCTCGGGCTGGAGCATGAATCCGAGCAGCCGCAGCGACACCGCGAGGTGGTCGGCCGAGACGCCCTTCGGGATGGCCACCGATCCGCCGGACAGGATGAACTTCGTGTTCTCCAGGACCGTGAAGGTGGCGGACTCGGGAATCAGGTTGTCCGCACGGGGCTGGACGTGCCATCCGAAGGTGGACGGTACCAGCTTCACTGTTCCATTAGTGAGGTTGGCGTAGGTTTCGCTGGTTTTGGCCGGGTAGTTGTCGATGTACTTGCCGAGCTCCTTGAGGTAGGCCCAGGTCTTGTCCCAGCCCTTCTCCGGGTCTCTCGGGTCGGAGTCGCCGAGCTGGTACGGCAGGCCCTGGAGGAACGCCGAGCCCGGTCCGGAGTTCGCGACGGACGCGTACTGGAACTTGCCGGGATTCCGCTTCGCCCACTCCAGCAGTTCCTGCGCGGTCTTCGGCGGGTCGGACAGCTTGTCCGGCAGGTACTCGAGCAGCGGGCCGAACGTGCCGGTGTCGTAGATCAGCGCCTGGCCGTGCGCGTTCTTCCAGAGCTTCTTCGCGTTGTCGAGGTAGGTGTTCTCCAGATCGGGCAGGCCGTCCTTGTACTCGGGCCAGATCTTGGTGAACAGGTTCTGACTCACGCCCGCGGCGAGGCTGTCCGGCCCCAGCAGGACGATGTCCACACCTACCCGGCCGGCGTTCTGCTGGGCCTTGAGCTTGCCGGGCATCTCCGGCGAGGTCGTCGTGGTGTAGTTGATCTTGCTGACCAGTTCGGGGTGCTTCTTCCCGAACTCCTCGATCAGCGGCTTGGCGACGGACAGTCCGCCGGCCGAGTCCATGATCGTGAGCGTGACGGGCTTCTTGGGGGCCGCGGGGAACTTGCCGTCCGCGGCGGCCGGGGTCTCTTCGACACTCTTGGAACCTGGGCTGCCGCATCCCGCGACGCCGATGACACTGATGACGGTGAGTCCGGCGAGGGCGACTCGCCACCGGGAAGAACGTCTCAACGTGACCTCCTGGGTCGGTACTTCGGTCGTTGATGTGGTGGCCGGAATACTCGACGGCCGTGCCTATAGGTCGTTTAGGGCGGTTACGTCCAACCTTCTCCGCCTCTACGCTATGTCTGACAGCCTTACATCGCACCAGTGCGGCGACGGACGTTATGCACCTGAGACGGTGCGCTGCCGCCAATGGGTCGAGCAGGGGTTGCCGGCGCCGTACTGAATGACGCCGCGGTCGGGTTCGATGATGAATCCGGCGATGGTGCAGGTCCGTTCCTCGATCGCGATCGAGGGATCGGGGTGCTGGCAGATGCTGCCGGGCCAGTCGTGGTGGTCGGACAGGGCCTCCTTGACCTCGTGGATCGTGCGTACGCGAGGGTCGCGCAGGCGCAGTTCGATGTTGCGGTGCCGGTCGAGCGTGTGCGGCTTCCGCCTGGCGTAGTCGTCCGTCGTGGTGAGCCCGGCGGACAGGAAGTGGTTGGTGTGCGTCAACACCCCGTCGCGCGGGGTGATCCGCTCCGGCGCCCCGTCGCTGGCGGGCGTCTCCAGGTTCTGACAGAAGCCGGTGCCGTCGCTGATCAGGTAGTTCGCGGACATCGCCCGGTCGGCGGTCGCTATCCGCTCCGCGCTCTCCGCCCCCGATCCGGCGTCGAGGACCGACCGCAGCAGGATGTGGTACGGGACGCCGGCTCCGTCGGTGCGGACGTCGCCGATCAGGGTGTTGGTGCACAGGGCGACGCCGGCCGAATTCAGTCCGACCTTGGCCAACTGCCCGGCCTCGACGACGGTCACGAAGTTGGGCGCGTCGGTCCGCCGGACGTCGAGGACGACCGTGGTCCGTCGCGCGTGGGTCAGCCAGTCCCAGTTCTGCCCGGTGACGATGCCCTGGCCCGTGCGTTCCGGCATGAGCGCGAAGGACGTGCACTCCGCCGGCATCGACCGGGCGCGGGCCGGGGCGGCGGCGAACATGATCTCGCTCCGCGCGTTGAGCGCGAGGATGTCGCTCAACTCGACCCCCGCACCTGCGGCGATGCCCGCGATCTCCTCACCGATGGCGGGAGAGAAGTCGCCGATCGGCCGTTCGTACCGCAGGGCGAACTTCCGCACCTGCTGCCAGTCCCAGCCGACCATGTGCCGGAAGACCCTGGTGTAGCGGTGGATTGACTCTTTGATCTCCGGTGCGGCGGCGCGGCCGTATGACTCCCCGCGTCTCCGCGGGTCGCCCTCCACACAGATCGTGCGAAATGCGGCAATATGTCCGGGTTCGTAGTTCACCGAGTCCACGTCTCTCTGACATTTCAAAAGTCGTCTGGCTGCCTGGCAGGTAACGATGAGTCCGTCCGCCGGGCCTGTCAAGAGCCAGGTCGCACTTGATTCACCTGGACTTCCACCGGGGCTCAATCGGACGAACCGTGACCGCAAGGTGATTGCAAGCCAAGCTCAGCCCATGGCACTATGACACTGCTGTCTGACAGCCAGGCAGGACGCGAGGCGCGGTCACGTGGTGCCTCCGCGCACGACGTGTTCTGGGTTCGCCGGCAGTTCGCACGGAACCGCCGCAAGCAGAAAGAAGTGACATGACAGAGACCGACCAAGGCAAACAGCCTCGCCTCGTGCCCTACCGGGACGCACTGCGACTGGTGTGGGGCGACGACGAGTCAGGGAAGCTGCCGGACTGGTTCCTGGCGAGCGACGAGAAGATGAGCGTCAACATCGTGGCCATCCCGGTCGGCGGTGCCGTCATCCACTCGGACGAGAACCGGTCGATCTTCGGATCCGACGAGTTCTTCTACGTTCTCGACGGGACGATGGTCCAGTCGAACCCGACCACCGGTGAAGTCCTCGTCATCGAGGCGGGCGACGCGGCCTGGTTCCGCAAGGACACCTGGCACCACCAGTGGAACTACAGCGACACCGAGCTGCGGTTCGTGGAGTTCTTCCACCCCTCGCCCAAGACCGGCACGGGCCAGCCGTACGCGCAGACCCACGAGAACATCACCACCTACAAGCACAAGCAGGACGAGTACATCGGCCGCTGGCCGATGGCGCGTGCCGAGGCCGACGCCGCGAAGACCATGTGGGCGGCCAGGGACGAGGACATCCTGTGGCGCCTGGAGGGGCACAAGCGCGGCCGGGAGCTGCTCACCGGCATCATGCTGAGCACGGAGCACGTGACCATCGGGAAGCAGCGCTTCCTGCCGGGCCAGCGCAGCGACGTGTTCACCCACCAGGGCGACAAGCTGTTCTTCGTCGAAGAAGGCACCGTCCATGTCGAGTTCCCGGAGACGCGGGTCTTCTTCGAGCTCGGCCCGCGCGACTCGTGCCAGATCCCGGAAGGTACGCCGCACTCGTTCTACAACGTGGCGGCCAAGGGGGCCCGCGCGGTGTTCTGCGTCGCCCCGGACTACCTGCCGGCCACCGGCTGACCCCAGGCCGACCGCCGGCGCAGCGGCAGAACATGAGCGACCGCCGACTACCCTCGGGTAGGCGGCGGTCGCCGTTCGCGTTCTTGGGCGGAGAAAAACGTCAGCCGTTCACGGTTGCGTCCCGCGCCACCCGGCGGCCTCGCTTGAACACCGCGACGACCCGGTCGAGGTCGCCGATCGACTCGGTCGGGTTTCCCGCGACGACCAGGAGGTCGGCGTACGCGCCGGGCGCGATCGTGCCCACCTCACCGGCGCGGCCGAGGGCATGGGCGCCTCCGGAGGTCAGCGCCGCGAGCGCCTCCGCCGGTCGCCATCCGGCGAACGCGACCATCGCGCGCGCCCTGACCGTCAGGTCGCGGCAGTCGGGGAACTGCCCGTAGATCGAGTCCGATCCCAGGGCCACCGGCACGCCCGCGCGGGCGAGCGTCCGTCCGTTCCGCCAGATCCGCAGCCGCCGCTCCAGGCCGGGCGCCATCGGTGAATCCGCGCCGGACGGCACTGGCGTGTCCAGCAGATCGGCGATCGCCGGCTCGATCGGACCGGCGAGAACGACCGACTGCCTCCGGTCGCACAGGGCGCGCAGCAGCTCGGGTGGCGGCGCCTGAATCCGGCCGCGCGCATCGAGCCAGGTGCAGTGCTCGATCGTGTCGACCCCGGCGGCGAGCGCGATCTCGATCCCCTCGGTGCCGTGCGCGTGGGCGGCGACCCGCATCCCGCGGGCGTGCGCGGCGGCCACGATCGCGGCCATCTCGGACCGCCCCAGATACGCCCTGCTCATATCGGTGCCAGGGGTCAGCGAACCGCCGGTCACCGCGATCTTGACGAGGTCGGCTCCCTCGTCGTGCAGCAGCCGCACCGCCCCGGCCGCCTCGGCGGCCCCCTCGACAGTGATGCCGAACGAGCGGAAGTGGCCGTCGGGCGAGGTGATCGGGCGGCCCGCGGCCACGACGGTGGGACCGTCCGCGGGCCGCGCGCCGATCGCGTCCCGCAGGGCCTGGCCGTCGGTCCCGGGTGAGCCGAGATCGCGGACGGTGGTGACGCCCCTGCCCAGCAGACGGGCGGCGACGGCGCGCGCGGCGGCCGTCGCGGCGGCGGAACCGCTGTCCACCCGCGTCAGATCCCGGCCGTACGGCAGAAGGAGGTGGGTGTGCGCGTCGATCAGGCCGGGAAGTACCGTCGCCGCCTCGAACGTCAGCTCGGGACCGCCGGTGTGCGGAACATCGGCGTCGGGACCGACCGCGGCGATCCTGTCGCCGCGGACCAGGATCGCCGCGCCCCGTCGCGCGACGCCCGCTCCCCCGTACAGCCACCGCGCCCGGATACGCGTGGCCGGGCTCGCCTCCCGGTCCTCGGCCGTACCCGTCACGACTGGCGCAGCCGGTCGGCGAGCGCTTCAAGCGCCGACCGGGGACTGGCCAGTACGGGAATCCGCGGGGCTTCGTCGAGTTCCGCGACGATGCGGCTCATCGACGCCTGAGCGAGCACGATGACGTCGCACCGGGGGATCAGCTCGCCCAGCGCGTCACGGACCAGCGTGTCGTGGGCGGCGGGGTCGCCGGCCGCCTGTGCCTCGAAGGCGCCCACGCACAGCGTCTCGACCAGTTCGATCGGCGCCTCGGCCTGTTCGGCCGCCCGGCGGATCAGATTCGCGGTCGGGGCCAGCGTCGTGCCGAGGGTCGCGATCACCCCGATCCGCGGACCGCTCCGTACGGCTTCCTCGGCCATCCGCTCGTCGATCCGCAGCACCGGGACCGTGCTGAAGGGCCTGGTCAGCTCCACCGCCTCGCCGAGCGACGAGCAGGTGACCAGTACGAAGTCGGCGCCCGCGTCGGCCGCCGACCAGACATGCCCGAGCAGGCGCCGGGCGGTTCCGGCGCGTACTCCTCCCTCCGCGCGGGTCACCGAGAGGAGGCTGTCGTCCACGATGTGGCGAAGCTCGATCTCGTGGGGGAGCGACTCGGCGGCCAGGGCGGTGAAGACCGGGGGCAGTGTGGTCACGGTGTGGATCATGGTGATGACAGGACGGTCGGACATGGGTCACCTGTTCGGGTCGGCCGGACGCAGGGCACCGATCTGGTCGCTGGTCAGAGTGGATATGTCATGGGACCGGACGGCCAGCCACAATCTGGCGGTCGCCTCGATCTCCTCGGCCGCCTCCGCCGCGTCGGCGAGCGTGCCGCCTCCGGCGAGCGTGCCGTGGTGGGCCAGCAGCAGGCAGTGGGACCGCGTGAGCAGCGGGCGGACCGCCTCGGCCATGGCCGGGTCCCCGGGCCGGAAGTACGGCACGACCGGGAGGGAGCCGACCCGCATCACGTAATAGGGGGTGAGCGGGGGAATCGCGTCGGACGGATCGGTGTCCCGCAGCAGCGAGACCGCGACGGCGCAGGGGGAATGGAGGTGGACGACGGCGCGCAGTTCGGGGCGGGCGCGGTACACCGCCAGGTGCAGCAGGAGTTCCTTGGTCGGCGGCGGGCCGGACAACCGGGCGCCCCGCTCGTCGACGTGCGCGAGGCCGTCCTCGGTCAGCGAGCCGAGCGCCGAGCCGGTCGGGGTGACCAGCACGCCGTCCGCCGTACGCACGCTCAGGTTTCCGGTACGGCCGTGCGCGAGCCCGCGGTCGGACAGGAGCTTGGCGTACGCGACCAGGTCACCCGCGGCTGTCGGCGTCATCGGGCCACGGCCTTGAGGAAGAAGTCCGGTCCGCCGAAGTTGCCGGACTTCAACGCGAGTGCCAGCTCGGTCGGGCCGAGCGAACGCATCCAGGGCACGCCCGGATCGATGGGGCCGCCCAGTTGGAGGGCCCGTACGCCGAGCCGTTGCAGCACCGCGCCGGAGGTCTCGCCTCCGGCGACGACCAGACGCCGTATCCCGCCGTCGACCGCTCCGGCGGCCAGTTCGGCGAGGAAGGTCTCGATGGCGGAGCCCAGGTCGGTCGAGCCGGCCCCGGCTTCGGCCTCGGCTTCTTCGGTCGACTGGCGGGCGTCCGCCGCGCTGTGGACCAGCACCGCAGGCGAGTCCGACAGCAAGGTCAGCGCACGCGCGACGACTTCGGCCGCGTACCCCGCGTCGTCCCGTACCCGCGCGAGGTCGAGGGCGATGGCCGGGCCGCTCTCGCGGAAAGCGGCGATCTGGCCGCGAGTGGCGTCCGAGCAGCTGCCCGCGACGATGAAGGTGGGTCCCGCGATGGTGTCCGCGAAGTCGCCGGGGCCGGGCCCGACCGCGTCGGCCGGGACCATGCCGTGCGAGGTCGCGCTGTCCTGAGCCGCCGCCCCGGCCGCCGCGTGCAGACCGTTCGCCCCGATCCAGAAGGCCGCGTCACCGATGGCGTCCGCGAGGACGAGCAGGTCGTCACGGCAGATCGCGTCCGCGACCGCGAAACGCACACCGGCCGCGCGCAGGTCCGCCAGCCGGGCGCGTACGGCCGGGGCCCCGGACCGTACGAGGGAGTGATCCACGAGACCGACCTCGGCGGTGGTCTGGGCGGTCAGCAGCCGTACGAGGTTGGAGTCGGTCATCGGATTGAGGGGGTGCCGGGCCAGCGAGGACTCCGCCAGCGGCAGGTCGTGGACGAACAGGTTTCCCTGGTAGACGGTCCTGCCGTTGGCCGGTGCGGCCGGGCAGACCAGCGTGATCCCGCTGTCCAGCGCGTCCGCGAGGGCGAGTCCGACGGGTCCGATGTTGCCGCGAGGCGTGGAGTCGAACGTCGAGCAGATCTTGAAGCCGATCCGGCGCGCCCCGAGGTCCCGCAGCCGGCGCAGCGCCGCCAGCGATTCGGCGACCGCATCTTCCGGCGGCACACTGCGCGTTTTGAGCGAGACGACGACGGCGTCATGCGGCGGCAGTTCGAGGTCGGGGCCGGGCACGCCCACCACCTGGACCGTCCGTCTGCCCGCCGCGCTGAGCGCCGCGGCCACGTCCGACCCGCCGGTGATGTCGTCCGCGATGATCCCGATCACTTCCGAGTCACCCACATTTCCCCCAAAGGTCAGGCAGTCTGACAGGTTGAAATGTAGCACGGCGACGCGGCGGGGAGCAGGCGCGTCACAGGTCGCGGCGGTGCGCGCGCCGACGCGTACCCGGACACGGGGTAACGGGCACACGGGGCATGGGGCATGGGGCATGGGACGCATACCGGAGGGCGGCGCGGCGGCGCGCACCAACGCGCGGCGCGGCTCGGCTCGGCTCGGCGACAGACGGCGAGCCGGGTCCCGTGACGGCGTTCGGGCGACCTGTCAGACAGCTAGGACGTGGACTGCGAGCCGACCGTACGCCCCTTCGGGGCGTTCCAGCCCTCACGACCGCGACGACGCCACTTTCGTGGCGCCGCGGTCACCTCAGGTCGACGACAGCGGAGTTTCCGGTCGTTGCAGCATGCTGACCGCGTCCTCGACGGCGCGCAGGTGGGCGACCATCGCCTCGGAGGCGCGGTCCGGGTCGCGGTCGCGGATCGCCCGGCAGATGGCGAAGTGCTCCTCCGTGGAGTGCCGCCAGCGCTCGGCGGACACGGAGAGCGCCAGGGACTGCTCCTCGAGGATCGACCGGATGTCCTTGATCAGCCGAGGGAAGAGGGGGTTGCCCGTCGCGGACGCGATCCCGATGTGCAGTTCACTGTCCAGCCGGACCCTGATCTCCGGGTCCGCCTCCACCGCGTACGCCTCGCAGGCCTCCACGATGACCGCGAGTTCTTCCTCGGACCGGCGGGTCGCGGCCAGCTTGGCCGTCGGCACCTCCAAGTGGCGGCGCACCTCGTTGAGATCGGTCGAGGAGTACTGGCTCAACGTCAGTGAGCTGGAAGCCCGGTTGGAGACCACCATCGAACCCCGGCCGGTCTGGGACTCGATGTAGCCGAACGCCCGCAGGCTGCCCAGGGCTTCGCGCAGGGCGGGCCGGCTGACCCCGAACGCGCGCGACATCTCCGCCTCGGAGGGCAGCCAGTCCCCCACGGGAATCTCGCCGCGCTCGATGAGCTCGACGAGCTGATTGCGTACGACATCGACAGCGCTGTGCCGTGCCACCCGCTTCATCGCCACGAGCTTGCGCGACTGCCGCTCCCGGACCGGTATTGACAGACTGTCTGGCTGCTCTTCCACGGACCCTAGTCTGCGCCAGTCAGGGGGTCGAGCGCAATCACCAGCCCGCCGGATACCCCGCGGACACTCCCCCACCTCGGGTCACAAACCTTGCGGAACCTTGAACATATCCCGCATACTCAACCTGTAAGACAACCAGCCAGGTTCATTTGCCGTGTGCAACCCGAAGGAAAGTCGTATGCCCCAGTCCCGGACAGTCGTCGTCTTGTCGTTCCCCGGGTACCAGGAGGTCGAGTTCTGGTATCCGGTGTTCCGCGCGCGGGAGGCCGGCGCCGACCTGCACCTGGTCACGTCGGACCCGGAGGGTTGCGAGAGCCACCTCGGCTACCCCGTCGTCCCGACCTCGACCGTCGACCAACTGGCGGGGCTGACCATCGACGCCCTGGTGGTGCCGGGCGGCGTGGGCGCGGCACCGGTCGCCTCGGCCGGTCAGCGCGCCCTGATCGGCGACTTCTCCGTCCGGCACGGCCACCTGGTCTCCAGCGGAACCGGCACCGACCTCGTGCGTTCGCTGCTGGGCCCCGGCTTCACCAGCCCGAACTGGCTGACCGCGCCGGACGCCGACGGCATGCCCGAGCTGTACCGGGAGCTGTTCAGCCGCTGGTCCCAGAAGTGACGACGACCGCATTCGAGAGCAGGAGGCAGAAACGTTGAAGATTCTACGAACAGTCCTCGGTGACGTGCCCGCGGAGAACTCGGGCAAGATCCTCAGCCACGAGCACCTGCTCTACGGCTACCCCGGAGCGGAGCTGGACCACCGCACCGTGCTGGACTACAGCGCCGCGGTCGACTTCGTCGCGGGCCAGGTCCAGCGCGGGATGGACGGGTACGGCTACGGGACCATCGTCGACATGACCCCGCCCGAGGTAGGCCGCCACCCGCAGTTCATGGTCGACGTGGCCAAGCAGACGGGCATGAACGTCGTCGCCATCACGGGCTTCTTCCCCGAGCGGATGGGTGTGCCGTACTACTGGCGGCGCCAGACCGTCGAGGAGCTGACCGAGTTCTTCGTCAAGGACCTCACCGAGGGAATGGTCTTCGCCTGGCAGCAGACCCCCTACCGGGCCGGTGCCATCAAGATCGCGACCGGCCAGGAGAGCGTCACGCCGAAGCCGAGCCCGCTCGGCCCGAACGGCCGGCACATCCACGAGGTGGAGGACCGGGTGATCCGCGCCGCGGCGCGGGCGGCGACGCAGGTGGGCTGCGCCATCAACACCCACATCGACCCCATGGACTTCGAGGTGACCAACCCCGGCCGCGAGCAACTGGAGATCCTCACGGAGGAGGGCATGGACCTGGCGAAGGTCATCATCGGCCACGCCTTCGTCCCCCCGCAGGTCGAGATGATGCGCGAGATCCTCGCCATGGGCGCCAACGTCCAGCTCGACCACGTCGGCATCCCCTGGCGCGTCGGCAGCGCCGAGGAACTGGACGAAGCCATGGCGAACGCCCTGGTGACGCTCATCGACGAGGGATACCTGGACAACGTGGTCATCTCGTTCGACCGCTGGTTCTTCAATCCGCGCGCCGGGGTGACCGAGTCCGACCCCCAGTTGCTCAACGAGAAGGTCGACCTCGGCTACATGTTCACCAGCTTCGTCCCGCGCCTGAAGTCCAAGGGCGTCACCGACGAGCAGCTCGACGCGCTCATGATCCACAACCCGCGGCGGATCTTCGCGATCGACGTCTGAGCCGCCCCGCAATCGATCCGTCGCCCAAGAGGGAAGCACATGAGAATTCAAGACGCCCGAGTCGTCGTCCTTGTCGAGAACCTCTACCAGGAACTCGAGTTGTGGTACCCGGTGCTCCGGCTCCGCGAGGCGGGTGCCCAGGTCGTCATCGCGGGACCGGCCACGGACGCGGTCTACGCGAGCAAGATCGGCTATCCGGCCCGAGCCGAGGTCAACGTCGCGGACCTGGTGGCCGAGGACATCGACGCGCTCGTCGTCCCCGGCGGGTTCTCGCCCGAATACCTGCGACGCGACAAGAACATCGTCGCGCTCGTCCGTGAAGTGGACCGGCAGGGAAGGATCGTCGCGGCGATCTGCCACGCGGGATGGCTGCTCGCCTCCGCCGAAATCGTCTCGGGCCGCCGCGTCACCTCGGTCGCGCCGATCCGTGACGACCTGATCCACGCCGGGGCCGACTACGTCGTCGAGCCGATCGTGGTCGACGGGAATCTCATCACGTCACCGCTGCCGGACGACCTGCCGGTGTTCGTCTCCACGATCATCACGGCGCTCGAGGCCGCGGAGCAGCTCACCCCCGACCGGCCGCCCGTCTCGGCCCCCCACTCGTCCGCGACCTATCAGCGGTCCGCCACCTTGAAGAACCGCGCCGCGGGCCCCGGCTCGGCGAACTACCGCGCCTACGCGGTGGGTTAGCACGCTCGCACATGTCCGGTGACCGGGCCGATCGGTCCGGCGCGGGGCCGGGCGAGGGCGTCGTCACGGCTCTGCGAGCGGTGCGGCGCCGAAGCTGCCGGGGACTGTCTCGCGGCCGGGAATGCGGGGTGCGACGGGGTGCGGGGTGAGACAGTGTCCGTATGTCCTCACGCTGGCCGACAGGGTCACACAACTCGCTGCTGTCCATCGGGTGCACGGATTCGGTGCTGTCCATCGCCTCGGCCGGGTCGGTCCTGTCGATCGGTTCGGTGGCGTCGGTCCTGTCCATCGGGTCGCTCGGATCGGTGATGTCCGCGACGTCCATCGGCTCGTTCCAGTCGGCCGGCTCGCTGCTGTCGGGCCAGTCGAATCGCTCCGCGCTGAGCTGGCAGTCCAACGGCGCCGTGCTGGCCTACCGTAAGGCCAGCCGGCCGGGACGGTTCCTGCCGCACGCGGCCCTCGCCGTGACCGCCGCCGCCCTGGCGGGAGCGGCCTGGTACACACTCCGCCGGCCCTCCGACGCGTAGCCACGGCGGACGCGGTGACCGGGGCGGGGCGCGTGTGGAGGTGATCTCGGCGCGACGGCTGGCGGAGTTGTCGGCCAGGCGGGACGAGGCGCGGGCTGCCTGGCGGGAGCTGGGCGAACTCGTCAGCAGCCCCGTCCCGGAGCGACCGGCTTCACCGCTCCCGGTCAGCTCGGCGTCGGCGGAGCTGCGGGCGCTGGAGCGGGCACCGGGTGACCTGCGACGCGCGCAGGCGCTCAGCGTCGCACTCGCGGAGCGCGCCGCCGTCGATCCGGACTTCCGCGCGGGGCTGGACGATTGGCCGCGCGGGAGCCGGGACGAGCCCAATGACCCCGCCTCCGCCCCCGGTTCGGCGAGCGACGTCGCCAACCACGTGCACGGCGGTACGTTCTTCAGCGCCGTGTTCCAGGGCCGGGACATCACCGTGCAGGTGCCGCGCGAGACTCCCCTGGCCGGGTCAGGACTGCCGGTCCGCGCCGCGAACTTCACCGGCCGGGACGAGCAACTCGCCGAGCTGCTGGACCTGTTGCGGCCACGGACCGAGCGGCACGACGGACCCGTCGCCGCCGTGGTCACCGGGCTGGCGGGCGTCGGCAAGACGGAGCTCGTCCTCCAGGCCGCCGCGCGGGCGACCGCAGAACCCGGCTGGTTCCCCGGCGGTGTCCTCTTCGCCGATCTCCTCGGCTACGACCGGGACCTGCGTCTGCTCCCCGAACGGGTCCTCGGCCCATGGCTGAGCGCTCTCGGCATCGCCGACGCGGACATTCCCGCCGATCCGCGGGCCCGCGTCGCGCTGTACCGGTCGGTGCTGGCCGCCTGCGCGGAACACGGCCGCCGGGTCCTGGTCGTCATCGACAACGCCTCGAGCGCCGACGAGGTGCTCCCGCTGCTTCCCGGCGACGGCCGCAACGCGGCCCTGGTCACCTCACGCCACACCCTCGACGTCGGCGCCCGCCTGTGCGAACTCGACGTTCTCGCCGCCGACGCCTCGGTGGACCTGATCCGCAATGTCCTGCGGCAGGCCCGCGGCCCGCACGACACCCGCGTCGCCGACGAACCCGACGACGCCCTGCGCATCGCCGAATACTGCGGGCGATTACCTCTCGCCCTGCGGATCTGCTCGGCGCTCCTCGCCGACACCCCCGGCCGCCCGCTCGCGTCCCTCGCCCAGGCACTGGCCGACGCCCAGCGCCGCCTGGACCACCTCACCCGCGAGGACCGGGCGGTACGGGCCGCGTTCGACCTCTCCCACCAGCACCTCGAACAGGTCTCCCCCGCGTGCGCCAGGCTCTTCCGGCTGCTCCCCCTCAACAGCGGCCCCGACATCGGCACCAGCGCGGCGGCCCACCTGTGCGGCGCCGACGAGACGACCGCGGAGGTCATGCTGCGCGACCTCGCCCGCGCCCACCTCATCGAACCCGCGCGCACCTGGGGCCGCTGGCGCATGCACGGTCTCGTCCGCCTCTACGCGGACGAACGCGGCGCGGCGCGCGCCGACGCGGATCAGGCGCAGGCGGCGCTGGCCCGGCTGATGGACTACTACGTACGGACCGCGGTCGCGGCCGACGCGCACCTCAAGGGCCCCGTACCGTCGCCCGCGCCCCTGGTCCGGGATCGCGCGCAGGCACTGTCCTGGCTGGAGGACGAATTCGCCAACCTGATCTGTGCCGCCGCCTTCGCCACGGGACTCGGCCACCCCGCCGTGCCCGTCGCCCTCTCGTACTGCCTCGCCGAATTCTGCTCCCTGCGCCTCCACTTCGAGGAGATGACCCTTCTGGCGGCCGTCGCCCTGCCGGTCTGCCGATGGACCGGTGACCGGGCGGCGGAGGGCTGGGCACAGCATCTTCTGGGGCTGTCCGTGCTGCTGCCGGGGCGGGAGCAGGAGGCCGTCGAACCGTTCCGGACGGCCGCCTCGCTCTTCCGGGAAGCCGGCGCCGATGACAACGAGGCGTCGGCGCTGACGTATCTGGCGCTCGCCCTGGCCCATGCGGGGCGCGCGGCGGAAGCGGAGGAGGCGAACCAGCGGGCGCTGGCCATCCACCGGAGGACCGGCGACCGCGCCGCCGAGGGCAGAGCCGTCGTCGTTGACAGCGCGCGTCTGACCCGGACGGGACAGGACGACGAGGCCGTCGCGGCCCTCCGCAAGGGCCTGCTCGTCTGCCGGGAGAGCGGCGACCGCTTCGGGGAGGGGAGGCTGCTGGGCTTCCTCGGTCTCGTCCACGGCCGGAACGGACAGGAGGAGCAGGGCATCGAGGCCCTGGAGCAGGCGGTCTCGATCTTCCGCGACATCGGCGACCGCCGCGTCGAAGGCGAGATCCAGGGGGACATCGGCGAGGCCCTGGTGCGCGTGGGCCGGTTCGCGCAGGCCCTACGGGCGCTGGAGGAAGCCGCCGCCTGCGCCGAGGAGAGCGGCAGCGCCTCGAACGAACGCCGACGGCTCGCCGCGCACGGCGCGGCCCTCCACTGGCTCGGCCGGTACGACGAAGCCGAGAAGACCCTCCGCCGGGCGCTCGCCGTACGGCGCGAAGAGGACGACGAACCGAATCAGGCCGTCCTCCTGGACAGCCTCGGCGCGACACTGCTCGCGGCGCGGCGCTACGAAGAGGCGGCCGACCACCTCCGGCAGGCCATCGCGCTCAGCCGGAAAGCCGGTGCGCGCGCGGGCGAAGCGGAATCGCAGAACCGCCTGGGCCTGGCCCTGTCCAAGACCGGTCAGGAGGCGGACGCCACAGCGGCCTTTCGCCGGGCGCTCGCCGTCTTCCGTGAACGCGGCGACAGCGAGCGCGAGGCGATCGTCCTGACCAACCTCGGCTCACACCTCCTGGCCTCCGGACACCCCGCGGAAGCCGACCTCGCGCTGCGACAGGCGATGACCCTCTGCCAGAAGCTCGGCGACATCCCCGTGAAGTCCGTGGCCGCGACGCTCCTGCTCGCGAGCCGCCTCGGCGGGTCGTCCGGGGCGTAGCGGGGAATCGGCGCGCGGCTGCCGCCCGTCGCCGGGAGCCGGCGCCGATTCCATGCCCTACGGGCGTCCCGCCCGGGCGATGACGGGCGCTTCCGGCTGGCGGGCGTCGTCACCGTCCGCCGGATCGACGGGCTCGGGTGCTATCAGGTCGAGGAGTTCCTCGGTGCCGCCGTGCGCGAGGGCGGCGCGCTGGCGTGCGGCGCCGGTGCCCTTGTCGAGGAGTCGTCGCACGCCGGAGGTCACCCGGTCGAGGTCGTCGAGTTCCTTCAGGGCGGGGGTGACGCAGTCCAGGAGGGCGCCGAGCACGTCGGCGGCCTGGGACGGCTCATTGGTGCGGGGGTCGACCAGGTTGGCGGTCAGGCCGTGGCGGGCGGAGTGCCAGCCCGCGGCCTGGAGGACGCTGGCCGGCGGGTCGAGGGGACGGCCGCCGACGCTGCCCTCGCGCAGTGCGGTGACCACCAGGCCGCGGGCGAGCCCGGCGAGGGTGATCGCGCTGTCGACGTCGAGCTGGACGTCGGGGGCGCGGACCTCCAGCGTCGGGTACTCGTCGGAGAGCCGGGCGTGCCAGTAGAGCTGGTGCCGGTCGGCGATCACCCCGGTGCCCAGCAGGGCGTCGACCCGCTCCTCGTAATGGGAGGCGCCGGAGAAGAACGGCGGCGATCCGCTGACCGGCCAGCGGCCGAAGATCACGGTGCGCCAGCTGGCGAAGCCGGTGTCCCGCCCGTCCCAGAACGGAGAGTTGGCTCCCAGCGCGACCAGAAGCGGCAGCCAGGGACGGATCCGGCCCAGCGCGGCGGCCCCGGCCTGGCGGTCGGGCACGGCGACATGGATGTGCATACCGCAGATCAACTGCTCGTCGACCAGTCGCGCCGCGTCCACCCGCATGTCCCGGTACCGCTGCTCACCGGTCACCGGCACCGACGCCTCGGCCATGAGGGGTGCGCCGCCCGTCGCCGCCAGGCGGCAGTCCACGCTGCGCGCCGCGGCGCTCAGCGACTTCCGGAACCGCGTGAGATGCGCGGCGACCTCGTCCAGGTCGGAGCAGACCGGGGTCGCGACCTCCACCTGGGACTGCAGAAGCTCGGTGTCGACCTCCTCGATCCCCAGGTCGGGCTCGCGCTCCGCCGCGATCCGGAGCTGGCCGACGCGTGGCGCCGGCAGTGCGGTCCTGCGGTCGAGCAGCAGGAATTCCTCTTCGACCCCAATGGTCACGCCTGTCGTCATAGCCGTCTGCTACCCCAGAACGGCCTCGTCACGGAGCAGACCTGGCATCGATCGGCGTCTCGGGCCGCGCTCCCCTGCGAGCCCTCTCCCCCTCGCGGCGAAACGGGTTCAGCCAAGACCGCGATGGGCGGCCCACAGCGCCCCGGCCCGGCCGGCGGCGGCGTCGACCAGGGCGGCGAGTTCGGGTCTGTCGGGGACGGGGAAGGAGACGTAGGCGCCCCTGCCGCCGCCGACCGGCCGGCCGTATGCCTTGGCGGCGAGTCGACCGTCCGGGAGCAGCCGGACGTTGAGTGTGGTCAGCGTGAACTCCTCGCCGCGTCGGGTGTCCGTCCAGCGGAGCTCCTGCGGGATCGTCACGTTGATCGCCAGAGCGCTCACTTCCAGGTCGCTGCTCATGGACCGATGATCCCACGCGGGTGGCGCGCCCCCGGATCGTGAGGCCCGTACGTCGGCCGCTGTCCGGTCCGCGCCCCCGTCATCCCTGTGGCGCCTGCGCCAGCCGTCCTCGCGCGGCGGCCTGGATCTGGGAGGGCCCGAGCCCCCATTCGATGGTGCGGCCCACGGCCGTCGCGAGGGGCCGGTCCCAGCCGGTGCGGACGGCGGCCGGGCGGTGAACGCCCAATTCGGTACGGGCCCAGCCGGGGAGGAGTCCGACCGAGGCGTTCATGAGCCGGCCGACGACCAGCCGCTCCCGTCGTGTGCGTCCGAAGCGGCGCAGGAACCGTACCGAGTCCAACGCGGCTGCGGTGGCGTGGAGTTGGGGGCGCATGCGGGCCAGGTAGCGCTCGGCTTCGAGGGATGTGCGCGGTATGTTCCGCGCGCCCAACGCCTCGGCCACGGGGGCGGCTTGGCGGTAGTAGGCGTCGCACTCGGCGGGAGTCAGCCGCAGCGGCCGGGGCGCGTAGGTCTGGTGGCCGGCGAGGAAGCTGCGTACCTCGGCGGTGTGCACCCAGGTGAGCAGATCGGGGTCGTCCGCGCGGTACGGGCGGCCGTCGGGGGCGGTGCCGTGCACGCGGGTGTGGATCCGCCGGACGAGGTCGATCACCTCGCGGGCGGCGGCCGAGGAGCCGAAGGTGGTCGTGGTGATGAACCGTACGGTGCCGTTCAGCCGTCCGACCGGATCGGCGCGGAAGTCGGAGTGGTCGTCCACCCCCGCCATGGCCAGCGGATGCAGCGACTGGAGCATGAGCGCGGCGAATCCGCCGGTGAGCATCCCGGTGGCGTGCCCGTGCACCCGCCACACCGGGTCCCCCGGCGCGATCCCGAACAGTCCGGGATCACCGGGCGGCGCCGCGTACCGTCCCAGTTCGAGGTCCCCGCCGTGCATGGTCGCGGTGAGTTCCCTCGCGATCCGTTCCCGCAGTCCCACCAGCGCCTCCAGGGGCCGTCTCCCTCCGCCGAGGGTACCGAGCCGCCCGGCGGGCGCGGCGGCCAGGACGAGCGGCCCGCACCGAGGGCGCGGAACCTCAGGAGCGGCATGCCGCGGTTGACGCATGCCGATATAGGCATACGATGGAGTCATGGCACGAGCGGCGACGACCTCGGACGCGTTCAACGCGATCGCCGAGCCGCAGCGACGGGAGATCCTGGCGCTGCTGCGGGGCGGCGAGCGGCCCGTGACCGAGCTGGCGCGGGAGCTGGGGATGACCCAACCGCAGGCGTCCAAGCACCTGCGGGTGCTCCGCGAGGTCGGGCTGGTGCGGGTCCGCGGCGCGGGCAAGCAGCGGCTCTACGGACTGGACGCCCGCGGGCTGCGGCCGATCCATGAGTGGACGGGCGGCTTCGAGGAGTTCTGGAACGGGACCTTCGACCGGCTGGACACGTACGTACGAGATCTGAAACAGGCAAGGCAGGAGGAACCACCGGATGACGACGACCAATAGCGGCGACGAGACGGCGGCGGACCGCGAGATCGTGGTCTCCCGGACCATCGGCGCCCCACGGGAGCTGGTGTTCGAGGCGTTCACACGGGTCCGGCACCTTTCGCGGTGGTGGGGCCCCGAAGGGTTCACGACCACGACGCGGTCCTTCGACTTCCGCGTCGGCGGGGTCTGGGACTTCGTGATGCACGGGCCGGACGGGACCGACTACCAGGAGTGGATCACCTATACCGAGATCGTCCCGTCGCGGCGGATCGCGCTGCTGCACGGCGAGTCCCGCGACGACCCCCACACCTTCGAGTCGGTCCTGACCTTCGAACCGGCGGACGAGGAGACCCGGCTCGTGATGCGCACGGTGTTCCCCACCAGGGAGCTGCGCGACGAGGCGGCGGAGAAGTACCACGCGGTCGAGGGCGGCGAGCAGACGCTGCGCAATCTGGCGGTCTACGTCGCCGAACTCACCGGGAACGGGACCGCGTCGAAGGGAGCGGACGACTGATGGCAGGCAAGGTGTTCTTCAGTGTGACGATGTCGCTCGACGGCTTCATGGCGCCGGACGCCGTGCCCGTCGAGGACGTCTTCTCGCCCGAAGGCCAGAGCGACCCCGGCGTCCGGCGCTGGATGGCGAAGTGGTCGGAGCTCCAGGCGTGGATCTTCCCGCAGCGGTGGTTCCGCGAGAATCTCAAGCTCGGCGAGGGCGGCGAGGAGGGGATCGACAACGACATCGCCCGGGCGACGTACGAGCGCACCGGCGTGAGCGTCATGGGCAAGCGGATGTTCGACGCCGGAGAGCTGGCGTGGCCCCAGGAGGCGCCGTTCCACACCCCGGTGTTCGTCGTGACCCACGTCGAGCGTGACTCGTGGGAGCGGCCGGGCGGCACGACCTTCCACTTCGTCAACGACGGAATCTCCAGCGCGCTCGACCGGGCCCGCGAGGCCGCGGGCGACCGCGACATCCGTATCTCCGGCGGCGCCGAGACGATCCAGCAGTACCTGGACGCCGGCCTGGTCGACGAGTTCTCGATCACCCTCGCGCCCGTGCTGTTCGGCACGGGCATCCGCCTGTTCGAGCGCGTGGACCCCGACCGTCTCGCACTCGACCAGACCCGTACGGACGCGTCGTCCCGGGTGACCCACCTGACCTACACCGTCAAGCGGCGGTAGCGGGCGGCCCGGCCGCTCGGGGGCGGTGCGAAGACGTCACCGGGCGGAGAGACTTCACTGACACAGGATGTCAGGGAAGCGCCGGACAGTGGTGCCATGATCCTCAGTCGGCACTCCCGGCGGGCCGAGCGGCTGCTCGTACCCGCTGCCTTCGCCACCGCTCTCGGCAACAACGTCCAGCTCATCGTCGGTGCGCTGCTCATGATCAGGGAACAGCGCACCATGATGGCCGTCGGCTGGCTCTTCATCGCCGTCGCCGGGCCGCAGGCGTTGCTGTCACCCTTCTTCGGGCGGCTGGCGGACCGCTTCGACCGGCGGGCCCTGTGGATCGGCTGCGATCTCTCCAGTGCGGCGCTGGCCCTGGCCCTGCCGCTCTGGCTGGTCTGCGGCGGCTCTCCGGGAGCCGGGATCTACGGCGCCAACCTGGCGCTCGCCGTGGTCGGCGCGCTGTTCTTCCCCGCCAGCTCCGCGCTGATCAAGGAGCGGGTCCCGGCGGACCGGCTGCGGCGGTTCAACGCCCGCTACGAGATGGGGACCCAGGCGGGGATGCTGCTGTCGGCGACGGTCGGCGGGCTGTCCGTCCAGGCGTTCGGCGCCGTGCCGCTGCTGGTGTTCAACGCCGGGACCTTCGCCGTCTCGGCGCTGTGCGTGGCCGCGGTGGGGCGTCGCCCGGAACGGGCGCCGACGGCCACCGCCGCCGGGGAGTCGGCGCCGGTGGCGGCGCGTACGCCGACGCGGACACCGATGCGGATGCGGCACTTCATCCTGCTCTACGCCCAGGGAAGCGTGGTCGTCACGGTCTTCAACGCCCTGCTGCCCACCGCGGTCATCGGTGAACTCCGCCTGGGGGCGGGGACGTTCGGCGCGGTGGACGCTTTGGGCTGCCTCGGCTTCCTGGCGGCGGCCGGCGCGTACCGGATCGTCAGCAGACGCAGTCCCGACCTCCGCATCGCCGTCGTGGGCTTCCTGCTCTGCGCCGTGGGCCTGGTACTCCAGAGCCAGTTCGGGATCGCCGGCTATCTCGTCGGAGTGCCGGTGGGCGCGTTCTTCTTCGGGCAGGCCCGGATCGCCTCGCGGACCATGCTGATGACCTCGGCCGACGACGCCTCGGTGGGCCGGGTCTTCGGGCTGGCGAACGGCGGCGGGCTGGCGGCCACGGTCGCGGTGATGTTCCTGGTCGGGAAGGTCACCGACAGCACCGACACGCGCTACGGCTTCGGGGTCCTCGCCGCTCTCGCCCTGCTGGCCACCCTGTCCGCCGGAGTGCTGCTGCGCTCGTCGGCCCCCGCCCGGCCGGGCGAGTCCGCCGGCCGGTACCGGTCGAGCACGGCCGCCGCCCTCTCCGCGATCGCGCGGCGCAGCTCCTCGGGGCCGAGCACCTCGATGTCCGGGCCCAGTGACAGCAGTACGGGCACCGCCAGCTCGACCGATTCCAGCGGCACCGTCGCCGTCACCCAGCCGTCCGCGTCCGGCGGCCCCGCCGAGGTCTCCACCGCGCGGACCAAAGCCGCGTCCAGGCGGTCCGGCAGCGCGGACAGCAGCGCGGGAGCGATCCGTACGGAGCCCTGAAGCCGCAGCCTTCGGGCGTCGTAGACGGCGAGGTACTGCTGCCAGTGAGCGCCCAGGTCGAACCCGTCCGGCCGCTCGAAGCCGGTCGTCCCGACGTCCAGGCGGAGGATCGAGGACACCCGGTACGTGCGCACCGCGCCGTCCACCGCGGCGACGAGGTACCAGACCCCCGCCTTGAGGACCAAGCCGTACGGGTCGAGGTCGCGCTCGACCTCTTGCGGCGCGGTCCAGCGGCGGTAGCGCACCCGGATCCGCCGCTGATTCCACACCGCGTCGGCGAGCGGTACGAGAGCGGACGGGGAGTCCTGTTCCCGGTACCAGCCGAGCGCGTCGAGGTGGAACCGCTCACGGATCCGCCCGGCCCGGTCCCGCAGCGGTGGCGGCAGGGCCGCGGTCAGCTTCAGCTCCGCCGCCGCCAGCACCTCCCCCAGGCCCAAGTCGTCGGCCGCGCCGGGCAGTCCGGCCAGGAACAGCGACTCCGCCTCGTCGACATGCAGCCCGGTCAGCCGGGTCCGGTACCCGCCGAGCAGCTGGTATCCCCCGCCGTGCCCGGCGTCCCCGTACACCGGAATGCCCGCGGCGCTCAGCGAGTCGATGTCCCGGTAGACGGTCCGCACCGAGACGTCCAGCTCCTGCGCCAGCTCACCGGCCGTCAGCCTCCCCCGGTTCTGCAACAGGAGGATGAGCGAGAGGAGCCGAGCGGCGCGCATGGCCCGATCATTCCAGGTCCGGGAGCGGGTGCGCCGATTCGACGGGGACCGCACGGGCGGCCGGGGCGGCCGGGGCGGCCACCGCTTTATCCGGCCGACCGGCCGACCGGCCCACCGCCCGGCTGGACGGACTGGCGCCACTGGGCCGGCCATCGCTGGCCGTCCTTCGCCTGACGCTCCGTCCCCGCGGCGCGGAAGGCGGGCCGGGTCAAGGGGATCTGACATTCGGCTGGCGGTCGCTGAATTCGGCTGGCGAGGACTTGTGGAATCTGACGGAGTCCTGAATCGGGGTGTCTTGAGCGGGGGCCGGTTTCCCTGGAACCTTGAGGTTGAGGTGCGGCGCATTTCCGCTGCCGGTGTGGCCTCGACTTTTCCGACCGCGCGAAGAAGGATGTGTGATGACCGACTCGATCGATTCTCGTCAGCTGCGCGTGGTGCGCGGTTGTGCGACTCCTGAGGAACTGGCCGCGCTTGTCGCCGTGCTCTTCGCCCGTACGGCGGCGGGGCCCGATCTGCCGGTGCCGGGGGACGTGGTGTCGGTGCCCGCCGCGCGGTGGCGGCGGTCGGAGCGGGTGCACCTGTTCGACGCGCCTCGCGTCTGGCACGCGTACGCGCGCGCGGCCGGATGAGCCGCCGAGGTCCTGCGGATGAGCCGCTGAGGTCCTGAGCCATGAGGAACCGGCCGGCTCCCGCCCCGAGGGCGGGGGCCGGCCGGTGGGGTGTTCAGGCGGTCGGGAGCAGGGTGCTGAAGTGCCGGTAGAGCAGACCGGTGCCGCCGAGGTCCTTCAGGACCGGCTCCCAGACGGCTTCGATGTGGGCGACGGCGTTGGCTTCCGTCACCCATTCGGAGAAGCTGAGGACGCTCGTGCCGTCCACGCTGATGTGCATGTTCGCCGATATCCCGCCGGGGTAGTCGCGGTCCTGGCCCTCGGTGGCCTCCTCGCCGGCGAACAGGGCGTCCACGAAGGCGCGGGCGGCCTGGTCGTTCTCCGCGCCGAAGAAGGCCACGGGGAAGGACTCGGCGACTGGGGCGGGGTCGGCGATGCCGGAGCCGCGGACCGCGCGGTACAGGCGGTAGGGCACGGGCGCCGGGGCGCCGGGGACGGCGGACGCCGTGTCGGAGAGGCTGCCCTCCTCCTTCAGGGACTGCCGCAGCGGCTCCTCCGCGGACCACTGCGCGTAGGTCAGCACCGAGTCGCCTTCGCTGCTCGTGTAGACCGTGAGCGACAGCAGCTCCGGCGGCCACTCGCCGGACCGCCAGTGGGCGACGACGGCTTCCGCGGTCTGCGCCGCCTTTCCGCTCTCCGTCGGGACCGTGCCGACGAGCACGATGTCGCTCTGGGGATTCTCGATGACGGGCCGCGAGGTGGACGCGTGGGACATTCTTCGGCTCCTCGGGAATGAGGTGGCTCCACGAAAGGCGCGGGCCACGGCGTGGTACGGAACATTCTCCGACCAGCGGTGACCCGCGCCCAGGAATCCCGGCTCAGGATTGTGAAAAGAACATCAATTCCGCTTGTGACACCTTCTGGAGACCGTCAATTCCCGCCGGGACCGCCGGTCCGCCCCCGGTGCTCCTCCAGGATCCGCTCGGTGGCCGCGTCGAGGCGTTCGGCCGCGTCCGGCGCGAAGGACCGGTCCTTCACCCCGATCCGAAGCCCCTCGACGAACGCGCTCAACGGCTCGGCGGGAGGGGCGTCGATGGCGTCGACGATCGGCGGGAGGGCGGCCTCCACCGGCTTGGCGAACGACTGCATCGACAGGATCTGACGCAGTGTCACATCATCGTACTCGCCGGAGAAGCTCGTCGCGGTGACGCCCGGGTGGATCAGGACGTAGCGGATGCCGCTGTCCCCGTACCGCTCGGCGAAGGTGACGCCGAGCAGGTCGTTGAGCTTTCCGCCCTGGCCGAGCGCGGCGCCGCCGTGGTAACCGTGGCGCAGCTCCAGGTCGTCCCAGCGGACCACGCTCAGACTCGCACCGGGACCGGCCACGTTGACCACCACGGGCTGTTCGGCGGCGGACAGCGTGTCGACCAGGCCGTGTCCGAGCAGGTAGCGGCTGAGGTAGAACAGCGCGAAGTTCTCCTCGATGCCGTCGGCCGTGAGGGCGCGCTCGGTGCGGTAGTGGCGGGCGCACAGGACCAGGGCGTCGATCGTCGGGAACCGCGCGCGCAGCTTCTTGAGGACCCGTTCGTTCTCGCCCAGCAGGCTGAGGTCGGCCGGGATGAAGAAGGCCCGGTCCTGGGCGCCGACGGTCGCGGCGGTCTCCAGGAACGCCTTCCCCTTCACCTCGCTGCGGCCGATGACGACGACGGTGTCGCCGTTGCCGAGCCGGGTGGCCGCCAGCGCCTTTCCGATGCCGTCGGTGCCGCCGGCGATCACAATGGTCTTCACAGGGTGTCCCCTTGGGCGGCCAGGGAGGCGGGAGCCTCCGCGGAGCGGATGTCGGAGCCGACCGCGGAGTCGGCATGGGAGTGGACGTCGGCGGTGACGTCGGAGTTCACGTCGGCGTGCTGTTCCTGCGGCGTACCGCCGTCGGATTCCTGCGGCTTGGGACGGCCCGGCAGTTGGGTCGCGGCGATCAGGGCGAGGACGAGCGCGCCGGTCACGCCCCAGTATGCGTGCCGGAAGCCGCCGAGGGCGTCGCCGCTGCCCGCGCTCTGGACGAGCAGCGCGACCAGCGCGATGCCGATCGCGGCGCCGAGCTGGTTGAGCATGTACAGCACGGTGCTGCCCTGAGGCACCAGATGCGGCGGGAGCGTGCGGTAGAGGGAGGCGATGGTGGGCGCGCCCACGCTGCCGAGGCCGAGGCCGATCGTGAACGCCACCACGGCCGTCCAGACTTGGGACGTGTCCGCGCTGAGCTGGGTGAAGGCCAGCGCGCTCAGCGTGGCGACCGCGCCGCCGCACATCACCAGGGTCCGTGAGCCGACCTTGTCGGACAACCGTCCGGTCAGCGGCATCGACAGGGCCGACCCCACACCGAGCGGAGCGAGCAGCAGCGCGGACGCGAAGGTGTCGTGGCCGCGTACCTGCTGGTAGTACAGCGGCAGCGCGAACAGGCTGGCGAAGGTGGCCAGACCGACCAGGGCGCCGACGGTGACGCTGGCGGAGAAGCTGCGCGAGGCGAACAGCCGCAGGTCGATGAGCGGTTGCGTGGTGCGCTCGCGCAGCGCGTGGACGGCGTAGGCGCCGAGCAGCACGACCGCGGCGACCAGCGGGACGAGCACCTGCCAAGCGGAGAACTCGGTCCGCTCGGCGTACTGCGACAAGGTCAGCACGGCGGCCGCGACGCCCGGGCCGATCAGCGCGACGCCGACGGTGTCGAGCTTGCCCACCGGCTGCTCGCCGGTCGGCTTGTCGTCCGGGATCACCCGCAGGGCGAGCACCAGCGCGAGCAGGCCGATCGGGACGTTGACCAGGAACATCCAGCGCCAGGACACGCCTTGCAGGATGAATCCGCCGATCACCGGGCCGAACACCGGGCCGCTGGAGCCGACGACGCCCATGAGGCCCATGACCCGTCCGATCCGGCTGGGTCCGGCCGAACGGGCCAGCAGGGTCAGCATCAGCGGGTCGAGCAGACCCGCGCCGAGTCCCTGGAGCACGCGGAAGGCGATCAGGCTGCCGATGTTCCACGCGAGTCCGGAACTGATGGAACCGGCGAGGAAGATCACCAGGCCGAGCAGCCACAGCCGTCGACCGCCGAACCTGTCGACGGCCCAGGTGGTGACCGGGATGCTCACGGTCAGGGCGAGCAGATAGCTCGTGGACACCCAACTGACCGCGCTGAGTGAGGTGTCGAAGTCCTTGACCAGGGTGTCCGCTGCGACGGCGATCATCGAGCCGTCGAGGATCCCCATGATCCCGCCTAACAGGATCACTCCGATCAGTCGCCGCAGCGCGGGGTCAAGGCCCTCGTTCGACGGATGCGCCATGAGTCTCTCCGGTGGCGTGAAGTGGCATGAGGTGGCGTGAGGTGGCCGCGCGTCAGATGGCGGCACGTCAGATGACAGCGAGCCAAATTGCACTCGCCAGTGCAGATTAGGGCACCACTCAGGACGCTGACAACGTCGGTGGGCAACAAACTGCACCGGCTGGTGTAACTCAACGCCCGTATCGGGTACGCTGCGAGGGTGGGCGGAACTGCGACATCGGCATCAGGCAACCGAACGGCCTCGCGAGGCCGCATCGACAAGCGTCAGGCGATCCTCGACGCGGCCTTCGCCGTGTTCGCCAAGCGGGGGTACGCCGGTGCGTGCATGGAGGAGATCGCCGAAGTTGCGGGCGTCGCCAAGCACACCGTCTACAACCACCTCGGCGACAAGGAGAACCTCTTCCACGCCGCGATGGAGGCGACGGGGAACGCGGTGATGGACGGAAACCTCGCCCTGGCCGAGCAGTTGACGGTCGAGGGCGGCGCGAACGGCCGAAACGGCGAGGCCGACGAGGAGAGCGGGGACGGCGAGGGCTCCGACCCGGTCAGGTCCCGCTTGGAGGAGGTCGGATACCGCATGCTGCTCCAGTGTTGCGACCCCCGCTCCTGGGCGCTGCGCCGACTGCTGCACGCGGAGATCACCCGCTTCCCCGGACTGCTCGAAGTCGTCTGGGGGCGCGGCGCCGACCGGCTCCGGCAGACCCTCGCCGACCGGATGGCCCGGCTCTCCCTGGCCGGTCTGCTGCGCCCCTGCGACCCCGTCGAGGCCGCGGAGCAGTTCCTCGCTCTGCTCACGGGCCCCATGGAGGCGCGGTCCCAACTCGGCACCCGACCCGTACCGGACACCGAACTCCACACCGTGGCCGACGCCGCGGTCGACACATTCCTGCGCGCGTTCCGAGATGTCCAGCAGAACCGCTCCCTGCCGGTGACCGCTCCCTGACCTCTGACGATTCGACACGGTTTACCGCGCCTTCCCGCGAACGGATATCTCCGAAGCGGATCCGCGAAGTCCGTGTGTCCTCGCATGAACTCCCTGGCTCGAATCGATGAGAACGGTTTGAGAATCCGCGCCGCGGATCAGCACTAGATGGATGTGTCCACCTAACAGCTATGCAGGCAATGGAGCTTGCGGCCGTGAATCCACCTTCGGTCCGTACAACTCCAAGGGAGATACCGTGCGCATACTCGTTGTGGAGGCGCAGGAGCACGAAGCCGCGGCCCTGGCCCGCAATCTGGAGCGGTACGGCCATGAGGTGACGACCGTGGATTCCGGAACCGCGGCTCTGGAGACCTTCCGGCAGGCGAACTTCGTCCTGCTCGACCTCGATCTCCCGGACATCGACGGCCTGGCCGTCTGCCGCAGCATGCGGGAGACGGGTGACATCCCCGTCATCGCGTTCGCCAGCGGCGGCACCGAGCTGGACCGGGTCCTGGGACTGCGGGCGGGCGCCGACGACTGCATCGACAAGCCGTACGAGATCCGCGAGTTGGCGGCCCGCATGGAGGCCGTCATGCGGCGGCGGGAGCCGCGCCGACCGGTGGTCACCCCCAAGACGACGGTGTCGATCGGCGGTCTGCGGATCGACGCGGCCTCGCGCAAGGTGCAGGTGCACGAGAAGCCGGTGAAGCTGACCCGCAAGGAGTTCGACCTGCTGTACTACCTCGCGCGGCACCCCGAGATGGTCGTGACCCGGCAGCGGCTGCTCGCCGAGATATGGGAGATCCCGACGGTGCTCGCGGTCGGTTACCAGGCCAGCCGCACGGTGGACACCCATGTCAACTCGCTGCGCAACAAGTTGGGCCGGAGCAGTTGGATCGTCACCGTCCGCGGGGTCGGATTCCGGGTCGGCCTCGGCTGATCCGACCCCCGGACCCGCCCGCACGGCAACGGAAAAGGAAGCGGAAGCGCGCGTACGGCGGGGGCCCCGCCGTACGCGCGCCCGCGTCACGCTCCGCTCAGCGCGGCATGTCGCTCACAGGTACAGCGAGTTGGGCTCAAGGCCGGTCAGGGACCTGCCGTACAGCTCGATGTTGGTGCTCGGCGTGATCAGGGCGTGCAGGGACGTCGCGTGCACGTCCCGCTGGATGCGGGTGATCGGCACGTCCCGGAAGATCGAGGAGCCGCCGCTGGCGGCGGCGAGGATCTCCACGGCCTGCTTGGTCTGCTTGGCGATCCAGCCGATCTGCACCCGGGAGAAGACCCGGTCGTCCTGGGACCACGGCTCGTCCCGCCGGATCTTGTCGGCCAGCAGATCGGCGAACCGGTGGGCGCGGGCCTCGGCGTCCTCGATCAGCAGGGCCGCCTCGCCGACCTGGAGATGCGTGATCGGCGCCTCCAACTGGCTGGGGTAGCTGGTGTACGTCAGCGGCCGGCCGGGGAGCCGCTCCAGGAAGCTGGACAGGGCGTACTTGGCGGCGCCGACGAGCTGGCCCGTCTGTATCACCGTGGCGCTGACCAGCATCGGCACCCGGTAGGCGCCCTTGGCCGCGTTGGCCTGCGACTTCGAGACGTTCTGGTAGAAGTCGGCGCCGGAGATCACCCGGTGGTCGGGGACGAAGACGTCCTTCGCCACAGTGGTCACACTGCCGGAGCCCGCCAGGCCGATGGTGTTCCAGTCGTCGACGATCTCCAGTTCGGAGATCGGGATGAGGGCGAAGACCGGCAGGGTCTCCCCCGCGGGCCCCTCGGGCATCGCCGCGGTGATCTTCCAGTGGGCGTGCAGCACGCCGCTGTTGTAGCCCCAGCTACCGTTGAACAGATAGCCGCCGTCGACCCGGGTCGCCTTGCCGGACGCGGCCGTCGTGCCCGTCACGCGGACATGGGGCTCGGCGAACACCTCGTCCAGCGCCTCGTCGGGCCACAGGCCGACCATCCAGGTCAGCGAGGCGTAGATGGACAGGACGAAGGCGGCCGAGCTGTTGCCCTTCGCGACCTCGGCCAGCACGTCGACGAAGGCGCGCGCGTCCGACTCGTATCCGCCGTACTGCGTGGGCACCTGCATCTTGAGCAGACCCGACGCCTCGATCGCCTCGATGACGTCCTGCGGGAGCCTGCGGTTCTCGTCGATCCACAGCGCCCGGGAGCGCAGCAGGGGCACGAGTTTCCCCGCGGCCTCGACGAGATCGTCCCGGGACGGCGCGGTGGTGGTCATGATGGGTTCCTCCCGATGTGGGTAGCACTTGACGCGCCCGCTGCCGGGCACCGGTATTCCGGACGGTCCGCGCGCTGACATCGCCGGCGGGAAAGGGGA
The DNA here is from genome assembly GCF_044749865.1 of Streptomyces sp. NPDC088910. NCBI lineage: Bacteria > Bacillati > Actinomycetota > Actinomycetes > Kitasatosporales > Streptomycetaceae > Streptomyces > Streptomyces sp. NPDC088910. Next base: position 348,102 of record NZ_JBIVIV010000005.1, read on the forward strand.
GTTGAGAACGGAATGCGGTCGGTGCTCTGATCACCGACCGACCGTTTTCCCGATCCTCGCACCCTCGGCGAAGCGGCGGCGAAGGAGCCGGGGAAACCTACGGTTCGCCCGCAGGTTTGTGTCGCACTGCCGGGGATTCCCCGACCGCGCTCAGTACCATGACGAGTTCGCCTCTGCCGGAGATGGCGAGTTTGCGGTAGACGCCCGACAGATGGAATTCGACGGTTCTGACGTTGAGGAAAAGGGCTTCCGCAATGCGCCGGTTGCTGTATCCGGCGCGGGCCAGCTGCGCGATTCTGGCCTCCTGCGGGGTGAGTCCGCGCGGGGCGCCAGGTCCGCCCAGCCGGCGCAGCGCGGACTCGGCGCGGTGCGCCCAGAAGGTGTTGCCGCAAGTGCGCGCGACCGCGGCGGCGGCCGTGAACCGGCTCCGCGCCCCGGCCGCGTCCTTGCGTTCGGCCCGCAGCGCGCCGAGGTCGTAGAGGGCCTGAGCCACCTCGCCCTGGGCGTCGGCCAGGCGGAGCAGATCGACGGCCTCCTCCAGCAGTACGAGGGAGGTCTTGTCGCGGCGCGCCACGGCGACGGCGCGCAGGGCCGTCCCCAGGACGCGCGCCGACCCCCACTTCCGCGCGGCGACGAGTTCGTCCTCGGCCAGGGCGACGGCGAGGTCACGGCGGCCCGCGACCGCGGCCCCGAGCGCGCCCGCCGAACGCCAGGCGACCACTGCGGGATTGTCGATGCCGTACGAGGCCAGCAGCCGGCCGCTGCTCAGGCAGTCGTCGATCCCCTGCCGGAACTGGCCCGCGGCCAGGTGCAGCGCGCCGCGGGCCGCCAGGACGTGGGCCCGGTCGTGGCCTTCGAGGTCGAGCGCGCCGACCATGCCGTTCTCCTGGAGCACCGTCCACGCGCCGTCGAGGTCGCCGGTCCCGACCAGCGCCTCGGTCAGCCAGACCGCGGCGAGGGGGACGCGGGTACCGGACCGGCCCCGGGCGAGGACCGCGCGCAGAATGCGTACGGCCCCGCTCGTATCCCCTCCGAGCAGCTTGATCCGTGCGCGCAGCAGGGCCAGCGTCTGGCGGTGGCGGACCGAACCCGACCAGAGCGGTTCGCGGGCCAGCCGGGCGCAGTGCGCGCTCGCGGACGAGGTGTCCCCCGCGTACAGCAGGGTCAGAACGGCCTGCCACACGCTGTCGGCGTCGGCTCGCCGCTCGTCCGCGGCGAGCAGGCGCTCGGCCTGGCGCATCGCCGTGGAGCGGTTCACCCCGCGGTGGGCCAGTTCGAGGACGCGGGGGGCCGCGGACACCTCGGTCTCGTCGGTACGCGCGCGCTCGCCGTCGTCGGCGCGGCGGATGCCCGGTGCGGGCGGGTGCGCCGCCGCGTATTCCTCGTGACGCCACCATGCGACCGCCGAGGGTGCCTCGGCGAGACGCAGCGGCGCGGATTCGTTCCTTCCGCCCTGCACGGTGGACTCCGTTCGGTAGGTCGGTGGGCCGATGGGCCGATGGGGCGCGCGGATGTGACGTGGTGTCAGGCGGTGAGGCTGTGCAGGAGGTGGTAGCGCTTGAAGCCGATCGGCCGGACGCCGGGAGTGTCGTGGGTGGCGCGCAGGGTGGCCGCCCGCGTGGCGCCCTCAAGGAACGAGATGTGCGCCTCGTCGCTGGTCCACTCGGCGTAGTTCAGGACGCGGGTGCCGTCGGTGCTGAGGTGGAAGTTGGCCGAGAGCAGGCCGGGGTGCTGCGCGCCGGGGGCGCTTTCGAGGGCGCCCGCGATCGACTCGACGATGTGCTCCTGCGGGGCGGGCCCGTCCACGTCGAAGGTCGCGACCACGAAGCTGGACGGCACCAGCGGCCCCTTGTGCAGCACGATCGCGCGGCGCAGCGTGTACGCGACCGTCGCGGCGCCCGCCAGTCCCGTCAGCCCCGAGGTGAAGTCGCGGTGGGCCGAGGCTCGCGAGGTCTGGAGGTAGGTCAGCACCGTGTCGTCCTCGGTGCTGAGATACGCGGAGGCCGACAGGAGCCCGGTCGGCCAGTCGGCGGCGCGCCACTGCTCGACGGTCTCGGCCACGGCCTCGACCCCGGAGTCGCGGTCGGGGACGTGCCACTGCGCGACGTGCGCGGCCGTGCTGTCGGCGCGCCGGATGTCCGGCGGTGCGGAGGAGATCTGCTGGGTCATTGCCGTCGTCCTTCCAGAGGACCGGGGTCCGGGGGTTCGGGGCGGGAAGCGGCCGGTGCGTGGGGAGTCACCGGCCGGGTGCGCGCTCAGCGCGGGTACGGATCGAGCGCGGGTTCAGCGCGGGTACGGATCGGGGGCGGGCTCAGCGCGGGTACGCGCGCTCGGCGCGGGCCGCCCGCAACGCGTTGCCCCACCAGTGCAGTTGGTCCAGGAGCAGTCCGGCCGACAGGACGCTCGGCTCCGGGTCGATCAGCCGGCCCGCCTCGTCGAAACGGTTTCCCGCCAGGGGAAAGGCGACGTTCTCCCGTACGGTCAGGGTGTGCACCTCGGCGAAGACCTGCCGGAGCTGCTCGACGGCGCGGATGCCGCCGCTGAGGCCGCCGTACGAGACGAAGCCGACCGGCTTGGCGGTCCACTCCTCGTAGAACCAGTCGACGGTGTTCTTCAGCGCGGCCGGGAAGCTGTGGTTGTACTCGGGCGTGACCACGACGAAGGCGTCGGCCGCCACGAGCACGGAACGCAGGGCTTCGCGGGTCCTGGCCGTCTCCAGCGACACGTCCTTGCCGGGCCCCGGCAGGACCAGCGGCAGCGGATGGTCGATCAGATCGACGCTCTGCACGGTGAATTCGGGGCGTTCCTTGACCTGGGACAGGAACCAGTCGGCCACGGCGGGACCGAGCCGCCCGTCGCGGACGCTGGCGGTGATGATGGCGAGGGAGAGCTGGTCATCCGTCATGGTGCGACCTGTCTGTGAGGGGTACGGAGTCCGGTCAGTGCGGCCAGCAGGCCGATCCCGGAGACGGCGGTGATCAGGGTCAGCGCCGGGCGGTGACCGTGGTGGGAGCCGAGCAGCGCCGCGGTGGCCGGGAGCATCACGACGGCGCCGACCTGCACGGCGGTCTGGAACAGCGGGACGGCCGCGGCCCGTTCGGCGGGCGGCAGCGCCCCGGTCGCCTGGAGATTGAGGGCCGCGAAGGAGAGCACGAACCCGGCGCCGACCAGAAGGAGCGTCGGCAGCATTCCCGTGAGGTAGGAACCGCTGTCGGGCCGCCACAGGTAGAGGGCGTAGCCCAGCAGCGGCGCGGTCGCGCCGAGGGCGATGAGCCGCCCGGTGCCCCACCGCGCCGTCATGGCTCCGGCGAAGGGCACGGTCACGGCAAGCGGCACGCACGCGGGCAGCAGGGCGACCGCCGACTGCCAGGGAGACCAGCCCAGTTGGCGCTGGGTTTGGAAGACGAGCAGCAGCAACAGGCTCTGGTACGTGCCGTTGAGACAGGCCGCGCCGACGGCGGAGCGCAGCAGTTGGCGGTTGCGCAGCAGCGCGGGGGTGACGCGGGGGGCCGGGACGGCGCCCCGGTCGCGCGGGATGATCCGCAGGGCGAAGACCAGCAGGATCAGGGCCACGGGCGCCGGGAAGAGAAAGGTCCAGCGCCAGCTCTCGGTCAGCAGCGCGCCCGACAGCAGTAGTCCGACCGTGAAACCGGCCGCGCCGAACAGGGCGTAGACGGACACCGCCCGCCGCTGCTGCGGTCCGCTGGGGAAGGTGGTGCCGATGATGGCGAGACCGGTCGGTGCGGTGAGCGCCGCGCTGAGCCCCTTGACCACCCGGGTGGTGATCAGCAGGGCCGCGCTGTCGGTGAGTCCGCCGACCACCGAGGCGGCGGCGAAGAGCAGCATCGCGGCGAGGTAGACCCGCCTGCGGCCCAGTCGGGCGTTGAGCCGGGGGCCCAGGACGAGCAGCGTGGCGAATCCGACGGCGAAGCCGCTCATCAGCCACTGCGCCGTCCACAGGTCAAGGCCGAGCGCGGCGCCGATGGAGGGCAGCGCGACGAGCACCAGGGAGACCTCGATCGCGTCGAGGATCATGTTGGCCGACAGGATCAGGAGGACGGTCCAGAGCCGGGCGTCCCAGCGCGTCGATTCCGCCGCCGGTCCTGTTCCCGTGCCCGTGCCCGTTCCCGCTCCCGTGGCCGTTCCCGTGGCCTCGGGGTCGGCCTCGGCATCGGCATCGGCATCGGCATCGGAAGAGTCGGTCCACGAGGGAGCTGTCATGAGGGGCCGCCGTGTCTGTGTCGGATGGGGTCGCGGTGTCGGCTTCGGCGTCGGGTCCGGCTCACGGCAGCAGCGCGGGCAGCTTCTCGGTGACGAGCCGGATGTTCTCGGCGACCAGCTCGTCCGGCATCCCGGCGATGCTCGCCCAGAAGATGAGGTGCTTGACCGGCAGGTCACCGGTCAGTTCCTTGATCCGGACGGCCGCGTCCTCGGGGGTGAGGATGTCGAGCAGGCCGCGGGTGTCCTCGGCGTTCGGGTCGCGGAGATCCTCGGCGGTGAGCAGCGGTTCGGACTTCTCCCGGCCCTCCACCGACAACTGCCGGTAGGAGTTGACCTGGTGGGCCAGGTGCGGCGCGACCTGGTGCCACGCCTTCTCCGGGTCCTCGGCGAGGATGATGGGCATCAGGTCGCTGACCCGGGCCGCCTGCGGGTCGTGGCCCGCCTCGACCAGGCCCTTGCGGTAGTGCTTGAACATGGGGCGCGAGATGTGCAGCAGCCCGATGCCCAGCTCGCCCGCGAGCTTCGCGCCGCGCGGACCGTAGAAACCGCCCCACAGCGGCGGCGGGTCCTGGATCGGCAGCGGCGAGATCACCCGCTCCTGCCACAGGCGCAGGATCTCGCGGATGTTGCGGCCGGTGCCCGCGAACCGGCGGCCGAAGTCCGCGCCGAACAGCTCGTATTCGGGCACCCGGTACCCGGCGCCCAGGCCGAGTTCGAGCCGGCCGCCGCTGATCAGGTCGACGAGCGCGGCCTGTTCGGCGAGGTCGACGGGGTGGTGCAGCGCGGGCAGCACCACCGAGGTGCCGATCCGGGCCCGCCGGGTGCGCGCGGCGACGGCCGCCGCGACGGTCAGCGGCTGCGGCAGATAGCCGTCCTCGAAGCGGTGGTGCTCGGTGAACCACAGGCCGCCGACACCGCGTTGGTCGGCCTCTTCGCAGAGTTCCAGAGTATGCGCGTAGTGGTCGGCCCACGGCCGGTGCCACTGCTCGGGGTTGCGCAGGTCGAAGAGGAGTCCGACGTCCATGCCACGATCCTTTTCACTGGGGTGGGTTGCCGTGCTTGCGGTGCGGCAGGTCGGCGCCCTTGGCGCTGAGCATGTTCAGGGCGCGGCAGAGCACGGGCCGCGTCAGGCGCGGGTCGATCACGTCGTCGACGAGGCCGCGTTCGGCCGCGTAGTACGGATGGACCAGCTCGTCGCGGTACTCGGCGATCTTCTGGGCGCGCATGGCGGCCGGGTCCTCGGCGGCGGCGATCTCGCGCCGGAAGACCACGTTGGCGGCGCCCTCGGCGCCCATGACCGCGATCTCGTTAGTCGGCCAGGCGAAGGCCAGGTCGGCGCCGATGGAGCGGGAGTCCATGACGATGTACGCGCCGCCGTACGCCTTGCGCAGGATCAGTGAGACCCGCGGCACGGTGGCGTTGCAGTACGCGTAGAGCAGTTTGGCGCCGCGCCGGATGATGCCGTTGTGCTCCTGGTCGACGCCGGGCAGGAAGCCGGGGACGTCGACGAGGGTGACCAGCGGGATGTTGAACGAGTCGCAGAACTGGACGAACCGGGCGCCCTTCTCGCTGGAGTCGATGTCCAGTACGCCCGCCATCGCCGCGGGCTGGTTGGCGACCAGGCCCACCACCCGGCCCTCCAGCCGGGCGAGCGCGCAGACCAGGTTGGGCGCGAACGCGGCGTGCACTTCGAGGAATTCGCCGTCGTCGACGATCTCCTCGATCACCCGCCGGACGTCGTAGGACCGGTTGCCGTCGGCGGGCACCAGGTCGAGCAGTGCCTCGGACTCGCGGTCGGGCGGATCCGCGGTGATGGCGCGCGGCGGCAGTTCGCGGTTGTTGGCGGGCAACAGCGAGAGCAGATAGCGGACTTCGGCCAGGCAGGTCTCCTCGTCGTCGTAGACGAAGTGGGCGACCCCCGAGGTCGCGGCGTGCACGTCCGCGCCGCCGAGACCGTTCTGGGTGATCTCCTCGCCGGTCACCGCCTGGACCACGTCCGGGCCGGTGATGAACATCTGCGAGGTCTCCCGGACCATGAACACCAGGTCGGTGAGGGCCGGACTGTAGGCGGCTCCGCCCGCGCACGGGCCGAGCATCACGCTGATCTGCGGGATCACCCCGGAGGCGCTGGTGTTGCGCCGGAAGATCCCGCCGTAACCGGCGAGCGCGGAGACGCCCTCCTGGATACGGGCGCCCGCCCCGTCGTTGAGCGAGACCAGCGGGGCGCCGGCCGCGATGGCCAGGTCCATGATCTTGTGGATCTTCTCGGCGTGCGCCTCTCCCAGCGCGCCGCCGAAGATCCGGAAGTCATGGGCGTACACGAAGACCGTCCGGCCCTCGACCGTGCCCCAGCCGGTGACCACACCGTCGGTGTGCGGCTTCTTCGCCTCCAGGCCGAAGCCGCTGGCGCGGTGCCGCCGCAGCCCTTCGACCTCGGTGAAACTGCCCTTGTCCAGGAGCAGTTCGATCCGCTCCCGCGCGGTGAGCTTGCCGCGTGCGTGCTGTCGTTCGGTCGCCCGCGGATCGGGTCCCTGCCGGACCCGTTCCTTCAGGGCGCCGAGTTCGGACGTGCGGTCCGCGATGCTTCCCGGGACGTCTGTCGGCATGCCGGGCCACCTCCTCTCCCGTTCGATTCGGTCGGTTCCTGCTCCCCTTGGGCGGTCAGCCCAGCAGCGTGCCGCCGGTGGCGTCGATGAAGGCGCCGGTGATCCACCGGGCCTCGTCGGTGGCGAGGAAGGTGACCACGTCCGCGACGTCACCGGCCTTGCCGACCCGCTTGAAGGCCGAGAGCTGAGCCATCTGCTCGACCGCCTCGGGGATGTCGAAGACGGCGCTGCCGTTGTCGGTGATCCCGGGCGCGACGCTGTTGATGGTGATGCCGCGCGGCGCCAGGTGGCGGGCGAGGTGCAGGGTGAGCTGCTCGATCGCGCCCTTGGTCATCGCGTACGCGACCTGGTCGGGGTTGGCGACCCGGGTCAGGCCGGACGAGATGTTGATGATGCGACCGCCCTCGGGGATCTGCGCCAGGGCCCGCTGCACGATGAGGTACGGGGCCTTGGCGTTCACCGCGAAGAACAGGTCGAGCTGTTCCGGGGTCACGTCCTCGGGTGCGATGCCGCTCGCGCTGGTCGCACCGGCGTTGTTCACCAGGATGTCGAGGGTGGTGCCGCCGGACCGCTCCTTGAGGCCCTTCTCCAGGCCGAGGAAGAGTTCGTGCACATCGCCGGGCGCGCCCAACTCCGCGCGGACGGTGAACGCCTGGCCGCCGTCCTTCTCGATGAGTTCGACGGTCTCCTGGGCCGCCGCCTCGTTGGCGGCGTAGTGCACGGCGACCAGTGCGCCCTCCCTGGCCAGCCGTACGGCGATGGCGCGGCCGATGCCGCGGCTGGAGCCGGTGACGAGTGCCGTCTTGCCGATGAGCCTGCTCATGATGCCTCTCCTGGGGTGACGTCATCTGTGGTGGTCTGGTGTGGTGCCGCGGGGCCGGACGGGTCGGGGTCGACGGGGTCGGGGTCGACGGGGTCGGGGTCGGGGTCGGCCGGACCGGGTTCGGCGGGGTCGGGGGCGGCGGCGCCGAGGCCGCTGATCGCGCGGGCCAGATGGCGCCGGGCCGAGTCGATCTCCAGCAGTTGGCCGAAGACCGACCGCAGGCCGTCCACTTCGGGACCGCCGAGCAGCAGCCGGGCCTGGGCCTGGATGTTGGTGAGCGTCGCGGCGCCGATCCGGTGCCGGGTGTCGTGGTAGCTCTCCAGCAGGGCCGAGCCGCTGTCCTCGCTGCCCCCGTCGCCCTTGGCGATCTGTTCCGCGAGCTTGCGGCCGAGGTCGGCGGCGTCCTGGAGGCCGAGGTTGAGCGCCTGGCCCCCGACGGGCATCTGCACGTGGGCCGCGTCGCCCGCGAGGAGCACCCGGCCCTTCACATAGCGGGTGGCCTGGATCGTGGTGTTGTCGAAGGCGTTGAGCCAGACCGGGGTGCCGGCGCCGATGTCCTCGCCGGTCACCAGGGCCCAGGCCCGGACGACCTCGTCCAGGCTCGGGGCGCCGGTCCGCCGTCCGGGGCCGGTGCCAGTTCCGGTGCCGGTGCTGGGACCGGTGCCGGTGCCGGTGCTGGGGCCGGTGCTGGCTTCGGCTTCGGCTTCGGCGGACGGACCGCTGCCTTCGCCGTGCACATGGACCATCACCCGCGTGCTGCCGTCGGGCCAGCGGAAGGCGGTGGCGAGCCCGTTCGGATGCCGCTCGAAGCGCCGGTTGGGGATGTCGATGCCCGCGAGGTCGGCCCGGAGCATCTCCAGCGTGCCGTCCCCGCCGTCCACCTCGAATCCGGCCAACTGCCGTACGGTGCTGCGCTCGCCGTCGCAGCCGACCACGTAGGAGGCGGTCAGGACGCCCGGTTGGGAGCCCAGTTCGATGAACCCGGCCTCCACCCGGTCGGTCCGCGAACGCAGGCCCGTCACCGCGTGCCCGCGCAGCACCCGCGCGCCCAACTCCGTGGCCCAGGCGTACAGCACGGCCTCCAGACGCGCCTGGGCGCACTTCCACTGCCCGGCCCAGCGGTGGCCGGGAGCCGCCGCGGTCAGGTCGAGGCGCAGGCCGCCGAAGTGCCCGGGGCCGCCGCTGGGCAGCGTGCCCAGCCGTGACAGCAGCCCGCGTTCGTCCAGGATCTCCATCGTGCGGGTGTGCAGCGTGGACGCCCGGGACTCGGTGGTCGGTTCGGTGAGCTGCTCCAGCACGGTCACCCGCGCTCCGCCGAGGCGCAGTTCACCGGCGAGCAGCAGCCCGACGGGTCCTGCTCCGACCACGACGACATCGGTGTCCAGTGGGCCCGCCATGCTCAGCGCCGCGCTTCCGCGTGCTCCTTGGCGTGGTTCAGCGTGGCCCGGCTGTTGTTGCCGAGCGCCTCACGGATGAACCGGCGCGCCTCCTCCACCCCCGCCTCGGGGCCGAGCACCTTGCCGATGTTCTCGGCGTTGAGCACGACGGTGTGCTGTGAGGTGGCGGTGGTGACCCCGTCCTCGCCCTCCTCGAAGGTCCAGTAGCCGGTGTGCAGGTCGAGCAGCGCGGGCAGCGTGGTCTGCTTGTAGGCGATCTTGTGGTGCGGGAAGCAGACCCGGACCGACTCGGTGGTGTGGGTCGAGCCGTCCTTGGTGAGCGTGTCCATCCGCAGGGTCTGGAGGCCCGGGGTGTCCTCGGTGAGTTCGACCTTGGCGACGTGCGGCAGCCGCTCGGTCCACAGGTGGGCCTCGTTGACGAAGTCGAAGACGTCCTTGGCCGCGCCCTCGACCCGCACGCTGTCCTCGAAGGACAGGCTCAGCCCGGCGTCCTGCGCCGACAGCTCCAAGTTGGTCTTCAGGCCAGGCAGTTCGGCCCGGCTGTTGCGGTCAACCGCCTCGTCGATCCATCGCAGACCCTCGGGGTCGTCGTCGATCGCGCGGTAGCTGTGCAGCAGCCGTACCCGCGACTCCCGCTCCCCCAGCCGCTCGATGATCCAGGTGCCGGTCATCTCGGCCACCGGGGGCGCCGAGACCTCCTGCCAGAAACGGATACGCAGGGCATCGGGGTCCAGCGTCCGCCGCGAACTCCAGTTCTTGGCCTCGCCGTTGGCGGTGGCCCAGATCCGGATGCGCTCCTCGTTCCCGTCGCGTTCGAGGTAGTCGACGTAGACGGACGGCGGGAACAGCCGGGGCCAGTTCTCGACCTCGGCGAGCAGCCGGTAGACGTCGGCGGCGGGGGCCCGCACGGTGATCTCGTGTTCGACCTCACGGGTCGTCATGTCACAGCTCCGATCGGTGGTGGAAAGGACCGCGGGACCGGGCGGTCGTCCGCGGTCGGTCAGGGGTCGGTCAGGGGCCGGTCAGGGGTCGGGCAGCGGTCGGGCAAAGGGCAAACGGGATCGGCCGGAGATCAGCCGGGGATCAGCCAGGGTTCAGAAGTTGCCGAGGCCGCCGCACACGTTGAGCGCCTGCGAGGTGATGGAGGCGGCGGTGTCGGAGGCGAGGTAGCCGACCAGTCCCGCCACTTCCTCGGGCGAGGAGTAGCGGCCGAGCGGGATCTTGGACTGGAACTTCTGGAGGATCGCGTCCTCGCTCGTGTCGTAGGCCGCCGCGTATCCCTGCCGGACCCGCGCGGCCATCGGCGTCTCGACGTAGCCGGGGCAGACCGCGTTGACCGTGATCCCGGTCGGCGCCAGCTCGTTGCCCAGGGCCTTGGTGAAACCGACGACGCCGTGCTTGGAAGCGGAGTACGGGGCGCCGAGCACCACGCCCTGCTTCCCGGCGGTGGAGGCGATGTTGATGATCCGGCCGCGGCTCTTGTCGCGCAGACCGCCCGTGTTCAGCACCTCACGGGTGACCCGGAAGACGCTGTTCAGGTTGGTCTCGATCACGTCGTACCACAGCTCGTCGGTGATGTCGGCGGTCACTCCGCCGCCGCTGCGGCCCGCGTTGTTGACGAGCACGTCGATGGTGCCGAAGCGGTCGACGGCCGCCTGGACGAACGACCTGACCTCCTCGTCGCTGCGGATGTCGACGACCGCGCCGTCGACCTCCAGCCCCTCGGCGCGCAGTTCCTTGACGGTGGCCGCGACGTTGTCGGCGTTGCGGGCGCCGATGAAGACCCGGTGCCGCTGACCGGCCAGCAGGCGGGCGACCGCCAGGCCGATACCGCTGGTCGCGCCCGTCACCAGGGCGACCCGCTCCGTGTTCTGCGACATGTGCCGTCTCCTCAGACGCTCGGGGCAGCGGAGAGCTGCGAGTTGACGGCGTCGATGAGGCCGCGCGGTGTGACCGCGTCGGTCAGGGCGGAGTCGTCGAGCGAGATGTCGTACTCGCGCTCGATCCGGCTGCCGGTCTCCAGCAGGGCGAGCGACTCGTAGCCGAGCGCCTGGAACTCGGTGTCGATGATGTCGCCGCTCAGGTCGACGCCCTCCTCTTCGCCCGCGGCCTCCAGCAGGATGCGGCGGAGGTCGTCGAGGGTGAACGGGCTGGTGGTGGACATGTCCGGTGCCTTTCGTGGTGGGGATGGTGGCCGGGGCGCGAAGGCCGGAGCCCGCGGTGGCCGGTGGTCCCGGCGGCGGGCGGCCTCAGCGGTCGGCGGCGGGTGACTACAGCGGTCGGCGGCAGGTGGCTTCAGCCGTCGTGGGCGGGCGACAACAACCGTCGGCGCCGAGTGGGTTCAGCGGTCGGCGGCGCGTACGACGAGGGCCGAGTTGAATCCGCCCTGGCCGCGGGCGAGCACCAGGGCGGTGCGTACGGGCGCGGGGCGGGGGGCGCCGACCACCAGGTCGATGTCGTACCGGTCGGCCAGGGCCGTGCCGATGGTCGGCGGGATCACGCCGTCGCGGATGCTCAGCAGCGCGGCGGCGACGTCCAGCGGCGCGGCGCCGGAGTAGAGGCGGCCGGTCATGGTCTTGGGCGCGGTCACCGGGACCCCGTGCGGGCCGAAGGTCTTGGTGATGGCCTCGGCCTCGATACGGTCGAGTTCGGGGATCGCGGCGGCGTCCGCGAAGACCACGTCCACCTCGTCGGGGCCGGTGCCCGCGTCCAACAGCGCTTCCTCGATGGCCCGTTCGATGCCGGGCGCCCGGCCGCTGCCCGGCCGGGGATCCATGGTGGCGGCGTGGCCGACGAGTTCGCCGTAGATGTTCCCGGCGCCGCGGGCCCGCGCGTGCTCGGCGTCCTCGACGACCAGCAACGCGCCGCCCTCGCCGGGCACATGGCCGCGGGCGGACGCGTCGAAGGGCAGGTAGGCGCGCTCGGCGTCGTCCCCGGTGGCCAGCCGTCCGCCGGCCAGTTGGGCCACCCACCCCCAGGAGCAGATCGACGCGTCGACGGCGCCGGCGACCACGACCGACGTCCCCTTGCGGATCTGGCGCCTGGCCTGGGCGAGCGCGTCGAGGCCGCCCGCCTGGTCGCTGACGACCACGCTGCTGGGGCCGCGCAGTCCGTGGCGGATGGAGATCTGCCCGCTGTTGACGGCGTAGAACCAGGCGAAGGACTGGTAGGCGGAGACGTACCGGCCGCCCTTGCTCCACAGGGCCTTGAGTTCGTTCTGGCCGAACTCGAAGCCGCCGGAGTGGCTGGCGGTGATCACCCCGGCCGCGTAGGCGGGCAGGTCGTCGGCGTCGATCCCGGCGTCCTTCAGCGACCAGTCCGCGCCCACCAGGGCCAACTGGGTCATCCGGTCGGTCTGCGGCAGCAGCCTGCTGGGCAGGTGCTCGCGGGCGTCGAAGCCGCCGATCTCACCGGCGAGCCGCGACGGGTAGTCCGAGGGGTCGAAGCGGGTGATCCGTCCGATGCCGCTGCGTCCTTCGAGGGTGGCGGCCCAGTACTCCTCGACACCGAGGCCGTTGGGCGCGACGACACCGAGTCCGGTCACCACGGGGTGGGCGTTCATCGAGCGCTCCGATCCGGTCGGGCGAGCACTACCGCGCTCTGGAAGCCGCCGAAGCCGCTGCCGACCGACAGCACCGTGTCCGTACGCCAGTCGCGCGCGGTCAGCGGCACGTAGTCGAGGTCGCACTCCGGGTCCGGGTGGTGCAGATTGGCGGTGGGCGGTACGACGCTGTGCTCCATCGCCAGCACGGAGGCCGCGATCTCGATCGAGCCGATGGCGCCGAGCGAGTGGCCCACCATCGACTTGATGGAGCTGACCGGCGTCCGGTAGGCGTGGTCCCCGAGGCTGCGCTTGAAGGCGGCGGTCTCGTGGCGGTCGTTCTGCTTGGTGCCGGAGCCGTGCGCGTTGATGTAGTCGATGTCCTGCGGATCGATCCTGGCCTCGTCGAGCGCCACCCGGATCGCCTCGGCCATCTCCGCGCCGTCCGGGCGCAGTCCGGTCATGTGAAAGGCGTTGGACCGGGTCGCGTAACCGGCGACCTCGGCGTAGATGTGGGCGCCCCTGCGGCGGGCGCTCTCCAACTCCTCCAGGACGAACACGGCCGCCCCTTCGCCGAGTACGAAGCCGGTGCGGCTGGCGTCGAACGGCCGGGAGGCGTGCTCCGGGTCGTCGTTGCGCGCCGTGGTGGCCTTGATCGCGTCGAAGCAGGCGACGGTGATGGGCGAGATCGGGGCGTCGCTCGCCCCGGCCACGACCACGTCGGCCGCCCCGTCGCGGATCAGGTCGGTCGCGTAGCCGACGGCGTCGAGGCCGGAGGTGCAGCCGGTGGAGACCACCGTGCCGGGCCCCTCCGCGCCCACGGCCCAGGCGACCTCGGTCGCGAAGGAACTGGGCACCAGGAAGTTGTAGAGGTGCGGGACCGCGTACTCGTGGTCGACGAGGTCCAGCCGTCCGCCGTCGCTGACCGCGCGGTACTCCTGGTCGAGGCCGGTGGTGGCGCCGACGGCGCTGCCGATGGTCACGCCCACGCGGTGCGGGTCGACGGAGTCGAAGTCCAGTCCGCTGTCGGCGACCGCCTCGCGGGCGGTGACCACCGCGAACTGCGCGGCGCGGTCCATCCGGCGGATCTCCTGCGGGGTGAGCCCGGACAGTTCGGCGTCGAAGTCCGCCTCGGCGGCGATCTGGGAGCGGAACGGCGCCGGGTCGAAGAACGAGATCCTGCGGGTCGCGGTGCGTCCGTCGGCCAGCAGTTGCCAGAAGTCCTTGACCCCGATGCCGCCGGGGGCCGTGACACCGACTCCGGTGATCACGACGCGGCGGCCGGTCGACCTGCTCACGAAGCGCTCCAGTGGTAGAAGCGCTGGGCCATCGCGTCGGCCGGCGAGCGCCAGGTGGCGGGGTCGTACGCCTCGATGTGCGGCTTGAGGTCGTCGCTGATCCGGATGAACCGGGGGTCGTTCTTGGCGGTCTCGATGCGCTCGCCACCGTTCTCGGCGTCGAAATCCTGGAGGTGGAAGTACAGACCGCGGTACGAGAACAGCTCACGGCGGCGCGTGCCCATCAGATGCGGCATGTCGGTCCCGTCGAAGGCGCCGAATATCTGGGCCACCTCCTCGGCCGAGCCCAGGTTCATTCGGGCGACGATCAGTGTGCTGTGCATCTCTACCTCTCTCGCGAATCGAGTCGGGCGGGACCGAACCAGCGGTCCAGTGCCGCCGGAAGGTCGTAGTGGCTGCCGGGTCCGGCCCACGCCACATAGCCGTCGGGGCGGATCAGCACCGCGGTGGTACCGTCGAGCGGGTCGGGTCCGTCGCCGCGCGGGACGGCGGTGACGATGTCGATCCGCTCGCGCCAGTCGGCGGCGCGGCGGCGCACGTGCGGGTTGTCGGCCAGGTCGAGCAGGACGCCGCGGCCGGCGTGCAGCAGCGCGGTGCTGCTGGTCGGCCGGCCCCGCACGCTCAGTTCCACATGCGGCATCCGCGCCCCGAGGAGCGGATTGGGGCCGGGTCCCACGTCGTACCGGATCGCCAACCCGCTGACCTGCGCCGCGAGATGGCGGGTCACGTCCTGGTACGCGGTCAGCTCGGCGAGCACGTCGCGCAGCGGCTGCGCCTCCTTGCCGCCGAGGATCAACTGGCTCTGCGCGCCGGTGTTGGCGAGCAACTGCCTGCCGACCTCGTGCCGTTCGGTGTGGTACGTGTCGAGCAGGGATTGCGGCGCGGTGCCGCGCAGGACCGCCGCGAGTTTCCAGCCGAGGTTCACCGAGTCCTGGATGCTGGTGTTCATGCCCTGGCCGCCCGCGGGGAAGTGGATGTGGGCGGCGTCGCCGGTCAGCAGGACCCGGCCCCTGCGGTAGTCGGAGACCTGGCGTGCGGCGTCGGTGAAGGCGCTGATCCACACCGGCTCCGCGCCGGAGATGTCGTCCCCGGTGAGCCGCTTCCAGGTGTCGGCGACCTCGTGGAAGAGCGGCGGGCCGCTCCGCCTACGCGGCGGTGTGCCGCGCTCGCCGACGATGACGCGGTGCACGCCGCCCGCCAGCGGGGCGGACATCACCATGCCGCCGGCCGACAGTTCGCCGGTCATACGGGGCGCCACGTCGATGCCGCGGATGTCCGCGAGCAGCAGTTCGGTGGCGCCCGCGGTGCCGGGGAAGTCGAAGCCGCCGGCCTTGCGGACGGTGCTGCGCCCGCCGTCGGCGCCGATCAGGTAGTCCGCCCGCAGTGTCCGCTCCCCGTCCGGGGTGCCGACGCGTACGGCGACGGACGCGTCCTCCTCCTGGTACGAGCGGACCTCGTGACCGCGGCGGATCTCGGCGCCGAGTTCGAGCGCCCAGTTCTGCAGAACGGTCTCGGTGACGGACTGGGGCACGGTCTTGGCGCTGCGGTACGGGCCGTCGAGCACGCCGAGGTCCAGCGGGACCCCGCCGAAGTGGCCCTGCTCGCTGGTCGTGAGCTCACCGAAGCGGCGGAGCAGTCCGCGCTGGGCGAAAGTCTCGACTGTTCGAATCGCCAATCCTATTCCGCGTGATTCCGCGGTGGGTCCGGAAAGGCGCTCCAAAACAATGACGTCAATACCGGCCAGCCGCAGTTCCCCGGCGAGTACGAGCCCGGCCGGTCCGGCTCCCGCAATGATGACCGAAGCGCTCATACACCTCTCCCATCTGAAAGGGCAATCGCGTCCGCCGGGTTTCCGTTGGACGCAAATATCGTCCGTCACGCCCTGCCCAGAATTCAAGCAAAAATCTAAAGGGTATCTGAAAATGACCGTCAGAGGAACGTCAAACCGTGTCTTCAGGTTCCTGACACTCCGACCATGAAGCCGACGTCAGGCACCACACCGCTCGACGGCGATTCATAAGAAACCGTCAAGGGATGTACAGGTTTCTTGACCGAGCACGATCGGCCGCTCCGCCCCAACTGCGCGTATGCGCCGGATAGTTGCGGGAACCTTGCAGGAGTATGAAATGTCCCGCCGGATCTTCAAAGCGGGCCCGGCGGCCGCTAATCTGCCAAAGAAATTTGAGCGATCCCCATCGAGGTTGGAAAGTCATGCGGGTGCTGGTAGCGGATTCCGACACGATTGGGGTCGGCAGCCTGAGTACCGAGTTGCAGCGGCACGGATTCGACATCGAGCAGTGCGGCACCGGTGCGGAGGCGCTGGAGAAGTACTCCAAGTTCGATTTCTTCCTCATCGACCTGGCGCTGCCCGACATGGACGGTCTCGAAGTGTGCCGATTGCTCCGGTCGGCGAGCGACATACCGATCATCGCCTTCACCGACCCCGACACCGAACTCGACCGGATCCTGTGCTTACAGGCCGGTTGCGACGACTGCATGGCCAAGCCTTTCGGATACCGCGAACTCCACGCGCGTATCGAGGCCGTCCTGCGGCGTTCAGGACCGCAACTCTCGGCCGCCGTCCGGTCGCAGCCGATCATGATCGGCTCGCTGTGCGTCGACCCGGACACCCGGGAGGTCCGGGTGAACGGCCGGCTCATCAGGCTCACCCGGATCGAGTTCTGCCTTCTCCTCCAACTCGCGTCACAGCCGCAGACGGTCTTCACCCGTACGCAGTTGATGGCCGACGTGTGGGGCTATCAGCACGACGGCCGCCCGCTGAGTGCGCGGGCGAGCCGCACCATCGACACCCATGTCAGCGCGCTGCGGAAGAAGTTGGGCGACCCGAGCTGGGTCGTCACGCTCCGCGGGATCGGGTTCCGGATGGGACACGGCTGAACGACTCCCGCCGCCCCCACCTCACTTCACCGCCGGAACACCCGTTCCGGTATCTCGCACCCCGGAACTTGTGTCCGGTACATCTCGCCCGGAAGGCCCTGCCTCATGCCCGGCTCACGCCACCAAGCCCACCTGCTCGCCACGGCCGTCGTCCTGTCCCTGACGCTGGCGGCCTGCTCGTCGTCGGACTCCACGTCCCCGTCGACCGACGGGAAGACGGCCAAGCCCCACGCGGGCGGTCATCTGACCTTCGCGCTGGGCTCGGACCCGATCTGCGTCGACCCGCACCAGGCGGCCACCAACGACGCGGTCTACGCCGCGCGCGGGCTGGTGGACTCGCTCACCGACCAGGACGCGGCGACCGGGAAGATCGCCCCCTGGCTCGCCACCTCCTGGGACGTGAGCCCGGACGCCTCGGCGTTCACCTTCCATCTGCGCGACGGCGCGACCTTCAGTGACGGCAGCCCGGTGGACGCGAACGCCGTGAAGGCCAACTTCGACGCCGTGGTGAAGCTCGGGGCGAAGTCGATCTTCGGATCCGGCTACCTCAGCGGCTACCGGAGCACCGAGGTCATCGACGCGCACACCGCGAAGGTCACCTTCGACCAGCCCAACGCCCAGTTCCTCCAGGCCACTTCCACCACCACGCTCGGCCTGCTGGCCCCCGCGAGCCTGAAGGGCAGCGCCGAGAAGCTGTGCGCGGGGCCGCTGATCGGCTCGGGCCCCTTCACCCTGGCGAGCTACACCCCGGGACGCTCGGTGGAACTCAACCGGCGCGCCGACTACACCGGGGGCTCGGCCCTGTGGAAGCACAGCGGCCCCGCCTACCTGGACAAGATCACCTTCAAGGTCGTACCGGAGTCGGGCGTGCGCACCGGCAGCCTGGAATCCGGGCAGGTCGACGCCATCGCCGGGGTCGCGCCGCAGGACGAAGCGGGCGTCACCGGCCAGGGCGCGAAGCTGCTGTCCCGTTCCAACCCCGGCGTTCCGGTCGCGCTGAGCGTCAACACCTCGCGGCCCCAGGCGGGCGACATCGCGGTACGCCGGGCGCTGGAGGTCGCCATCGACCGCAAGGAGGTCGTCGACACCGTCCTCAGCGGCAGTTACCACCCGGCCACCAGCTCGCTGTCCAGCACCACCGACGGCTACCGGGACAACTCCAAGCTCCTCGTCCACGACCCGGCCGCCGCGGGGCGGATCCTGGACGCGGCGGGCTGGAAGCCGGGGCCCGGCGGCATCCGCGTGAAGAACGGCGCGAAGCTCGACCTCAAGGTCATTCTCGCGCCCAACTTCGGCCCCAACCAGTCCGTCCTGGAACTCGTGCAGCAGCAGGTGAAGAAGGCCGGCATCGGCCTCACCCTCAAGGTGCTGAGCATCGCCGACTACCAGGTCGCCCAGAAGAGCGGCGACTACGACCTGTCCTGGGGCAACGGCACCAGGGCCGACCCGGACATCCTGCGCACCGCCTTCTCCAGCAAGCTGCTCAACCTCTCGCACATCGACGACCCCGAGTTGCAGACGCTGCTCGACACCCAGGCCGCCGCGGCCGACCCCGCCAAGCGCGCCGCCATCGTCGCCTCGGCGCAGCGCCGCGTGCTCGAACAGGCTTACCAGATACCGGTGTTCGAGATGACCAGCGTGTACGCGCTCAGCGGCAAGGTGCACGACATCACCCTCGGCTCGTCGTCCCAGGCGCAGTTCCACGACGCCTGGCTCTCCTGAACGAAGGCGACGATGAGGACCTATCTCCTACGGCGGCTGCTCCAGGCCGTGTTCGTGCTGTGGGCCGCCTACACGGTGTCCTTCGGTGTGCTGTACCTGCTGCCCAGCGACCCGGCGACGATCATGGCGGCGGGCGGCGGTGACGCCAGTACGGTCACCCCGGCGCAGACCGAGGCACTGCGCCACCAGTACGGCCTGGACCAGCCGTTGGCCGAGCAGTACGGCACCAGGCTGCTCCATGCCCTGCACGGTGATCTGGGGCGGTCGGTGCAGAACGGTGTCCCGGTGACCCGGCTGCTCTCCCACGACCTCCCGACCACCGTCCAACTGGCCGCCAGCGCGCTGCTGCTGGCCCTGGTGCTGGGCAGCGCCGTGGCGCTGCTGGCCAGTTGGACACGGAGCGGGCCGCTGCGCCAGCTCCTGCTCTCCTTACCCGCGTTGGGGGTGTCGGCGCCGACCTTCTGGGTGGGGCTGGTGCTGGTCCAGTTGTTCTCGTTCCGCTGGCATGTCTTCCCGGCCTTCGGCGACGAGGGCTTCGACTCCCTGGTCCTCCCGTCGGTCACGCTCGCGCTGCCCGGTGCCGCGCTCATCGCGCAGGTTCTCGCCAAGAGTCTGCGCACGGCACTGGCGGAGCCGTACGTCCAGACGGCCCTGGCCAAGGGGGCGAACCGGCGGCGGGTGCTGTTCGGACATGCCCTGCGCAACGCGTCGATCGCCCCGCTGACCCTGGTCGGCATCATGATCGGCAATCTCCTGGCCGGGGCGGTGGTCGTGGAGACCGTCTTCGCCCGTGCCGGGATAGGGCGTGAGACGGCCGCGGCGGTGACGGCCCAGGACATCCCGGTCGTCCAGGGCGTCGTCGTCCTCGGCGCCGTCACGTTCGTCCTGACGACTCTCGCCGTCGACCTGCTCCTGCCCCTGCTGGACCCGCGGATCACCGCGACGACGAAGCCGACGGTGCGGACATGACCGAACTGAGCCTCCCGGACGCGGACACCGCGGGGTCGGGCGCGGACCTGACCCGCGCCGCACCCGCGCAGTCGCCGCACCCGCGGTCCCGGCTCCGCCGGTACGCGCGGTTCTGGCTGACGCGGCCGGGGCTGCTGCTGTCGGCGCTGCTGATCGCGGTGCTGCTGCCGACCGCGTTCTTCCCCCGGCTGCTCACCTCCCGCGATCCGCTGGCCGCGGCGCCGCGGGACAAGCTCGCGGCGCCGAGCGCGGAACACCTCTTCGGCACCGACCAGTTGGGCCGCGACGTCTTCGCCCGCGTCGTGCACGGCGCCCTGCTCACCCTCCAGGCGAGCGGGCTCGCCGTACTGGTCGGACTCGTCGTCGGGTCGCTGGCGGGGCTGCTCGCCGGCTACCTCGGCGGGGTCGTGGACGACACGCTGATGCGGCTCACCGACGTCCTGCTGTCCATCCCCGGCCTGCTGCTCTCGCTCGCGCTGGTGACGGCGCTGGGATTCGGCACCGTCAAGGTGGCCCTCGCCGTGGGGGTGACCAGCGTGTCGACCTTCACCAGGATCATGCGCGCCGAGGTACTGAAGGTCGCGGGGTCCGGCTATGTGGAGGCGGCGCGGGCCTCGGGCACCCGATGGCCCGCGGTGCTGTGGCGGCACGTGCTGCCGAACGCGGCCGGTCCCGTACTGGTCTACGCGGCCATCGACTTCGGCGCGGTCATCCTCCAGGTGTCCTCGCTGTCGTTCCTCGGCTACGGCGCGCAGCCCCCGGCGCCGGAGTGGGGCTCGCTGGTCTCGGACGGCCGCAATTACCTCGCCACGGCCTGGTGGCTCACCACCTTGCCGGGGCTGGTGATCGCGGCCACCGTGCTCGCCGCCAATCGCATCGCCCGCTCCCTCGACGGCGAAGACACGGAGGACCGATGACGCACACGACACCGACGGACGGCGCATCCCCGCCGTCCGCAGGTCCGTTGCTCGACATCCGGGGGCTGCGGATCTCCTACCGCACCCGCACCGGAACCGTGCCCGCCGTCCGCGGCGTCGACCTGACCGTCCAGCCGGGCGAAGTGGTCGCCCTGGTCGGCGAGTCGGGCTCGGGCAAGAGCACGGCGGCGCTCGCGGTGACGGGGCTGCTGCCGCGCGGCGGCTCGCTCGACGCGGGGTCCGTCCTCTTCGACGGCGCCGACGTGGCGCGCGCCGGGGAGACGGGACTGCGCGGGCTCAGGGGCCGGGAGATCGGCCTGATCCCGCAGGACCCGATGCTGTCGCTCAATCCCGTGCGGCGGGTCGGGTCCCAGGTGGCCGAGGCGCTGCTCATCCACCGGCTCGCCGACCGGGCGGGGGCGGCCCGGCAGGCCCTCGACCTGCTCGGCGAGGCGGGGCTGCCCGACCCGGTCCGGGTCGCGCGCCAGTACCCGCACGAGCTGTCCGGCGGCATGCGCCAGCGGGTGCTGATCGCCATCGCGCTGGCCGCGCGGCCCCGGCTGGTCATCGCCGACGAGCCGACGAGCGCGCTGGACGTCACCGTCCAGCGGACGATCCTCGACCACATCGACACGCTGACCCGGGACCGGGGCATCGCGGTTTTGCTGATCACCCACGACCTCGGGGTCGCGGCGGACCGGGCGCACCGGGTGAGTGTCATGTCGCGCGGCGAGGTCGTCGAGACCGGACCCGTACGGCAGGTGCTCGAAGAACCGGAGCACCCCTACACCCGCGGCCTGCTCGCGGCGGCCCCGAGTCTGGCCCGGTCGCCGGTGCCGGCTCCGGCCCGGTCGCGAGCCGCGTTCCGGTCCGTTCGGGAGCGGGCGCACGGAGCCGGCCCGGTCGCGGGGAAAGCGCCGCTCGTGGCCGGGGAGCCGGGCGCGGCGGAGGACCTGGTCGTGGCCGAGGACCTGGTCAAGGAGTACCCCGGCCGCCGAGGGGACCGGCGCCTCGGCGTACGGGCCGTCGACGGCGTCAGCCTGCGGGTCGGCCGGGGCGAGACCGTCGCCCTCGTCGGCGAGTCGGGCTCGGGCAAGTCGACGACGGCGCGGATGCTCGTACGGCTCACCGAGCCGACCTCCGGGCGGATCACCTTCGACGGGCGGGACATCACCGGCCTCGACGGCGGTGAGCTGCGCCGACTGCGCCGCCGTATGCAGATCGTCCAGCAGAGTCCGTACGCCTCGCTGTCCCCCCGGATGTCCGTCGCGGAGATCGTCTGCGAGCCGCTGCGGGCCTTCCGGATCGGCTCCCGCGCCGAGCGCGCCCGGCGGGCGGCGGATCTGCTGGACCTGGTCCGGCTGCCCGCCGCGTTCCTGGGCCGACGCGCCTCCGAGCTGTCCGGCGGCCAGCGCCAGCGGGTCGCGATCGCCCGCGCGCTGGCGCTGGACCCGGATCTGGTGGTCTGCGACGAGCCCGTCTCCGCGCTCGACGTGTCGTCGCAGGCGCAGATCCTGGATCTGCTCGCCGGTCTCCAGGACCAGCTCGGTCTCAGCTATCTCTTCATCTCGCACGATCTGGCCGTCGTCCGCCAGATCGCCTCACGGGTCGGCGTGATGCGGGCGGGACGGCTCGTCGAGAGCGGCACGGTGAAGGAGGTCTTCGCCGCGCCCTCCCACCCGTACACATGGGAACTGCTGGCCTCCGTGCCGGGCAGCCTCGTCCGGTGACCGGTCGTCCGTGCCCGGCCCGCGGTTCGTCGCGGGCCGGGCACGGACGTTGGCGCGGGCGGTTCTAGCCCGCGCTGAAGGAGACCACCGGCGTGTAGGCGGTGCCGGCGTTGAACTCCACCTGCTGGGTGCCCCTGGGCGAGCCGAGGGCGGTCAGCGGCAGCGTCCAGGTGTACGTCGAGCCGCTGATCGTGGTGGTCGGGGCCGGTGTGGCGGCGGCCCATGCCCAGCCGGTCGAGGTGCTGCGGTAGAGGGAGCCGTTCTCGATCATGTAGTCCGCGCCGAGCGGTGAGGACGACGGCGCGGGCGCCTGGTAGCCGGTCGCGGTGTTGCCGTCGGTGTTGATGAAGACGTGGTGGAAGCTCTCGGAGCTGTTGAAGGTCGCCTTGAAGACGGCCGTGCCCGCCGAGGCGCACGCCGAGTACGAGGTGATGGCGCCGGAGCCCGCGGTGGTGGTGCACCCGGTGCCCCCGCCGGAGCCGCCGGTGCCCCCGGACCCGCCCGATCCGGCGGCAGCGGCCTTCGCCAGTTCGTCGGACCAGTACGCGCCGGTGGGCAGGGTGTCCCACGGATTGGGCAGGTTGTCCGGGGTGACGTACAGATAACCGGCGTTGCGCTGCTTGCTCAGTGCGACCGCGTTCTCCATGTCGGCCTGCGCCGGGGTGCCGTAGACCAGGTGCCAGAACTTGTCGGGGTTGGCGTAGTTCAGCTCCCAGTCGGGCGCGGTCCAGGAGGCGTAGACGCTGTAGGTGTTCTCGAACATCACCAGGACGTCGGCCGCCGACGCGTAGCAGGACTCGGCGGGCGAACCGGGGTTGTCGACGGTGAGGGCGCCCGGGTGGGCCTGTTTGGTGGTGGAGTTGATGCCGCTGTAGAGGTTCACGTGCGCGTTGCCCGAGCCGCAGTCGCCCAGGGCGTCGTCGAAGAAGATGCCCGCGAGGCCCGAAGAGCCGTACCAGGAGTACCAGTTGGCCACGTCGGCGTTGATCTGCGCGGTCCACGCGGCGACGCTGGTCTGCCCGCCGCGGGTGGTACGCCCTGTGGTGCCGAAGTAGCCGGTGTCGACGTAGCCGAGCACCTTCGCCCCGGCCCCGGCCGCCGCGCTCACGGCCGAGGCGTAGCCGCTGTCGACCGCGGTGCCGGGCCCGTTGGAGGGGTTCGCGACGGCGATGCCGACGCGGGACCCCGCCTGGTCGATCTGGGTCCAGAAGGCGCGGCCGGCGGCGTCCGAGGGGTTGAAGTACGCGGGTACGGCCAGATGCTGCGCCCCGGCTGCCGCGCTCGCCCGGCCGGACAGCGTGCCGAACATGGTCAGCGCGAGCGCGGCGGCGACCGCCGCGCTCACGGCGGCCCTGGTCCGGTGCGCGGCGGTGAGGCGATGCCGCGACCGGGTGTGTGCGAGTGATCGGATGAGGGACATGTGATCCCCTTTCGACGGTGGGGGGTTGCGTGAACAGGGGGTGGGACCAGGGAGACAGGAAGCGTCAGCCCTTGACCCCGGCGTGCGCGATTCCCTGCACGAACTGCCGTTGCAGGAGCACGAAGACGGCGATGACCGGGAGCGAGGCGAGCAGCGATCCGGCCATCAGCACGGGGTAGTCGGTCTGGAACTGCCCCTGGAGCGAGGCCAGTCCGGCGGACAGGGTCATCCTGTCCGGGTCGGTGTTGACCACCAGCGGCCAGAACAGGTCGTTCCAGGACCACAGCAGCGCGAGGACCGCCAGCGCGACGAGTCCGGGGCGGACCAGCGGCAGCATCACCGACCAGTAGATCCGCCAGGGCCCCGCGCCGTCGATGCGCGCCGCCTCCTCCAGCTCCTTCGGCAGGGCCAGGAACGACTGCCGGAGCAGGAAGACGCCGAACGCGCTGAACATGCCGGGCAGGATCAGCGCCTGGAGGCTGTTGAGCCAGCCGAGGTCGGACATGATCTGGTACTGGGGGATGATGAACAGTTGCGGCGGCACCATCAGCACCGACAGGAACAGTCCGAAGAGCATCCCGCGGCCGGGGAAGCGCAGCCGCGCGAAGGCGTAGGCGGCCATCGGGCACAGCACGACCTGGCCGAGCGTGCGCCCGAGCGACATCAGCAGCGTGTTGAGGAACTGCCGGCCGAACGGCAGCAGGTCGAAGACCTTGCCGTAGTTGTCCCAGTGGCCGCCGGGCAGTGGCGACGGCGGCACATGGGTCGCGTCGCTCAGCGACTTCAGGGAGGTGACGATCTGCCAGAGGAACGGGGCGACCATCGCCAGCGACGCCGCGATCAGCACGGTGTGCACCAGCGGGTGACGTCCGCGCCGGGAGCGGCGGGCGGGCCGGTCCGCGGCCCGGCCGGCCGTGTGGACCTCAGCCATAGTGCACCCACCTCTTCTGCATGCGGAACTGAAGGGCCGTCAGCGCGACGATGATCAGCAGCAGGACCATCACGATCGCCGCCGCGTAGCCGCGGTCGTTGGTGACGAACGCGCGGTCGTAGAAGAGCTGCACGACCGTCTCCAGGCGCGGGAACGCCGGGTTGGAGCGGGCCGCGGCGCCCGATCCGGCCATCACGTAGACCAGGTCGAACAGTTGGAGCGAGCCGATGACCGAGATCACCGAGACGAAGAACGCGGTGGGCGACAGCAGCGGCAGAGTGACCGAGCGGAACTGCCGCAGCGGGCCCGCGCCGTCGATCTCCGCGGCCTCGTAGTACTCGCGCGGGATCGCCTGCATCCCGGCCAGGAAGATCACCAGGTTGTAGCCGATGCTGCTCCACACGCCCACCACGACCAGGGCGTACAGCGCCACCCGAGGGTCGGCCACCCAGTTCGGGCCGTCGATGCCGACCAGCGACAGCAGGTAGTTGATCAGCCCGTAGTCGCCGTTGTAGAGCCAGCGCCACACCATGCCGATCGCCACCGGCATGGTGACCACCGGCAGGAAGAACAAGGTGCGGTAGACGCCGACGCCGCGCAGCCCCCGACGGTTGAGCAGCGCCGCGAAGACGATCGCCAGCGGGATCGACAGCAGTCCGAGCCCGGTGTAGGCGAGGGTGTTGACCAGCGCCCGGCCGAACTCGCCGTCGTGCAGCATCCGGTGGTAGTTGTCCAACCCGCTCCAGGTGTGGCCGCCGAAGGCGCCCCAGCGGGTGAACGAGAAGTACGCGGTCTGCACGACCGGCCACAGGTAGAAGACCGCGAGGCCCAAGCCGGTCGGCG
The DNA here is from genome assembly GCF_044749865.1 of Streptomyces sp. NPDC088910. Lineage (NCBI taxonomy): Bacteria > Bacillati > Actinomycetota > Actinomycetes > Kitasatosporales > Streptomycetaceae > Streptomyces > Streptomyces sp. NPDC088910. The sequence continues at coordinate 373,418 of NZ_JBIVIV010000005.1, forward strand.
CGATGAAGGCGTAGCCCCACAGCGCCTCGGTGACGCGGTCGCGGCGCGGTCGCCGGAAGCGGCCGGGCAGCCGTGACAGCCGCCCGGTCCGCGGCCGGGCGCCGGTGGCCGCCTGCACGTCCCCGGCGGCGGCGCCGGGGGTGGACGTGAGGGTCATGTCACTCCTTGGCGAGCAGGTCGTCCATCGCCGCGGCCAGCCCGCGCGCCGCCTTGTCCACCGGCTCCTGGCCGTTCCACGCCTTGGTGAGATACGTCAGCTCGGCCTCGTTCCAGGCGGCGGTGTTCTTCGAGACCGGGTACGGGACGCCGTACGGCACCTCGTCGAGGAAGGTCTGGAGGTGGAACTGCGGGTAGGCGGCGATCCAGGCGCCCTGCGTGCCGTTGTACGCCGGCATCGCGCCGGACTTGGCCAGGATCTCGGCGGCCGGCTCGGAGCCGAGGAAGTTCACGAACTGCCATGCCTGGTCGGCGTGTTTGGTCCGCGCCGAGACCACGTTGGCGAGGCCGTGGATGATCGTGGCCCGCTTCTCGCCCGTGGGCAGCGGGGCGACGTCGACCCGGTCCTTCGTGTAGGCGTTGCCGCCGAATTCCAGGGAGTCCCAGGAGCCGCCCCAGTACATCGCGAGCTTGCCCGCCTCGAAGAGCTGGAGCGGTGCGGTGTCCGTCATGGTCTTCAGGTCGGGCGACTGCTTCTTCTGGATCAGGTCGGTCCAAAAGCGCAGGCCCTCGATCGTCTTCGGATCGGCGTAACCGGACTTCTTGCCGTCCGGTGAGATCACATAGCCGCCGGCCTGGGCGATGGTGTTGTACTGGTACTCCTGGAAGCTGGTCAGCTCCGCGCCGGTGGCGTACTGGCCCTTGCTCGCGTCCGTCAGCGCCGCGGCCGCCTTCCGGAAGTCGCCCCAGGTCCAACCGGCCTTCGGGTAGGGGACCTTGGCGGCGTCGAAGAGCGTCTTGTTGTACCAGACGCCGACCGTGTCCAGGTCCTTCGGCAGTCCGTAGTGCTTGCCCTGGTACGTGTACTGGTCGACCAACTGCTTGGGGTAGGCGGACAGGTCGGTCCTGTCCTTGGCGATGCCGTCGTCCAGCGGGCGGATCACGCCGTTGGAGGCGTAGAGCTGGAAGTTGGGGCCGTTCATCCAGAAGACGTCAGGGGCGGCGCCGCCGGTGGCAGCCGCCTTGAGCTTGGTCCAATAGTCGGCCCACGGGGTGAGCTGGACCTTGACCGTGATGCCGGGGTGGGTGCGGGTGAACTCGCGGCCGAGCTGCTCCATGGCCGTCTTCTGCGTCGCGTCCCACACCCCGTACGACAAGGTGACCTTGCCGCCCGAACCGCCCGCGCCCGAACCGCCCGCGTCCGAGCCGCTCCCGCCCGACGAACAGGCCGAGGCGGCCAGCACCACCCCGAGCGCCACCGCACACCATCGCACCGACTTCCGCATACCGGGCCCTCCCAGGATCCACACGCCCCGGCGGTGGACCGTCAGCCGGAGTCGTCGAGTGGCATTAATCATGGAGTCCATGGAAATTAAGTCAAGACCCGTGAGATGAAGAATTCCTCTCAGCGGTCTCCGCGCCCGGTCAGACGCGGCGGGAGAAGTGCTCCACGCCGCCCAGTTCGTGCCGTTCGCGCAGTTGCCGGTCCACGTGGTCGAGGGCCAGCCGCAGCGCGCCCAGCGCCACCCCCTCGTCGCCGAACTCGGAGATGCGCACCTCGGGCGTGCGGATGCACCAGCGGTCCAGCTCGCGCCGCAGCGGCTCCGCGATCAGGTCGGCCGACCGGGAGAAACCGCCGCCGATCACGACCAGTTCGGGGTCCAGGGTCAGCACCAGCGCCGCCGTCCCGACGGCCACGTCCCGCACATAGCGCCGCACCACGGCCGCCGCCTTGCGGTCGCCCGCGCGCGCCGCCTCGAACACCGCCTCGGCCGCGGCCTCCTGGTCAACCGCTGTGTCCGCGTGCGCTCCCGCGCCCCGCCCCCTCCCCTGCCCCTGCCCCGACACCCCGGTCCGCTCCGGCACGGGACCGGCCTGCGGCGGCCACCCGCGCAGGTGCTCCTGCGCCCTGATCCAGCCCGAGGCGGGCAGTGCTCCGATCTCTCCGGCCGCGTTGCCGAAGCCGCGGTGCAGCTTGCCGTCGATGATCAGCCCGGCGCCGGTCCGCAGACCGGCGAGGATCACCACCACGTCCTTGGCGTAACGCGCCGCCCCGCACCACGACTCGGCCAGCGCGGCCAGCTTGCTGTCGTTCTCGACCAGCGCCGGGCCGCCGACCAGGCGGCGCAGATGCGCTCCGACGTCCACGCCGGTCCACTCCGGCAGCGCCTCGGAGAGCATCACCCTGCCCGCGCCGTCCACCAGTCCGGTGGTGGCCACGCCCGTCGCCCACAGGTCGCCGGTGGTCAGGCCGCCGCCCGCGAGCGCTCCTGCCACCGCGCCGTCCAGCGCGGCCAGGCGCTCCTTGCGGCCCATGGCCGGCGCCACCGCCACCCGGGCGCTGTGCAGCACCGTTCCGTCCAGGTCAGCCACCAGCGCCAGGATCTTGTGGCCGCCGATGTCCACCCCGAGCACCCGGCCCGCGTCGGCGCGGAACCGGAACCGCCGGGCGGGCCGGCCCACCATCCCGGCCGCGGCGGGCACCTCGGCCAGCCAGCCGTTGTCCAGCAACTCGCGCACCACGTCCTCCGTGGAGGCGCGCGACAGCCCGGTCCGCCGGGACAGCTCGGTCAGGGTCATCGCCGGTGCGGACCTCAGCTCCCCCAGCACGGCGAGGGAGTTGAGCTGCCGGAGCCGGGAGAGGTCGCCGCCGCTCGGAGTCTCGGTCACGACGTCCCCTTGAGTTTGGTTGCTGCGCGCTTAATAATGAGAGAGTCCATGATAAATAGGAAAGGATCCTATGTCTCGGGTGACTCTAGCTCTCGTCGGCGCCGGGCTGCGCGGACAGACCTACGCACGCCACGCGCAGGTCACCGGCACAGGGCGGGTGGTGGCACTGGCCGAACCCGATCCGGTGCGGCGCGCCGCCGCGGCCGAGGAGTTCGCCGTCCCGCAGGACCGGGTGTACGCCGACTGGTCGGAACTGGCGGCGGCGGGACGGCTCGCCGACGCCGCGATCGTGGCCACCCAGGACAGACAGCACACCGAACCGGCCGTCGCGCTGGCGGACCTCGGCTATCACGTGCTCCTGGAGAAGCCGATGGCCACCACCGAGGCCGAGTCCGCGGAGATCGCCGAGGCGGCCGAGCGGAACAAGATCATGCTCGCCGTCTGCCATGTCCTGCGGTACACCCCGTACACGCAGACGCTCAAGCGGATGCTGGACGAGGGCGCGATCGGCCGACTGGTCAGCGTCCAGCACCTGGAGCCGGTCGGCTGGTGGCACCAGGCGCACTCGTTCGTCCGGGGCAACTGGCGGCGCTCGGACACCTCGGCGCCGATGCTGCTCACCAAGTCGTGCCACGACATCGACTGGCTGGTGTACCTCTTCGGCCGCTCGCCGCGCCGGGTCAGCTCCTTCGGCAGTCTCACCCACTTCCGGGCCGAGGCCGCCCCCGCGGGCGCCGCCGCGCGCTGCACCGACTGCCCGATCGAGAGCACCTGCCCGTACTCGGCCAAGCGCCTGTACCTGGACTGTCTGGAGGACCCCGAGCGGCGCTACTGGCCGCTGTCCGCGGTCACCGAGGACCACACCGAGGCCGGTGTCCTTCAGGCGCTGCGCACCGGTCCCTACGGGCGCTGCGTCTACGCGTGCGACAACGACGTCGTCGACCACCAGGTGGTCTCGATGGAGTTCGACGACGGCGCCACCTGCTCGTTCACGATGAGCGCCTTCACCCCGCAGGAGCACCGCAGGACCCGGCTGCTGGGCACCCACGGCTATCTCGACGGCGACGGCGTCACCATCAGGACGGTCGACTTCCGTACCGGCGAGGAGGGCGTCGTGGACACCAGCACCACCGCGGGCGCCTCGGCCGCGGACGGTCACGGCGGGGGTGACGAGGCGCTGATGGACGCCTTCCTGGAGGCGGTCGCCACCGGAGACGGCGGCGTCCTGAAGTCCGACGCGGCGGCGAGTCTGGCCAGCCACCGCGTGGTGTGGGCCGCGGAGGAGGCCAGGACGACCGGCACCGTCGTCGCGCTCGCGTCCGCGGTCTGAGGAGCCGCGCCCCGGAGAAAACCGGCCCGCGCCCCGGAGCAGACCGGCCCACGCCCCGGAGCACGCCGACCCGTGCCCCGGAGCACGCCGACGCGCGCCCCGGAGAAAACCGCACGGCGCCCCCGGACACGACCGGCCCGTGCGCCACCGCCGGTCAGTCGGCCACCGGACGCCGCACCCCCGTCGTGGACTCCCCCACCTCCAGCCGGTACGGGGCCACGTGCACCGCGTGCCCCGGCGGGGTCGCCGCGCCGATCCGGCCGGCCAGTGACGTGACGGCCAGCGAGGCGATGGCCGCTTTGTCGGGCACCACCGTCGTCAGCGAGGGAGTGGCGTAACGGCCCTCCTCGCTGCCGTCGACGCCGGCGACGGCGATGTCCCCGGGCACGGCGAGACCGGCCTCGTGGAAGGCCCGGATCGCGCCGACGGCCAGCATGTCGTTGAAGCAGAACACCGCGTCCGGGCGGCTCCCGGCGGGCAGGGCGGCCAGCGCGCGGCCCGCCCGCAGCCCGCTGCGCCGGTCGAACTCCTCGACCTGCGGCGCGAGTCGGGGGTCGAAGGACAGACCCGCCGCGTGCAGGGCGAGTTGGAAGCCCTCCAGGCGCTGCCTGCTGGTCGCCGAGCCCTGCCGGTCCACGCCGACGACGGCGAGCCGGGTCCGGCCGAGCGAGACCAGGTGGGCGGCGGCCTCACGGGCGGCGGCCACATTGTCGATCAGGACGTGGTCGGCGTGGAGTTGCTCCCGGCCGTCCTCGCGCTCGCCCAGCAGCACCAGCGGGAAACCGGCCGTGGTGGCGGCGAGTTGGTCGAAGGGCACCCGGAGCGGGGAGAGGATCACGCCGTCGAGCAGGGCCGCGCCGAGCCCGGTGGCCAGCCGCAGCTCCTCGCGGGGGTCGCCCAGCGTCTCCTCGATCAGGACGGTGAGTCCGATCCGGGACGCCTCGGTCCTGACGTGGTGGGCGAGTTCGGCGAAGTAGGGCGTGGCCAGGAACGGCACCGCCAGAGCGATCAGCCCGCTGCGGCCGGTGCGCAGCCGTACCGCCGACGGGTTCGGACGGTACCCCAGTTCGCTCACCGCGACCATGACGCGCTCTCGGGTGGCGGGGGCCACTCTCGACATTCCGCGTACAACGTTGGAAACAGTCTTGACTGAGACGCCCGCGCGATCGGCGACGTCCTTGAGCCGCACTGCTGTCACGTACCCGCCCTTCTCGGAGACGCCTCATTGTAGGGCAGTTCAACGCAGAGCGTCCCGCAGACGCGTGCAGGCGGCAGTCGTCCGCGCCCAAAGGGTTGACCGCCAGGACACACACTGGTTACAACGTTGGAACAGCCGGGCGAAGGAACCACTGGCCGACCCTGCCGGGGGTCTCCGTGCGCCCGGACGCCGTGGGCGCGTGGCGGACCGCCGTCGCGCCCCCGGCGGTCGAGCGGCGGCCGGACAGCCCGTTTCCGCGCCACCGCCCGTGACGTACCGCCAGCCTCACGAGAGGGCCCGCATGTCCCCGCACCGCCCGAATCTCCCGCTGCGCACCGCCGTGGTGGGCACCGGATCCATCGCCCGAGGAAGTCACCTGCCCGCGCTCGCCGCTGTGGCGGCGGAGGGCTCGGTGGAGATCGTCGCCGTGGTCGACGTCGCCGAGGAGGCGGCCCGCGCCGCCGCCGAGGAGTTCTCCGTGCCGGGCGCCTTCACCGACCTCGACACCATGCTCGGCGAGGTACGCCCCGACCTGGTCGTCCTCTGCACACCGCCCTCGCTCCACCGGGAGCAGGCCGTCGCCGCGCTGCGGACCGGCGCCCATGTGTGGTGCGAGAAGCCGCCGTGCCCCTCGCTCGCCGACTACGACGCGGTGACGGCCGCCGCCGAGCGGGGCCCCGGCGCCCCGACCGCGGCCTTCGTCTTCCAGCACCGGTTCGGCTCCGGCGCCCGCCACGTCCGCGAACTGCTGCGCGAGGGGGCCTTCGGACGGCCGCTGGTCGCGCACTGCCAGACCACCTGGTACCGGGGCGCGGACTACTACGCCGTGCCGTGGCGCGGCCGTTGGGACACCGAGGGCGGCGGTCCCGCCATGGGGCACGGCATCCACCAGAACGACCTGCTGCTCGACCTGCTGGGCCCGTGGCGGGAGATCCGCGCGATGGCCGCCCGGCTGGTGCACGACGTGCAGACCGAGGACGTCTCCACCGCCCAGGTCCGGTTCGCGAGCGGCGCGGTCGCCACCGTCGTCAACAGCGTGCTCAGCCCCGACGAGGTCAGCCGGATACGGATCGACTGCGAGCTGGCGACCGTCGAGCTCACCCATCTCTACGGCTACCGCAACGCCGACTGGCGGATCACCCCGGCCCCCGGCGTCCCGGCGCGGACGGCACGGGCCTGGAACGACTTCGGCCCCGACGAACCCAGCTCCCACCTGGCCCAACTACGCGCCCTCGTCGCCGACATCCGGGCCGGAACCCCGCACCCGACCGGCGGCGAAGGCGGCCGCGGGATCGTGGAGTTCACCGCCGCGCTCTACAAGTCCGCCTTCACCGACGCCACCGTCCGGGCGGGCGAGATCAGCCCCGACGACCCGTTCTACGCCGCCATGCACGGCGGTGAACCCGACCGGCTGCCGGTCGGCGCCCGCGAGGAGGAGCAGGCCGCATGACGCTGTCGCTGACCCACGTCCACGACGACCGGATCACCGTGACCCACCGGGCCACCGGTACCGAGCTGTTCGCCTACGTGTACCGCCCGGAGGCCGCCTGGGAGGCGCCGAAGCCGTACCTCCACCCGATCCGCACCCTCGGCGGTGGTCTGGTCACCGACTACCGCCCGAACGACCACCGTTGGCACAAGGGCCTCCAGCTCACCGCCTCGCACCTGTCGGGTCAGAATCTGTGGGGCGGCAACACGTATGTGCACGGCGAGGGGTACGTGGCGCTGCCCGAGCGGATCGGCTCGATGGCGCACGTCGGCTTCGACGAGGTGTCGGCGGGTCCCGACGGCGTGGTGATCGCCGAGCGCCTGACCTGGCGCCCGTACGACGGCTCGCTCTGGGCCGAGGAGGACCGCAGGATCGAGGTCACCGCCGAGGAGGGCGGTTGGACCCTGACCTGGTCCTCGGCCGTCACCAACCGGCGCGCCGAGCCGTTGCGGTTCGGCAGCCCCACCACCGCCGGGCGGCCCGACGCCGGTTACACCGGGCTGTTCTGGCGCGGGCCGCGCGCCTTCCGCGACGGGCACGCCTTCACCGCGGACGGCGACAGCGCCGAGCGCGACCTCATGGGTGAGCAGGCGCCCTGGCTCGCCTACAGCGGCGAGCACGACGGACGCGACGGACACGCCACTGTCGTCTTCGAGCACGCGCCGGGCAACGACCACGCGGGCGAGAAGGGCACCCACCCCGCGCACTGGTTCGTGCGCACCGACCCGTTCGCCGCGGTCGCCCCGTCCTTCGCCTTCCACGAGGAGCTGGTCCTGGCCCCCGGCGAGGTCCTGGACCGTACGTACCGCGTCCATGTCGCCGACGGCGCCTGGGACCGTGCGGCGGTCACCGCCCATCTGGAGCGGCACCCGTGGTGACGGCGGGCTACGACGGGTTCCCCGGGGCGGTCGCGGTCTCCCGGCTGAGCGTCTACGACTGGCCGACCGTGGACGGCAGGCCGGGCGGCGGCACCCCGCACCTCCATCTGACGTGCAGCGAGGGGTACGTGGTGACCGACGGCGAGGGCGCCGTGCAGACCCTGACCGCCTCCGGTTTCGAGGAGACCCCGCTGCGCGCGGGCACCGTGGCCTGGTTCACCCCCGGCACCATCCACCGGCTGGTCAACGACGGCGGGCTGCGGATCACCGTCGTGATGCAGAACGGCGGACTCCCCGAGGCGGGCGACGCCGTCCTCACCCTGCCCCCCGACCGGCTGACCGACCCCGAGGTGTACGCGACGGCGGTCCGGCTGCCGACGAGCGGGAGCGAGCGGGAGCTGGTCGGCGCGGCGCGGGCCCGCCGTGACCTCGCCACCCGCCGGTTCCTCGAGCTGCGCGACGCGCTCGCCGCGGGTGATCCGGAGCCGCTGGCCGCCTTCCACCGCGCGGCGGCCGAGCTGGTGCGGCCACGCCTGGCCGACTGGGAGCGGCGCTGGCGCGAGGGCGCCCGCGCGGCGGTGACCGCCACGCACGACCAGTTGGCCGCTCTCGGTGACGGCGACGCGCGCCATCTGGCCGACGCCCGTACCCACGCGAGCGGACCCGCCGCGACCGGACGGTTCGGGATGTGCGGCCGTCTCGACGTCTACCACGACGGGTGAGCCGAACGGCCCGTCCCCGCCCCTCGGCGTCCGCCCACGACGGGTGAGCCGAACAGCCCGTCGCCGTTCCCAGCCCCCGTGCGGCGGCGGGCGCCTCGTGCCACCGCTCCACCCACCCACCCACCCCGGAAAGGCCACCATGCCCGAGCCCCAAAGCGGCCGGCGTCGGTTCCTCCGCCGCCGAGCGGTCGCCGCGGCGGTCGCCGCCGGTTGCAGCACCGTTCTGCTGGCCGCGCTCACCTCCTGCGGCGCCTCCGGCGCCTCGGGCGGTCACCTCACCCTCACCTTCTCCTGGTGGGGCAACGACGAACGCCAGGCCCGTACCGAGAAGGCGGTGCGCCTGTTCGAGAAGGCGCACCCGGACATCAGCGTCCAGATGTCCAACGCCGACTTCGGCTCCTACAAGCAGCGGCTGTCCACCCAGGCCGCGGGCGGCGGGATACCGGACCTGGCGCAGCTCGACTACCGCCAGATCTCCCAGTTCTCCACCGGCGGCGCGCTGCTTCCCCTGGACCGGTACGTCAAGGACGGCACCCTCGACACCGCCGAGATGGACACGTCCTTGGTGCGCACCGGCTACCTGGCGGGAAAGCAGTACGCGCTGCCGATGGGCCGCGGGATCACCGGTTACGTCTACGACGCCGACGTCTTCGACACCGCCGGTGTCCCGGCGCCGCAGCCCTCGTGGACCTGGCAGGACTGGGCCGACGCCAGTGCGAGGATCGCCGGGCTGAAGCTGAAGTCCCCCGACGGGCGGACCGTGGCGGGCGGCAACGACGGCGGGAGCAACGAGGACGTCTTCGAGGACTGGTTGCGCAGCCACGGCAAGCAGCTCTACGCGAGCCCCACCGAGCTCGGCTACACCGAGAAGGACCTCGCCGACTTCTGGACCTTCTTCCACGAACTCCAGAAGGCGGGGGCGGTGGTCTCGGCCAAGGACAGCGCGCAGGCCGACGCGACGGGCATCAGCGCCTTCAGCCGCGGTCTGGACGCCATGGACTACTCCTGGGACGCGACCTTCACCGGCTTCACCAGCCCGACCGGGCACGCGATGCGCTTCGCGCCGGTGCCCACCATCGACGGCAAGGCGGGGTCGTACTTCAAGCCGACGATGCTGATCGGCATCGGCGCCCACTCGAAACACCCGCAGGAAGCGGCCCAGTTGATGAACTTCCTCCTCAACGACCCGCAGGCGGGGAACATTCTGGGCGTCACCCGCTCCCAGCCGCCCAATCGGAAGATCGCCGCCGAGGTGAACAGCAAGCTGACAGGACCGGAGTTGAAGGTCTGGCAGTTCGACGAGGTGATGCAGAAGTACGGCGTGCGGCCGCCGCCGTCCGCACCTCCCAAAGGTGACGTCGCGATCCAGAGCGCCTTCGTCCGCGAGTACCAGCGGGTGGAGTTCGGCCTGGCGTCGCCCGCGAAGGCGGCCCATGAGCTGGTCGTCCAGGCGAAGCAGGAGTTGGAGTCATGAGCGTCGCGCGGATCGAGACGGCCGAGGCCGCCGGGCGGCCCGAGGACACGCCGGGACCGGACCGGCGCACCCGCCGCGGCCGGGAGGCGCGCTGGCCCGCGTATGTGTTCCTCACCCCGTGGATGATCGGCGCGGTCGCGGTGACCCTGGTGCCGATGGCGGTCTCCCTCTATCTCTCCTTCACCAGTTACGACATGCTCTCCACCCCGCACTGGGTGGGCGTGCGCAACTACTCGGAGATGCTGACCGCCGACCCGCGGTTCTGGCGGTCGGTCCTGACCACCCTGAAGTACGTGGTGATCGCCGTCCCGCTCAAGCTGGCCCTCGCGCTGGGCGCCGCGATGCTGCTCAAGCGGCTCAGCAGCCGGGGCCGGGGTTTCTACCGGTCGGCGTTCTACGCCCCGTCCCTGCTCGGCGCGAGCATGTCGATCGCGCTGGTGTTCCGGGCGCTGTTCAACGACGGCGGCACGATCGACAACGTCCTCGGCACCTTCGGCATCCACATCGGCGGCTGGGTCGGCAATCCGCATCTGGCGACCTACGTCGTGGTGCTGCTGACCGTGTGGCAGTTCGGCGCCCCCATGGTCATCTTCCTGGCCGGTCTCCAGCAGATCTCGCCGGAGCTGTACGAGGCGGCGGCGCTCGACGGGGCGGGCGCCTGGCGGCAGTTCGTGTCCGTCACGGTGCCGATGCTCTCGCCGGTGGTCTTCTTCAACCTGGTGCTCGAAGTGATCCAGTCCTTCCAGGTCTTCACGCCCGCCTTCGTCGTCAGCGGCGGCAACGGCGGACCGGCCGACTCGACGCTCTTCTACACGCTCTATCTGTACGAGCGCGGCTTCACCGCCTCGCACATGGGCTACGCCTCGGCCATGGCCTGGCTGATGCTGCTCGCCATCGCGGCCGTCACCGCGGTGCTGTTCAAGACCTCCCGGTCCTGGGTGTTCTACGCGGACGAGGCGGAACGATGAATCTGACCCTGCGCCGCCGGCTGCCCCACACGGTCGCCCTGATCGCGCTGCTCGCCCTGCTCTACCCGCTGCTCTGGCTGCTGGTGACGTCCGTCAAGCCCGCCGACGAGGTGGTGACCAGCGTCGACCTGTGGCCCCGGCACTTCGAGTGGAGCAACTACACCACCGCGCTCGACGGTGTCTCGGGCGTGTCGGTGACCCGGCTGCTCGGCAACAGCATGCTGATCGGCCTCGGTTCGGTGATCGGCACGGTGACGTCCTGCTCGCTGGCCGCGTACGCCTTCGCGCGGCTGCGGTTCCGGATGCGCGGCCCGATGTTCGCCTTCACCGTGGCCACGCTGATGCTGCCGCAGCACGTGGTGCTGATCCCGCAGTACATCATCTTCAACAAGCTCGGCATGATGAACACCTACTGGCCGCTCGTCCTGCCCAAATTCCTCGCGGTGGACGCGTTCTTCGTCTTCCTCATCGTGCAGTTCATGCGCAATCTGCCCAGGGACCTGGAGGAAGCGGCCAGGATCGACGGCTGCGGCCCGTTCCGCTCGTTCTTCCACATCGTCCTGCCGCTGAGCCGGCCCGCGCTGATCACCACCGCGATCTTCTCGTTCATCTGGTCCTGGAACGACTTCTTCGCCCAGATGATCTACCTGCTCTCGCCGGAGAAGGCCACCATCACGCTGGCGCTGCGGAGCTTCGTCGACCAGTCGAGCACCTCCGCCTACGGGCCCATGTTCGCCATGTCGGTGATCTCCGTGCTGCCCATCGTGCTGTTCTTCCTCGTGTTCCAGCGCTATTTGGTGCAGGGCATGGCCACCTCGGGACTGAAGAGCTGAGGAGGACCGATGAGTCACCCACCCGTCGTTTCCCGCCGGGCCCACCGCGAGCCGGGCGAGGTGTTCGGCTCCGGCTTCACCCTCTTCGCCGACATGCTGCTGGTGGGCGTGGTCACCGCCGTGGCCTGCCTGCCGGTGGTCACCGCACCGGCGGCGCTCTCCGCCGCCTGCGCCGTGTTCCGCCGGACCGCGGCGAACGGCGTGCAGATCCGGCTCGGCGACCTGCTGGCCGAGGTGCGAGCCCGGCTGACCCTGCCCGCGCTGCTCAAGGGCCTGGTGCCGCCCGCGTTCGCCGTGCTGTTCCTGCTCGACGAGGAACTGCTGCGCTCCGGGCTGCCCGGCGCGGCCCTCATGGCGCCGGTCCTGATGCTGCTCGCCCTCGGCGCGGCGGCCGTCGGCCTGCGCGCGGTCGCCCTGGACGGACCGCACCGGCTCTCGGGCCGGGAAGCCCTGGCGCGTTCCCTGGCCGACCCGCGCGGCACCGCCCTGCTGGCCGGAGCCGTCGTCCTGGCGGCGCTGCTGCTGTGGGCCATCCCCGTCCTCTTGCCGCTGCTGCCCGGCCCGTTGGCGTTCGCCGCGACCGCCGTGGACCTGCGGCGCCCCGCCGACCCGTACGACCGCTGACCGGCGCACCCGGCCGCCGCCCGCGTCCCGCCATCCGTCAAGACTCACCTCCGGAGCACTCCCCCATGCCCCACACACACCTCGACGCGGCCGGTCACCCCCGGCCGCAACTGGTCCGCGACCCCGACTGGCACGACCTGTGCGGCCCCTGGCTCTTCGCCCACGACGACGCCGACACCGGGCGCGCCGAGCGCTGGATGGACCCGGCGGTCACCGAGCCCTTCACCACGACGATCACCGTCCCGTACCCGCCCGAGTCCAAGGCGTCCGGCGTCCACGACACCGGCCACCACCCGGTGGTCTGGTACCGCCGCTCCCTCGGTCTGCGCCGGCCCGCCTCCGGCCGCCTGCTGCTGCACTTCGGCGCGGTGGACTACCGCGCCGAGGTGTGGCTGGACGGGCGGCCGGCAGGGCGGCACGAGGGCGGGCACACCGGGTTCACCTGCGACCTGACGGACGTTCTCGACGGCGACGGCGAGCATGTGCTCGTGGTCCGCGCGGAGGACCAGCCGCTGGACGCGGCGCAGCCACGGGGCAAGCAGGACTGGCGGCGCGACCCGCACGTCATCTGGTACGAGCGCACCACCGGGATCTGGCAGCCGGTGTGGCTCGAAGAGGTCCCCGAGGAGCACGTCACCGTCCTGCACTGGCTGCCCGACGTCGCCCACGCCCGGGTCGGCTGCCGGGTCCGCCTCAGCCGCTGGCCGCGCGGCCCGCGCGACCTCACGGTCCGCCTCACCGTCGGCGAGCGGGTGCTGGCCGAGCAGCGGATCCGTACCGAGGGCCAGGAGACCGCCTTCGACATCTCCGTCCCCGCGCTGCGGCACGGCCAGGACCTCGACGACCTGCTGTGGCGCCCGGAGAAGCCGCACCTGGTGGACGCCGCCGTGACGGTCACCGACCCCGCCGACGGGGCCCGCCTCGACCAGGTCTCCTCCTACCTGGGCCTGCGCGACCTCGGCTGGGACGACGGCGTCTTCCTGCTCAACCACCGGCCGTACTTCCTGCGCATGGCGCTCCAGCAGGGCTACTGGCCCGAGTCCCACCTCGCCGCGCCCGGGGAGGCGCTGCGCCGGGACGTGGAACTCGCCAAGGAACTGGGGCTCAACGGGCTGCGGATACACCAGAAGATCGAGGACCCGCGGTTCCTGTACTGGGCCGACCGGCTCGGCCTGCTGCTCTGGGAGGAGATGCCGTCGGCCTACGTGTTCGGCGCGCCGACCGTGGAGCGGGTGGCGCACGAGTGGACCGAGGCGATCCGCCGGGACCTCAGCCATCCCGCGATCGTCGCCTGGGTCCCGGTCAACGAGTCCTGGTCGGTGCCGAATCCGGCGCTGGTGCCGGAGCAGCGGCACTTCATGGACGCGCTGTACCACCTGACCAAGGCGCTCGACCCGACCCGGCCCGCCGTCTCCAACGACGGCTGGGAGCTGTCGGCGGCCGACATCTGGGGCGTCCACGACTACACCCAGCACGCCTCGGTCCTGGCCGACCGCTACGGCCACGCGGCCCTGCGCCAGGGCGCGTTCACCGAGCGGTGGCCCGCGGGCAAGCGGCTCACCCTGGAGGGCGTACGCCACCAGGGCCAGCCGGTGGTGCTGAGCGAATTCGGCGGCGCCACCTTCGAACCGGCCGACGGCGAGAACTGGTTCGGGTACGACACGGTGGCCACCGAGGAGGACTTCACCGCGCGCCTCGACGCCTTGGTGACCGCCGCCGTCGACTCCGGCCTGGCCGGCTTCTGCTACACCCAGTTGACCGACACCCTCCAGGAGACCAACGGCCTGCTCACGGCGGAGCGCGAGCCGAAGGTGCCGACGGAGACGGTGCGCGCGATCGTGGGACGGCCGCGGACGCTCGGATGAGACGGAGGGCGCCGCCCCGACGCCGCCCCGACGCCGCCCCGACGCCGCTCAACCGGAGCCGGGGCAGGCGTCGGGGCAGGCGTCGGGTGCGCCACCGCTCTGCGGCGTCGGTCAGCCGCCGGTCGTGAAGACCGGTTCCAGATCGGCCCACCGGTCGGCGGTCGCGTACACGGGGATGAGGTCCAGCGGCGCGGCCCGTTCGACGACCCGGCCGCCGGTGTGGGTCCGCCCGGTCCAGACGTCGACCCAGTCGCCGTGCGGCAGATAGACCTCACGGCCGGTGGCGCCCGGCTCGGTGACCGGGGCGACCAGGAGCGCGGAGCCGAGCCGGAACTGGTCGGGGAAGTCCCAGATGCGCCGGTCCCGGGGATCGTCGAAGAACAGCCCGCGCATCAGCGGCTTCCCCTGCGCCAGACCGGTGCGGGTCTCCTGCGCCAGGTACGGCACCAGCCGCTCGCGCAGGTGCGTGTACGTCCGGGAGATCTCCAGCACGCGCGGGTCACCGGAGCGGTCCGCGATGTTCCACGGCGTACGGTCGCGCAGCGGCAGCCGGTGGTGGTTGTACTCCGAGTGGTACTGCATGATCGGCATGAAGCAGGACGCCGCGAGGGCCCTGACGTACAGCTCGGCGTCCGGGACGTCCCCGGAGAACCCGGCGATGTCCCAGCCCCAGTAGACGATGCCGCAGGCCGAGGCGGTGATGCCGGCGGTGAGGGAGTGCCGGTAGGCGTCCCAGGTGGAGTCCTCGTCGCCCGCCCAGAAGACGCCCGCGTTCTGCGAGCCGGTGAACCCGGCACGGCTGAAGGTGACCGGCGCCTTGCCGCACTCCCGCAGCAACTCGCCGTACGCGCGCGGGTATTCGACGGTGAACAGATTGTTGGTCAGCGCGCCCGTCGTGCCGTCGTCGTACCGCAGGTCGTCGCCCCAGGCGTGTTCGCCGCCGTCCGTCTTGAAGCCGTCGACGCCGACCTCCTCCACCAGATACCGGCGCTTGGCGAGCCACCACTGGCGTGCCTTGGGGTGGGTCAGGTCCGGCATCAGCGCCTGGGGGAACCACCAGCCCCTGTTGCGGTAGGGCCGCGTGCCGCCCTCCTCCATGACGGTGTACCCGTGCTCGATCATCGCGCGGGCGTCGGCGGCGGCCTGGCCGCGCGGCGCCGGGCGCGTTTTCATCAGCGGGATCTGCCAGAGCAGCACCTTGATGTCGCGGCTGTGCAGCTCGTCGACCATGCCCTTGGGGTCGGGCCAGGCGCCGTCCGGCGGGAAGGTGAAGTCGGCCAGGCGGTGCGGAGCGCCGTCCTCCGTGACCGGGTACCGCGCGTCCCGGAAGGCGGTGAAGGTCGCCTCGTCGCTCCACGCCTCGATGACCAGCGCTCCGACCGGGATGTCCTCGTCGCGGTGGCGGTCCATCTCGGCCATCACCCTTTGCTGGGTGTTCCATTCGTTGCCGCTGGCCCACAGGCGGAAGACCCAGTCGGGCAGTTCCTCGGGGCGTCCGGCCTCGTCGAGGAAGGCGGACAGCAACTCGTGGGGCGCGCCGCCGAAGCAGACCGTCTCGACCGCGCCGTCCGGCGGGGTCTGCGCCTCGATCCACAGCAGGTCCGGGTCGCTCGCCGCGATGTCGTACCAGGTGCGCCGCGAAGTGCGGACGTGGAAGGCCCAGTTGTCCGCGCCGTCCCCGCCGAGCACCATCGCGAACGGCATGGGCAGGTACGTACGGGTGGTGAAGCCCTGCCCCTTGTACTGCTCGAAGACCTGGGCGTCCAGGGTGTGTCCGCGTTGGTCGACGGCGTTGTAGCGCTCGCCGAAGCCGACCACATGCGCGTCGGGCGCCAGCCGCAGCGCGAAGCGGACCCGCAGCACCGCGCCGTCGGCGGCCACAAGCCTGGAGGCGGACCCCTCGACCAGTCGGCCGGTGTCCGCGGTGACCCGCAGCAGCGCGGCCCCCTCGCGCCACACCGCGGGGGCGACGGTGTGCCAGGACGTGGCACGGGTGCGGCCGTCGCGGTGCCTGGCCACGAAGCGGTAGCGGGCGGCCGTGCCCTCGGCGAGCGGGGCGGGGCGGACGACCCAGCGGGTACGGTCGCCGCGCCCGCTCGCGGCCGCCGCGAGGTGACTGTCCGAGTCTCCGCCGTTGTCACCGGCCGGGTCGGTCCGGCCTTCGACGGCGGCGGTCAGCGCGGTGACGCCGTCACCGGCGTCCCACTCGCACACCACGGCCTCGACATCGGCTCCGGTGGAGGCGCGTACCTCGAACGGCTCACCCGCCGACGGGATCACGGGCACGCGCTGGTCGTCGGTCGGCTCGTAGGGGTGGCCCGAGCCGTGCGGACGGTGGCGGATCATACGGAGACTCCGAGTTCATGGGCGAGGATGAGGTACATGGCGTGGGACCAGAGCAGCGGGGTGGCGTTCGGCCCCCACCGCTCCTCCCACTCCGCGAGGTGTTCCGGCGCCAGCAGGCGTACGCCCGGGGCCTGTTCCGGCAGCAGTCCGTCGGCGGTGGACCGCGAGGCGATCCACTCCAGCTCGCGCAGGGCGTCGCCGGTACGGCCGACGCGTGCGTAGTGCCACCCGAGCAGCCCGGCGAGCACGGGCCACTGGCCGCCGCCGTAGAAGACGTCCTGGAGGTAGCGGTGCACGCCGCCTTCGGGCTCCACCAGGTCGCGCTCGATCGCGGCGAGCGTCGCGCGCGCGACCGGTCCCGCCGGGTCCACGGAGCCGAACGGGGTCAGGCAGGCCAGCAGGCTCGCGTCCACCGCCGCCCCGCCCAGCCACTTCGCCAGGCCGCCGCCGTACAGGCCCTGTTCGCGGACGAGGGCGTCGATCCGGGTGACCGTGGGTCCGCAGCGCCCCACCGTGTCGAGTCCTGCCGCGCCGACTGCCGCGAGGCCGCCACGGATGGCGCCGAGCGTGGCCCCGTGCCGGTGCTCCTTGGACTCCTCCCACCAGTCGTAGCAGGGCAGGTCCCAGGTCGCGGCGAGGTAGCCGACGGTGAGGCGGATCGCCTCGCGGTAGGGGGCGGGGTCGCCGCCGTGCCGGCGCAGGTGCTCGGTGAGCGCCCACAGCCAGGTGCCGTAGCCGTCGGTCTGGAAGTCCCACCAGCCGACGTCCCCGGTGTCCGCGCCGTCCAGGGTGTACCGGGTGGGCAGCAGATCGGCCTCGGCGGGCTGTCCTCCCGCCGCCCGTACGGCGATGATCCGCTCGATACGGGAGGCGCGGTCCGTGATCACCTTGGCGCACCACCGGTGGAAGGCGTCGGCGGAACCGGTCGCACCGTACCGCGAGGCGGCCTCCGCGACGAACGAGCCGTCGCGGAACCACGAGTAGCGGTAGACCTCGTAGCCGGGGCAGGCCGGGTACGCCCCGGAGGCGGCCTGGTGGGCGGTGATCACCTCCAGGCTGCGGCGGGCGAGGCGCGCGTGGCCGGGTGACTGCGTCGTGGAGGTGGACAAGGCTGGTGTCTCCTAAGCGGGCGATACGGGTGTCGCCGGGTGTGGCGGAGGGGTGCGGGAAGCGGGGGGTTCGGGCGCCCGCGTGAGTGTCAGGTCTCCCGCGGGCGCCCGAAGTCTCACTTCAGCAGGGCGGTGACCTGCGCGGCCGCCTGCGACAGCGCCTTGGCGACGTCCGTCCGGCCGGCGGCGGCGTTGGTGAGGGCGTTGTTGATGATGTCCTGCATCTGCTGCTGCTTGGCGATGACGGGCGAGGCGGCCTGGTTCTTCAGGGAGTCGAAGACGGCCTGGCGGTTGGCCGGCTTGCCCGCGGTGAGGTATCCGGCGACCTTGCCGGTGTCGGACAGCGGCGGGAGCTCCCAGGAGGAGTCGACGCGGGTCTTCGCGGTGATGTCGGACGTGGTCAGGTAGTTCAGCCACTTGAAGGCCGCGCCGGAGTGCGCGGTGGCCTTGGAGACGGCGACGGAGTTCTGGAAGACCGCGCTGGCCTTGTGGGTGTCACCGGGTTCGACGGCCACGTCCCAGTCGAAGGGGACGTCCTTCAGGGCGCTGAACTGCCAGTTGCCGTTGTGCCACATGGCGAGCTTGCCGGCCTTGAAGAGGTTGGTGTCGAAGTCGGGGGTGCTCGCGCTCTTCGCGGCGTCGGGCATCGTCCGGTTGTTCTTGCCGATCAGCCATCTCGCGGCGGCGACGCCCTGTGGGCTGTCGAAAGTCGCTCTCGCGCCGTCGGCGGAGAAGAAGGAGCCGCCCGCCTGGTCGAGGGCCTTGGTGAACTCGTTGAAGCTGATGGGCTGGTAGTCGCCCCATACGCCCTTGGCGCGGTCGGTGAGCTTGAGCGCGGCGGCCTGCTCGTCCTTCCAGGTCCAGTCCGCGGTGGGGACGGGGACGCCGGCCTTGGCGAAGAGGTCCTTGTTGTAGATGAGGACCACGGTGGAGAAGGACTCCGGCAGCGCGTACTGCTTGCCCTTGTACTGTGCCGCTTCGAGGTTGGCCGGGGCGTACGCCGACGCCTTGTAGGCCGGTTCCTCGGCGGCGGGGTCCGTCAGGTCGAGCAGCGCGCCGGAGGAGGCGTAGGTGACCAGGCTCTGCTGGTCGAGTTCGAAGGTGTCGGGCGCGGTGCCGCCGGCGATCGAGGTCTGGAGCGTCGTGGCGTAGTTGGCGTAGGGGACGGCCTGGACCTGGATCTTGATGGTGGGGTTCTGCTTCTCGAACGCGGCGACGATCGTGTCGAGGTCCTTGGTGTGGTCGGGGGCGGAGGAGAACGTCATGTAGCGGACGGTGGTCACGCCGTTGTCCGAGGTCGTTCTGGTGGCGGAGCCCTGGGAGCAGGCGCTGGTCAGGGCCAGTGCCGCGAGACCGGTGGCGAGGGTGATGTGGCGGGTGCGCATGGCGGATTCCTCGGGGTGGTGGCGAGTGGGAGGGTGTTCGGGAGGTGCGCCGGGGGGCGGGGCCGCTCGGGCGGCCGGCTACTTCAGGCCCGACTGGGCGACGCTCTGGACCACGTGCTTCTGGGCGAAGAGGTAGATGGCCATGATCGGGAGGGTGCTGAGGACCGATCCGGCCATCACCACGTTCCACTGGGTGCCGAACTGGCCCTGGAGGTCGGCCAGTGCCAGCGGGAGGGTCTTGAACTCCGGCGAGCGGATGATGACCAGCGGCCACAGGAGGCTGTTCCAGCTGGCCATGAAGGCGAAGACGGAGAAGGTCGCGAGCGACGGGCGTACCAGCGGCAGCACCACAGAGCCGAAGATCCGCAGGTGGCCCGCGCCGTCCAGCCGGGCCGCCTCGTCCAGTTCGCGGGGTACGGCGTCCATGGCCTGGCGCAGCAGGAAGACTCCGAAGCCCGAGGCGAGGGTCGGGGCGAGCAGGGCGAAGTAGGTGTCGACCAGATTCAGGGCCTTCATCTCCGCGAAGAGCGGGACGATCAGGACCTGGAGCGGGATCATCATGGTGGCGAGGTAGAGGGCGAAGACCAGGCCCCTGCCGCGGAAGCGCAGCCGGGAGAAGGCGTACGCGGCCATGGAGCTGGTGATCAGCTGCACGACCGTCGAGACCAGGGCCAGGCAGAGGCTGTTGACGGCGACCCGGGTGAAGGGCATCGCGCGGAAGAGGCTGCGGTAGCCGTCCGCGCTGACGGTGTCGGGTATCAGGGAAGGGGCGGAGATCCCGCTGCCGTGCGGTTGCAGCGAGGTGATCAGCACCCACAGGAACGGGAAGAGCATTCCGGCCGCCCCGAGGACGACCAGGGCGGTGACGCCGGCGGCCCGCAGCCGTCGGCGGGTGCTCGTGCGCGGGCCCCGGTCCGCGGTACGGGACGGCGGGACGCGAGGGAGGTCCGCCGCGGGCGCGGGCTGTCGGGCGGGGGTCGTGGTCAGTTCAGGCATGGGTCACCCACCGCCGCTGGACTCGGGTCATGACCGCGGTGACGGCCATCATCACGGCGAAGAGCAGCCAGGACAGGGCCGAGCCGCCGCCGACCTGCCCGTACCGGAAGGACAGGTCGTAGACCTCCTCGACGACGGTGCGCGAGGACCCGGCGGGGCCGCCGCCGGTCATCACGAAGACCTGGTCGAACACCTGGAAGCCGTTGATCAGGGAGATGAGGACGACGAAGTAGGTGGAGGGCGAGAGCAGCGGAAGCGTGATGCGCCGGAACCGCTGCCAGGCGTTCGCTCCGTCGATGGTGGCCGCTTCGTACAGCTCCCGCGGGATCGCCTGGAGCCCTGCCAGCAGGATGACCATGACGAAGCCGAGGTCCTTCCACGCCGAGGCGAGGATCACCGAGGGCAGCGCCCAGGTCGGTGAGGCCCACCAGTCGGGGGTGGGCAGGCCCACGCCGCCCAGGACCCGGTTGAGCAGTCCCCCGTCGGGGCTGAGGATCCACTTCCAGGTCAGCGAGACCATCACCCAACTGGTGATGACCGGCAGGAAGTAGACCGACCGCAGGACGCCGCGGCCCCGCATGCGGCGGTTGAGGGCGAGCGCCAGGACCAGGCCGCCCACGTACACCAGCGGGAGGTAGCCGGCGATGAAGTACACGGTGTGCAGGAACGCGACCCGGGTGTCGCCGTCGCCCAGCAGGTGGCGGTAGTTGGCGAATCCGACCCAGCGCATCGGGGAGATCAGGTCCCAGGAGTGGAGGCTGATCCACAGCGAGGAGACCATCGGCGCGAAGGTGAACAGCAACAGCGGGACGGCGCTCGGTGCCAGGAAGAACAGCACCGCGCCGCGGTTGCGCCACTTCCGCCGTCGGGCGGCGGCGGCCGCCGGGACGGACGCCGGGGCGGACACCGGTCCCCGGCCAGGGCGTACGGAAAGGGGGCCGATGGTCATCTGGCGCTCCGTTCGACCGCCGCGCCGCCGAGCCCGTGGATCCGTCGACGCGGATCGACGCTGCCGACGCCGCCGTCCAGGGACGCGGCGAGCACCAGGGCGGCGGCGCCCTGCGCCCAGATGGTGTCCGTGTACGGCTCGACGGTGATCGCCAGTTCCCGGGCGCGGCGGGGTGCGTGGCGTTCGAACGCCTCCCGGACGCCCGGTTCCCACCAGGGCCAGGAGCGGGTCCCCTCCCCCATGACCACGATCTCCTGCGGGTCCAGGAGCGTGGCGAGTCCCGCCAGTTGGCGGCCCAGGAGCTGTCCGGCCTCGCGCAGGATGCGACGTGCCGTCGCCGTACGGTCATCGGCGCCGCCCGAGTCGTTGGCGCCGCCCGAGTCGTTGGCGCCGTCCGAGTCGTTGGCACCGTCCGAGCCGTCCGCACCGTTGGCGCCGTCCGAGCCGTTCGCGAGGTCCGCGAGGTCGGCGGGCGTGGCGCCCTCGCCGAGGATGCCGGCCGAGCGCGCCGTACGGAGCAGGACGTCATCGCTGATCAGGGCTTCCAGGCAGCCGCGATTCCCGCAGGTGCACGGCGGCCCGTCCGGATCGACCGGGACGTGGCCGAAGTCTCCGGCGCCCCCGTGGGCGCCCCGGTAGACATGGCCGCCCGCGACGACGGCCAGGCCGACGCCGCGGCCGATGGTGACCACCAGGAAGTCGTTGAGGCTGCGTCCCCGCCCGTACAGGCGCTCACCGCTGCCCAGGGCGTTGACGTCGTTCTCCACCAGGACGGCGAGCCCCAAGGAGGCGCCGAGCATGGTGCCGAGCGGTACGTTCTCCCAGTTCAGCATCGCCGCGTCCACGACCCCGCTGTCCGGGCGGTCGACGGTGCCGGGCACGCCCACTCCTATCCCCAGCAGCGGGGGCACCCCCTGCGCGGACTCGGTGAACGGACGCAGGAGTTCGGCGATGGCGGGCACCGCCTCCAGCGCCGTGGCGTCGAAGGGGACCGTCATGGTCTCCGTGACCCGTCCGTCCAGCCGCATGTCGACCAGCGCGACGTGGTCGACGGCCACCTTGACGCCCAGCGCCCGGCCCGCGCTGCCGACCAGACCGATCAGCCGACCGCGACGGCCGCCCCGGGAGGGCTCCTGCCGGTCGAGCTCTTCGATCACTCCTTGCGTCAGCAGCCGCCGCGTCACCTGGGTCAGCGTCGCCGGACTCATCCCGAGGTCCCGCGCGAGCGCGGCCCGCGACATCGGCCCTGCCCTGCCCAGCAGTGCCAGCACGGCGGTGCTGGTGAGATCCTCGCCCGACGACCCGTTCATTCGCACTCTTTCTTTACTGGATAAATAAACTGCCTGAACGTTAGAGCGGGCTCACGACCACGTCAACCCCCGGTTTCCATGACGTTTCGGCCACCGCCGGGCGCGCGTCCGCCGCGGCCCGCGCACCGGCGCGCCCGGTGGGACGCCTGGGGCGTCAGTGCTGCCGGAGTGCGGGCTGTCGGACGGTGTTGGCGCGGCCTATAGTGCGGTTGCGACGATGCGACGCGGAGGAAACCACGACGTGAATCGCAGTCGTGGAACCGCGCGCGTGCCGTGCGGGGCCGGGGCACCGCCTCCTGGGAGTTCCGTGATGGACAACGGTCGTCTGAGGGTTGAGACGCTCGGGCCGCTGCGCGCGTACGCGGCGGGACGGGAACTCGCTCTCGGCCCGCCGAAGCAGCGCGCGGTCTTCGCCGTCCTCGCGCTGAGCGGCAACACGGTCGTCTCGCGCGACCGTCTGATCGACGGGGTGTGGGGCGAGTCGCCCCCCACCACGGCCGTCGGCAGCCTGCACACCTACGTGTCCGGTCTGCGCCGGGCGCTGGACGGTCTCGGTGAGCCGCTGACGAGTTCGGCGGCGGGCTACTCGCTGCTGCTCGACCCCGACGGCCTCGACGTCACGGTGGCCGAGCGGCTGGCGGCGCGGGCCAGGTCCCTGGCCGCCGGGCGGGAACCGGCCGCCGCGGTCACCGTCTTCGAGGAGGCGCTGGCCCTGTGGCGCTCGGGCACGGCGCTCGGCGGTCTGCCGGGACCGTTCGGCGCGGAGCACCGCGCCTGGGCGGCCGACCTTCGGTTACGGCTGGTGGTGGAGCACGCCGAACTGCTTCTGGAACTGGCCCAACCCGCCGCCGCGGCCGACCGGTTGGCGCTCCACGTGGCCGACCATCCCTACGACGAGCGGCTGCGCGCCCTGCTGATCACGGCCCTGAGCCGCAGCGGCAGGACCGCCGACGCGCTCGCCCGCTATCACGATCTGCGCAAGCTCCTCGCCGAGGATCTGGGCATCGACCCGTCGGCCGAACTGCGGGCGCTGTACGCGTCGTTGCTGGCCGACAGCGCCGGTGCGGACACCGCGCCCGCCGCCCCCGCTCCCGCCGCGGCCCCGGTGCGCCCCGCGCAACTGCCGCGCGAGGTCGCCGACTTCATCGGCCGGGAGGACGCGGTGCGCCGGGTGCTGGACGCGGCGCGGGACGCCGCGCCCGACGGCGGGGGCGAGGCCGCGCCGCCGCGGATCGTGATGGTCGTCGGGGTCGGGGGCGTGGGCAAGACCGCGCTGGCGGTGCGGTGCGCCCACCTGCTGGCCGACGCGTACCCGGACGGCCAGTTGTATGTGAACCTGCGCGGCTTCGACCCCAAGCGCCCGGCCCGCTCCCCCGCCGACGCCCTGCACCACCTGCTCGCCTCCTCGCACGCGGGGACGGTCCCGACCGACCAGGAGGAGCGGGTCGCGCTGTGGCGCAGCATCGTCCGGGACAAGCGCGTGCTCATCGTGCTGGACAACGCCGAGTCGGCCGACCAGGTCGAGGACCTGCTGCCGGGCGACGGCCCCTCCTTCGTCATCGTGACCAGCCGCAACCGGCTCAGCGGCCTCGCGGTGCGGTACTCGGCGCACCGCGAGACGCTCTCCCCGCTCACCGCCGACGAGTCGCTGAGCATGCTGCGCACCTCGATCGGGGACGCGCGGGTCGGCGCCGAACTGCCCGCGGCCCGGCGGCTGGCCGAGCTGTGCGACCGCCTGCCGCTGGCCCTGCGGATCGCCTCGGAGCAGGTGACCTCCGGGTCGTCCCAGGTGCGGATCGCCGACCTGGCGGCCGAGTTGGAGGACGTGCGGTACCGGCTCGACGCGCTCCAGATCCCGGACGACGAGCTGTACTCGGTGCGCGGCGTGCTCTCCTGGTCCTACGCCCGGCTGGACGCGCGGGCGGCGCACGCCTTCCGCACGCTGGGGCTGTTCCCCGGGGTGAGCATCCGCGCGGAGGCGGCCACCGCGCTGCTGGACGTCCCGGCGCCGGTGGCCGCCGCCGCGCTGCGCAATCTCGCCGCGCAGCACCTGATGGAGACCACCGGCAACGGCTACTGGATGCACGACCTGACCCGTATCTACGCCGAGGAGGTCTCCGGCGACGGCGAGAGCGCCGAGTCCCGCAAGGGGGCGCTGCGCAGGGTGCTGCACTGGTATGTGCGGACCCTCACACAGGACTACAAGTCCAACGCGGTCAAACTCCCCTTCACCCTCGACCCGGTGGCCCCGCACGCGCCGCTGCGCTTCGCGGACCAGAAGGAGTTGGTGACCTGGTGCGTGCAGGAGTGGGACAACATCTCCCCGCTCCTGCGCACCGCGCAGCGCATCGGCTGCCACGACGAGGCGTGGCAGTTGGCCTATCTGCTCTTCGACTACTTCTACGCGGCCGGGCAGACCAAGGACTGGGTCGAGGTGCTGCGGCTCGGGGTGCGCAGCACCGAGATGGTCGAGGACCGGCGGGCCCAGGCGGTGCTGCTCAACCATCTGGGCGTGGCCTACTCCCGGTTGGGGGACAACGAGGCCGCGGTGCACGAACAGCGGCGCGGTCTGCGGCTGTTGGAGGACCTGGGCGACGACGTCCTGCGCACCAGCCTGCTGGGGAATCTGGCGTCCACGCTCCGTGAGGCCAAGGAGTACCGGGCCGCGCTGTCCTACGCCAGTCAGGCCCTGGACCTGGCGCGCCACAGCGGCCACGAGTACTACGAGGCGGGCTGCCTGGACGTGCTGTGCGAACTCCACGCCGAGCTGGGCGAGTTCGAGGACTCGCTCTGGTACGGCACCTTCGGCCTCGCGGTGTCACGGCGCTGCGGGAACGTCCTGCTGGAGGCCAACATCCTGATCAATCTGGGCGGCGCCGAGTACGGGCTCGCCCACGACGAGAAGGCGCTGCGGTACTTCCAGGAGGCGTTGACGCTGTGCGAGTCGAGCGGCGACCACTACCACGAGGCGCTGACGCTGTTCGGTCTCGCCAAGGTGAAGCGGGCCAGGGCGGAACCGGACTCCGCCCGCGCCCTCGCGGACCGGGCGCTGTCGCGCCTGAGGGAGCTGGGCGCGGAGGAGGTCGGCGACGTCACGGAGTTCCTGCGCGCTCTGGACGCGGGACCGCGGGAAGCTCCGGCCGAGCAGCCAGGACCGCGCGCCGGTCGGTACCGTCCCACGGTCCGCGCTGTCCCCGCTGCCAGATCAGCACCGCCTCGACCCGGCTCTCGGCACCCAGCGACCTGAAGATCCGGTTGATGTGGTTCTTCACGGTCTTCTCGCTCACGTGCAGGCGCGCGGCGATCTCGGCGTTGCGCGCGCCTCGGGAGACCAGGGCCATCACTTCGTGCTGACGGCGGGACAGGGCCGGGGCCGGGTCCTCGGGGGCGGTGTCCTCGGGGGCCGCGGGCGCGTGCGGCCGTACCTCCAGGGCCGGTTGCCCCGCGGGCGGCAGGCTCTCCACCGCGACCGCGCTCAGCCGGTACTCCGCGCACAGCCGGCGCGGGTCCTGCCCAACCTGCGGGACGGCGGGCGCGGCGGCGGGGGCGACGGCGACCTCGACGTAGGGCATGCGCAGGAATTCCACGTCGAGGTTCTTACGGGCGAAGACCTGGCGGATCTGGGCGAGGATGTCCGGGCTCACGATGGCGATCCGCACCCGGGTCGGGCTGATCGGCGCGGAAGTGGCGACGACTGTCATACGACCAGCGTGGCCGGGGCCGCTTCATACTTTCTTCGCGTTCGGTTCACGCGCCGGAGGCGTCGGCCGACGGCTCGCTCCGCGCGGAGGCCGACGAGCCGGTCGGCTGCTGATCCGGTGCGGGCCGGTCCATCTCGGCCAGTTGGGCCAGCACCTCGTCCTGGGTGGGGACGTCGACGCGGTTCGCCCAGCGCAGAGTCGTGACGATCATGTCGAAGAGCAGCACGACGGCCTGTACGGGTTCCGCGTCGATGTCGCCGTCGGTCAGCACGGTGAAGGTCAGCAGCCCCCAGGTGCCGGGCGCGTCGGGGTTCGAGACGTAGTACGAGACCCGCCAGGACGGCGCCTTGCGGCCGACCCGGCTGCTGTCCACCACCGAGGCGACCCGTACCGCCGGGGCTCCGCCGATCTCCAGATAGGTGCCGTCGGCCCCGGCGTCGGCGAGGAGGGAGGCCAGCAGCTTCTCCGGGTCCTCGGTCTCGTCCTGGCTCTCCAGGACCGTCACCAGCATCGATCCGGGCAGCCGGACGCCGCTGAACTCCTGGAGCGGGAGCAGCACCGAGCGGGCGTTCTGCCGCGCGGCCTCCTCCGTCGCCTCCGTCAGCTCCCTGCGCAGCATCCGCCGCCACGGGCCCGCCGAGTCGCGCGGCAGCGAGTCCGGCACATGGTGGCGGATCACCGCGTCGACGGTCCTGCGGCGCAGCGCGGTCGTGTCGGGCGTGGTCGGAATCTGCACCCAGCCGTCGGGCAGGACGAGTTCGAAGTCGATCACCGCTGGCTCCCCTCGGTGGTGGTGGCGAACCCGAGCCTGGCCGGGCCCCCGTCGGCCGGAGGCGCGCAGTCGTGGGCGATCTGCTGCATCAACTGCTCGACGCCCGCGCTGATCAGCGCCATCAGCCCCATCTCGAAGACGACCGTGGTCAGTACGACGTCGGAGCTGACGCTCGCGGCACCGCCGACCGGCGGCACGTCCAGGCGCATCGCGGCTTCGGCGCGTCCGAACGCCGCGCCCTCCGGGGTCCGTCCGAGGGCGAAGACCTGCACTCCGTCACCGATCGGGGTCGTCACGTAGTCGATCGTCGGCTGCCGGGCGTCGCCGTCGCGGCCGGAGGCGCCGACGACCTCCATCAGGTAGTTGGGGTCCTCCTCCCGGGGGCGGCGGAATTCCACCACCACCGGGACCGGCGCCCAGCGCGCGCTGCCCTGCACGAACGCCGCGCCCCAGGCGAGCCGGGACCACGCGGGCAGTTGGCCCGCCCGGTGCAGCAGCCATGCGGCGGCGCCCTGCCCCACCATGTCGGACGTGAAGGGGAATTCGACGCCCGCCTCGGCGGGCCAGGCCAGCCGCGCCGCGTCCAGGCCCTCGGACGTCCAGTCGGCGAAGAGCGCCACGATGTGCGCGGTCCAGGCCGCGTACTCCTCGTCGTCCGGCCGGATGTCGGGCACCCATTCCCAGTGCCAGGGCAGTCCGTCCGGCGCGGCCAGGTCGTCGCTCATGTCGTCTCCCCTGGTCATGAGGCGGCCACACCGGGCGGGTTGACCGCGGGAATCCAGCCGACCAGGCGTCCGCCGGTGTAGATCAGACCGCCCATGCCGAAGGCGCCGTTGAGGCCGCCCCAGACGTACCAGAGCGGGGAGATCTTGCCGCCGATGGCCGCCATGACGGCCGACAGGTCGCGGAAGCCGCTCAGACCGCCGATGACGCCCGCCCAGTCCTTGGCGAAGTTCAGCGGATCGGTGAACAGCTTTCCCCACATCGCGCCGGCGCCCTTGAACTGAAGTCCCGCCGACTCCCAGAAGCCCAGTTCGGGGGTGATGGCCCCGAATTTGCCCAACAGCCAGTTGGTGGCGGGGTTGTTGAACCAGTCCGACATGTTCGTCCAGCCGGTGGCCGGGTTGATCGGCATGACGAAGTCGCCGGGCACGGTGTTCACCCCGCCGATCACGCTCGGCCCGGTGCGGGTGCCCGCGCCCGCCGCGGGCCCCATCGGGGTCAGCTCGATCGGCGCACCGGGGCCCCAGTGCAGTTGCGGGGGGTTGGTCGTCACCGGGCGGGGCCGGCCGGCCAGCTGGCCGAGCGTCTTGGCCGCGTTGGCCAGGCCCTTGGCGGCCAGCGAGGCGATGGCGCCGATGCCCGCGAGGCCGAGACCGACCGCCCCGAGGATCACGTCGGCCAGGCTGCCCTTGCCGTGCGCGTACAGCACGATGTTGGCGACCAGGGTGATCGCGCCTGCCACCACTCCCGCGATGATCAGCGCGTTCACGCCGGGGATGAGGATCGCGAGGACTCCGAGGATCATGCCGATGATGGCGAAGATCTGGCTGATCTTGGCCATGACGGCGTCGAGCTTGTCCTTCCAGGAGTCGGTCAGGCCGTCGTCGTACTTCTTGCAGTTGACCGCGTCGCCGAAGCGCTTGCCCGCGACGTTCAGCGCGTCCATCGCGTTGGTCAGCCGCGTCTTGGCCGCCGCCAGCTTCCCGTCCGCGTCGGCGGTCGCCTTGTCCTTGTCGGAGCCCTTCTGCTGCTCCTCGGGGGTGGTGGTGCCGTCCGGCTGCTTCTGCGGGTCGGGCATGGCGTGCGCCTTGGTCTGGTCGTTCTTGGCCTCTTCGGCGTCGGTGCGCGCGGCGGCCGTCTCGTTCAGCCCCTGTTCGAGGTCGGGCTCGTACTTCTTGATCTCCGCGGCGAC
Source organism: Streptomyces sp. NPDC088910 (assembly GCF_044749865.1). Taxonomy (NCBI): domain Bacteria; kingdom Bacillati; phylum Actinomycetota; class Actinomycetes; order Kitasatosporales; family Streptomycetaceae; genus Streptomyces; species Streptomyces sp. NPDC088910. The sequence goes on from NZ_JBIVIV010000005.1 coordinate 402,108, forward strand.
GTCGTGGTAGCGCACCGCGGCCTTGGTGAGGCTGTCCTTGACGCTGGTCGCCTCGGACCTCAGGCCCTCCACGTACTGGCCCGCCAGGCTGTCGCTGTCGGTGTCGACGATCCGCTGGAGCTTGGTGATCGCGTCGTCGATGGTGTCGGCGATGTGCTGGTAGCGCGTCTGCGCGCCGCTCACCACGTCGAGGTCGGTGTGGATCGGGTCCGAGTGCCGGTCCAGTGGCGACCAGTCGAGGTTTCTGATGGACATGCGGTTCTCCTTGTGACGCTCGTCAGCCGTCCTGGCGCTCAGCCGTAAACCCAGCCGTGGGCCCGGCCGCGGGCCCGGCCATGGACCCAGTCGCGGGCCCCGCCGTGGAACCAGCCGTGGACCCAGTCATCGGCTCAGCCGTCCTCGAACGAGTCCAGCAACTGCTGGTCCGCCTGCGCCCACGCCTCGTCGACCTTGTTGACCTTGTCGCGCAGGCTCTTCATGGACTTGACCATCGCGTCACGGTGCACGGTCCAGTTGTCGGCGAAGTCGCCCATCGACAGGTTGGCGTTGAGCTGACCCCACAGGCCCTTGTCGTCGTTCTGGAAGTCCAGCGCTCCCTCGAACTGACCGATCAGCTCGCTGAGGTCGCTCGCGAGGCTCTGGAGGTCCTTCACCACGAGGTCCGCCATCACTGCTCCCTGTTGTCGTGTGCGGAGTTGTCGCGTGCGGGCTCGCCGGCGGCCGGCGGCAGCGGGATCTGGGCGGGCAGCAGGCTGCCGCTGCCCAGGTGCACCAGGGCGGCGCCCGGTACGACCCTGGCGGCGAGCTGGGAGCGGGACAGCCGCACCCCCACCAGGTCGCCGTCGTTCAAGGTGGGCGGCGACAGCAGGACGCCGCGCCGGTTGCGCTTGACCTCGGACTGCCAGCCGGAGAAGCCCATCGCCACCGAGGCGACGTCCCCGCCGAGGACCACGCCCCGCCTGCTTCCCGACGCCTTCTTCACGAACGCCTTCAGCCAGTCGCGGCACGGCAGGTCGCGCCAGGTCTCGGCGTCGTCGACCACGAGGACGACGGGCCCGTCACCGGGGTTCAGCAGATCGGAGAACTGCTGCTCGGTGGGGGCGTCCGCGGTGATGACACCGCGCACCCCGGTCCTGCCCTCGAAGGCCCGCAGCGGTGAGTTCATGGGAGCGCCGATGACGATCTCGACGCCGCCGCGCAGCAGCGACTCGGTCATGACGGTCAGCGCGGTGCTCCGCCCCGACCTGGACGGTCCCGCGACCAGGAAGGTCGGCTGATCGCCCATCAGGTCGGCGCCGACGGGTTCGAGGTCGTCGCCCGCGACGCCCACCAGCGCCCACATGGGCTTCGGCGTCTCCTCCACCATCTCCCACGCCTGGTCGAAGGAGAGTTGGGTGGGCAGCACCGCGATCCGGTTGGGGCGGGCCGATTTGGGGACTCCCGCCTCGCGTTCGGTGAGCCGGGCCGCCAGCGCGTGCACGGCGGCGGCCTGCGCGGGGCCCGCCGGGTCGTCCGCCACCAGCCCGACCTGGGTCTCGATCGCGCTGGGCGCGCGGTAGCCGCGGCCCGGCGGCAGATTCTCCGGGATCTTCCGCGAGTTCAACCCCGCCAGGCCCATGTCGCTGCGGTCGGAGAGCCGCAGCACCAGCTTGTCGTCGCACAGCGAACTCATCCGGCCGCTCAGCAGCATGTGGTCGCCCGCGATGACCAGGTGCACCCCGGCGCTCGCGCCTTCCCGGTGCAGGGTCTGGATCAGATTGGTCAGCGACCCGCTGTCGTACTCGCTGAGGGTGCCCATGAACCCCTCCCAGCGGTCGAGAAGCAGCACGATGTGCGGCAGCCGTTCGGCCTCGGGCCGGGCCGCGCGCTGCTCGGTCACATCGGCGAACCCGCCCTCGCCGAGGAGTCGTTGACGGTTCTGCACCTCGGCGTGCAGCCGCCTGAGCAGCCGGGCGGCGCGGTCGGTCTCCGAGCGCTGCACCACCGCGCCGCAGTGCGGCAGCCGGGTGAGCGGCAGCAGTGCGCCGTTGCCGCAGTCGAGCCCGTACAGGTGCAGGTCGGCGACGGTGGACTGGCTGGCCGCCGCGGCGGCGAAGGTGCGCAGCGCCATGGAGCGGCCCGAGCGGGGCGCGCCGACGATGTGCAGGTGGCCGAAGGTGGCCAGGTCCACCGTCACCGTCTCCTGGCGCTGCCGCATCGGCAGGTCCTGGATGGCCCACGAGAAGGACGGGTCCTGCCGGGAGCCGCGGACCGGGTCGGCCGTCAGGTCGACCACCGCGGACAGCGGCAGCGGCGGCAGCCACGGGCGGCGCTGCGCGGCGATGCCCAGCATGGCGTTGGCCTGGCCGATGGCCGACACCAGGACCGACAGGTCGGTCACCTCGTCGGTCTCGGCGACGGTGCGCGGGCGCTGGGGCGCGGGCAGGCCGAGGTCGAGCCAGGAGACCGGGCGCAGGAAGGGCGCGGCCGTCGCGGCGGTCCTGTCGGCCATGGGACGGCGGCCGCCGACCCGGCCGGTCTGGAACGGGATCAGCGAGCTGTGCCCGAGCCGCGCGTACGCCCGTCCGGGCGTGGCCGTCGTGATGGCCGCGGCCTCCCGGGCGTCGATGACGTCGGTGCTCTCTCCCGCGTCGGTCACCCGCAGGGCGACCCGCAGGTTGGTGTTGGCGCGGATCTCCGCCGACACCACGCCGGACGGGCGCTGCGTCGCCAGGATCAGGTGGATGCCGAGGGAGCGCCCGCGCTGGGCGATGTTGACCAGGCCGGTGACGAAGTCGGGCAGTTCACGCGCCATCGAGGCGAACTCGTCGATGACGATGACCAGTCGGGGAATGGGGGGCAGTTCCGGCCTGCGGCCCGCGTAATCGAGGTAGTCCTCCAGGTCCTTGGCGCCCGCCGCCGCCAACTGGTGCTCGCGGTGGGTGAGTTCGGCGCTCAGCGAGGTCAGGGCCCGCTCGACGAGGTGCGGGTCGAGGTCGGTCACCAGGCCGACGGTGTGGGGCAGGTCGACGCAGTCCTTGAACGCGGCGCCGCCCTTGTAGTCGACCAGGACGAAGGTCATGGCGTCCGGGCGGTTGGCGACGGCCAGCGAGGCCACCAGGCTCTGCAGGAACTCGGACTTGCCCGAGCCCGTGGTGCCCGCCACGAGTCCGTGCGGGCCGTGGTTGACCAGGTCCAGGGCGAACGGCCCGTTGAGCGAGTAGCCGACGACGGCCTTGGTGCCACGGCCGGAGGAACGCCAGCGGGCGGCGATCGCCGCGGGGGTCGGCTCTTCGAGGCCCAGGATCTCCAGCAGCCGCGCGGAGGCGGGCAGGGCGGCGTCGCCCTGGTTCTCGCTGACGTCGCGCAGCGGCGCCAGTCTGCGTCCGGCCGAGGCGTACCAGCTCTCCGGGACCTCGTCGGAGACGATGCCGTCGACCTGCGCGGCGCGCTGTCTGCGCAGGGTGGCCGGCCGCGAGCCGCCGCCGATGACGACGGTCGCGCACTCCTCGGGCAGTGTCCGCTCGTCGGCGTCCACGCAGATGCTGTAGACGCCGACCGCGGGGCCTTCCTGGAGGATCGCCACCACTCCGGGCAGCGCCCGCAGCCGCCGGGCGCCGTCCATCAGCACGACGACGTCGGGGTCCGCGAACGCGGCGCCGACCCCGGCGTTGAGCCGGGCCTGCTGGCGTACGTGGATGAGTTCGCTCAGTTCCGCGACCCGGCGGCCGAGGGTCTCGGCGTCGGCGCCCATCAGGGACAGGGCCTGCTGGCCCAGCAGCGGCCGGGAGTGCGGCAGCCAGGCGGCCCACTCCCACAGGGACTCGCCCGCCGGGTCGGTCAGGATGTACAACTGCACGTCGCGGGGGCTCTGGAGGACGGCGAGCTGTCCGGTCAGCCAGCGCGCCATGTGCCGCGGCCAGCCCTCGGGTCCCACGACGCCGACGACTCCGGCCTCCGCGATGGAGAAGGCGGCCGGTACGTCGGGGGCCGCCCGCAGGTCCCGGCCGCGCCGCGTGCCGTCGCCCTGTTCGACGGCGATGGCCGTGGGCAGGTCGGCGATGCCGACCCTGACCAGCAGGTGGTCGGGGTCGGTGCGGCGGCGTTCCCAGAGCCGGGACCGCGGGCCGGTGGCGATGACGAGCAGTTCGGCGGGGTCGGGGCTCGCGGCGCGGCGGTCGCGGCGCTCCTGTTCGAGCGCCGTCGCGATCTCGGCCTCGGTCGCCTCCAACTGGGCTCCGTACTCGGCCACTTGGCGGCGGTGGCTGATCCGGCCCTGCCGCCGTCCGGTGAACCAGCTCCCGAGCATCATGACCGGCGACATCGCCGCCATCATCAGGAACATGGGGTTGTGGAACATCACCGCGATGAGGCTGCCGAGGACGGCGGGCAGGGCCGCGGTCAGCCACGGCAGCGCGTTCAGGGAGGGCGGCCTGGGCTGGGACGGCAGCCGGAACACGGTGTGCTGCACGGGGGGAAGCAGCCGGGGAGGGCGGTTGTAGTCGAGGTACTCGCCGTCGGGCGAGGGCTCGACGACCGCGTCGGGGCGCAGCAGGGGGTGGGCCTCCAGGAAGGTCTCGCCGACCAGGAGTTGGACCGTCTCGGGCCAGGCCACGTCGTGGTCGGGCAGGGCGACGCGGTCGAGCAGCGCGGAGTGCCCGACGGCGCGCACCCGTACCGAGGCGTCGAGGGAGATCCGGACGACGGCGGCCACCGGCGGCCCGCCGCCCACGTCGACCTGGCAGTCGGCGCCCGATCCGACGCGGTACTCGCCCGCGCCGAGGAACCAGATCCGTCCCGCGCCCGCGCCCGCGACGGCCCGGACGGTCACCAGGCCGACGGGCGGGGTCTCCGCGGGTCCGGGCCGGTCGAGCCAGAGCACGGTGCCGTCGTGGATGCCGCTGCCGGCCAGGGGCAGCGAGAGGTCGAGCGGCTGGTCGGCGAGGTAGACCGCCGCCTCCGCCGGACCACCGAGCGCCGGGGGCCGCGACCCGTCGAGACTGTCCAGCAGATTCTTGACGACATCGCGGAGCGGGGTGGTGGGATCGGCGTCCACCGCGACGTCGGCCGACCAGTCGGGGGATCGGGCGATGGTGATCATCATGGGCATGGTTCCCCCCTCGTGGATCGGACGCCCGCACGCCCGGCGCGGGGTGCGGGCGGCGCCGGTGGACCGGCCGCGGCCCGCTACTTCTGGTTGAGCGAGCTGGCGAGCTGGGTGTCCATGTCCTGCATCGCGTCCACGGCCTTGTCGAGCCACTGCGACAACTGGTCCAGCGTCTCCATGGCCTGGTTGGCCGACGTGACGAATTCGGTGTGCACCTCGTCGAACCTGCCGGACGCCTGGTCGGTGACGAACCCCGAGCCGGTGAGGTTGTCGACGATGTTCTTGCACTCGGTGAGCTTCTGGTCGATGTCGGCCTTGTTGTTGCGCATCTTGCTCGCGCTGTCCGACATCTCCTGATACGTGATGTTCAGATTCGTCATCGTGCGTCCCTTCTGACGTTGCCGGGCTTGCCGGTACGCGGCGGCACGCCGGGCCCGGACGCGGTCGATGCTAGGAACGGCTCCGATGCCTGGTCCAGGGCTCGCGGGCGACCTTGGGCCCCTGGGCCCAAGGGGGCGCCGCCGCCCCGCGCCCGGCGTTGACACCCCCGTGGCGGGCTACCACCGTTCACAGGACACAGCGTGCGCGGCACACCGCGGGCGCGGCGCGACCGTCCCTGTGACGACGTGAGTGAACGTGCTGACGGCGTGGGCGGACGCGAGTGAAGACGTGAGTGAAGGAGACACAGGTGACACCCCCGTCCCGATCCGCCGATCGCCTTCCTCGCCGCACCGACTGGAGCGCCCGGCTGCGCCGGTCGCGAAGGTCCGGGCAGCGACCGGGTTCGGCGCCGCGTGCCGATCACGGTCTGTGGACCGTGGACCGGGTCATCCGCGTCCTGGCCACCGCCTGCGACCGCGAGAACCGTGCCGTTCCGGTGGCCCATGTGGTGGTCGTCGGGCCCGAGACCGTCTGGTTCCACCTCAGGACGCCCGATCAGCGGCCACCGGCCGGGTGGACCGCGGACCAGGACGGGCGGACCTGGCACGCCCAGTTGCGCTGGCTCCAGAGCGCGAGCGTGGCGGAGTCGCTGCCGGAGCCGTATCCGCGGCTGGTCCCGCTCGGCAACACCGGCAAGGGCTTCGTGCTGCTCAACCTGGGCGAGGTCGGCGGGCTCATCGGCCTGGAGGGCGACGCCCGGCAGGCGCGGGCCCTGGCCCACGACTGGGCCCGCGAACTGGCCGCCAGCCCCTGGTCCCGCGAGGTGCGCGTGGTCCGTGTCGGCTTCAAACCGGTCCCCGGCGCGGGGGCGCCGGCCGAGCCGCAGGACCCGGCCGACACCGACGCGGCGCTGGAGGACGAGGCGGGCGGGGTGCTGCTGCTGGGCGGCTCGCCCGGCGGCCGGGACCGCGAACGCTTCCAGCGGCTGGCCGACGACCCGGACGGCCGGTGGACGGTCGTCGTCGTCGGCCGCACCGATCAGCCCCGCTGGCGCTTCACCATCGACTCGGCCGGCGTCGTGGACACCGGGCTGCTGGACGAGCGGGTCGCGCACCGGCTCGACCCGGACGCGGAGTTGCCCCCGTCCCAGGAAGGCGACGACATTCCCGTCGGCCGCACGGCCGGGAGGCCCGCCGAGCCCGGCCCGCGGACCAAACCCGTCGTCACCCGGGGCCGGGTCGTCGTCGCGTCGGTCGCCGTGCTCTGCCTCGCGGGGGTCGGGCTCGGGCTCGCGCTGCACGGCTCCTCCTCGCCCTCGACCACGGTCGCGCACGCCTCCGACACCACGACGGCGCCCGCGCCGACCACGGCCGGTCCGTCGCCGTCGGCGGCCTCGCCGTCCGGTGCCGCGCCGGGCTCGGCGCCACCCGCGTCCGCGCCGCCCGCGTCCGCGCCGCCCGCGTCCGCTCCGGCCTCGGGACCGGCGTCGGCGGCCAACGCGCCGAAGCCGCCGGGGGCTCCGCTGAAGAACGCGGCGACCGGCAAGTGCCTCACCGCGGGCGCGGGTACGGACGGCACCCCGCTGGCGCTCGCGGCGTGCGACGACAGCCTCGTCCAGCGGTGGCACATCAGCCCCGACGGGACCATCCGCGCCAACGACCTGTGCATGGACGCCGCCTGGGGCGGGACCACCCCCGGCACGGTCGTCCAGGTCGCGAATTGCAGCGGCAACGTCGCGCAGAAGTTCTCGCTGCGCGGCAGCACCGTCTACTCCGCTCACGCGGCCCTGTGCCTGAGCGAGGTCGACAACGGCACCGGCGTCCGTCTGGCCCCCTGCGGCGCGGGCGGCCCCGAAGCCTTCAAACGGCCCTGACCCGAACCTCGGCCCCTCTCCGCCGCCCGGCCGCGATGGCCGGGCGGCGGAGAGGGGCCCTGTCACACCCCCGCTGTCGGCCCTCCGCCTGTCCCGGCCTGTCGTCGGCGGGCGGGAAGAGGCAGGCTTGGCCGGACAGGACAAGATCGCCGCCGTCCGCCAGGAGAGAAGAAGCGATGAAGCACATCACCCTGCGTGACCTGGACGTTGCCCGGATCGGCCTGGGCGCGATGGGCATGTCCCACGCCTACACCGGCGCGGGAACCGACGACACGGAGTCGGTCCGTACGCTGCACCGCGCCCTGGAACTGGGCGTCACGTTCATCGACACCGCCGAGGTCTACGGCCCCTACACCAACGAAACGCTCGTCGGCCGCGCGCTGAGGGGCCGCCGCGACGAGGTCGTGCTGGCCACGAAGTTCGGGCTGATCTCGCACACCGGCCGCCAGGGCGCGGACAGCACTCCCGCGAACATCCGCGCCGCCGTCGAGGGCTCGCTGACCCGGCTGGGCACCGACCGCATCGACCTGTACTACCAGCACCGGGTCGACCCCGGCACCCCGATCGAGGACACCGTCGGGGCGCTCGCCGAGCTGGTCGCCGAGGGCAAGATCCGGCACATCGGCCTGTCCGAGGCCGGCCCGGAGACCATCCGCCGCGCCCACGCCGTCCACCCGGTCACGGCCGTCCAGTCGGAGTACTCCCTGTTCACCCGCGACCCCGAGGCGCGCGTGCTGCCGGTGCTGCGCGAGCTGAACATCGGCTTCGTGCCCTTCTCACCCCTCGGGCGCGGCTTCCTGACCGGCGCGATCCGCTCCACCGACCAGTTCGACGCCGACGACTTCCGGGCTGACAACCCCCGGTTCACGAAGGAGAACTTCCAGCACAATCTGCGGCTGGCCGACGAGGTCGCCGCCGTCGGCGCCGAGATCGACGCCACCCCGGCGCAGGTCGCGCTGGCCTGGCTGCTGGCCCAGGGCGACGACATCGCTCCCATCCCCGGCACCCGGCGCGTCACCCGCGTCGAGGAGAATTCCACCGCCGACGCCGTCCGGCTCAGCGCGGAACAGCTCGACAGGCTCAGCAGCCTCCCCCCGGCCGCGGGAGACACCCACAACGAGGCCCAGATGCGCATGATGGAGCGCTGACCCCCGCCGCCGCACGACTGACGGGCCGCACGGGAGCGAGCGACACCCGGCCGGGGAGGCGACACCCGGCCGGGGAGGCGACACCCGGCCGGGGAGGCGACGCCCGGCCGGGGTGCGACGGCCGCTTGGGGGTCCACGGCCGCTCGGGGGTCCACGGCCGCGCCTCAGCCGTCCTCCGGTGACGGTCCGTCAGACTGGGCATGACGCGTCCCCGCGTGTCGTCCCCTGCACCCCGAGGTACCGATGACCTTCGGTCTGGCCCGCCGCGAACTGCGGCCGAGAGTCCCCCTGCGGCCGGGCGAGGGGGACAAGCAGCACCTGACCAGCATCGAAGGGCTGGCGGCACTGTCGCTGGACGCGCTCAGCTCGGTCGCGTACGGCCCCGAGGCGATCGTGCTGGTCCTGATCGCCGCCGGTTCCGGGGCGCTCAGCGCGACACTGCCGGTGACGCTGGTGATCGCCGGGCTGCTCGCGGTGCTGGTGGTCTCGTACGGGCAGGTCATCGCCGTGCACCCGGACGGCGGTGGCGCGTACGCGGTGGCGAAGAAGGACCTGGGGCAGGGCATCAGTCTGCTCGCCGCCGCGAGCCTCGTCGTCGACTACGTGCTCACCGTCGCCGTCAGCCTCGCCGCGGGCGCCGCGAGCCTCGCCTCCTCCTACCCCTCCCTCGCGCCGCATCTGCTGCCGGTGTGTCTACTCGGGCTCGCCGTGCTCACGGCCGTGAATCTGCGGGGTGTGGCCGAGAGCGCCCGGGTGCTGATGCTGCCGACGGCGCTGTTCATCGCGAGCGTCCTCGGGATCATCGTCTTCGGCCTGGTGCGCTCGCACCCCGTGGCCGTCGTCGGCACTCCCCAACCCGTGCACATCACCGAGTCGTTGGGGCTGCTGCTGCTCCTGAAGGCGTTCTCGGCCGGCTGCTCCTCGCTGACCGGCGTGGAGGCCATCGCCAACGGGGTGCCCGCCTTCCGCGACCCGCGGGTCAGGCGGGCGCAGCGCACCGAGCTGATGCTGGGCGGCCTGCTCGCGCTGATGCTGGTCGGGCTCGCGGTGCTGATCCGCCGCGACCATGTGGCGCCGCGCGGCGACGTGACCGTCCTGGCGCAGCTCACCGCGGGCTCCTTCGGGACCGGCTGGCCGTACGACGCGACGAATCTCGTCGTCACCCTGGCACTGGCGCTGGCCGCCAACACCAGCTTCGGCGGGCTGCCGGTCCTGATGAGCCTGCTGGCCCGCGACCACCGGCTGCCCCACCTGTTCGGTCTGCGCACGGAGCGCCCGGTGTACCGCTGGGGCGTGGGCGCCCTCGCGCTGCTCGCCGCGCTGCTGCTGATCGCCGTGGACGCCGACACCCACCGCATGCTGCCGCTGTTCGCGATCGGCGTGTTCATCGGCTTCACCATCAGCCAGATCGGCCTCGTACGGCACTGGCGCGGGGAGCGTCCCCGCGGCTGGCGCCAGCGCGCGACGCTCAACGGCTTCGGCGCGGTGCTGACGGCGATCGCCGCCGCCGTCCTGCTCGCCGACAAATTCCTCGCCGGGGCCTGGGTGGTGGTGGTCACCGTGCCGCTGCTGATGCTGCTGTTCGCCCGTATCCAGCGCTACTACACCGAGGTCGGGAAGGAGTTGGGGCTCGGTGAGGTCCCGCCGCCGGTCCGGCGCACCGTGTCCCTGGTGATCGTGCCGGTCGGCGAGGTCAGCAGGCTCACCCAGCAGGCGCTGACGGCGGCCCTCAACCTCGGCACCGCCGTCGTCGCCGTCGCCGTGCAGGGCGACCCCGACAAGGCCCGCGCCCTGCGGGAGAGTTGGGACCGCTGGAATCCGGGCGTACGGCTGGACATCGTGGAGAGCCCGCACCGTTCGCTGGTGCAGCCGATCGTCTCCTACGTCGAGCGCGAGGTGGCCAAGGGGCAGCACGTCTCCGTCCTCATCCCCGAGGTGGTGCCGCGCCACCGGCGCTACCAGATCCTCCAGAATCAGCGGGGCCTGCTGCTGGCCTCCGCGCTCAGAGCCCGTACCGACGTCGTGGTGTGCACGATTCCGTACCGGCTGAGCCTGTGAGCGGCCCCTGTCGCCCAGCCGGGGCTGTTGCGAGGGCATCGCAGCTGGTCACAGATGGTATTTCGGGAGTGGCCGCAAGGGGTTCGGTGTGCCACGGTGTCCGACATGGCGGGGACTGAGCACACCCACGGCGAGGCGCACGGCGCCGGTCACCCACACGACCACGACCATGCCGACGACCACGGCCACGGCCCTGACCGGGCGCACGGCCACGCACACGCGACGGGCGGTCGTACGCACCCCGGATCGCGACTGCGGCACCGGCTCGGACATCTCCTGCGGCCCCATTCGCACGAGGCGGCGGACAGCGTGGACGCGGCGCTGGAGTCGTCGGCGCGCGGGATGCGGGCGCTGTGGGTGTCGCTCGCGGTGCTGGGCGCGACCGCGCTCGTCCAGGCGCTGATCGTCGCGGTGTCCGGGTCGGTGGCGCTGCTGGGCGACACCGTGCACAATGCGGCGGACGCGCTGACGGCGGTGCCGCTGGGCATCGCCTTCGTCCTCGGGCGCCGGGCCGCCAACCGCCGCTATACGTACGGCTACGGGCGGGCCGAGGATCTGGCCGGGGTCGCCGTCCTGCTGGCCATCGCCGCGTCGAGCGCCTTCGCGGCCTGGACGGCGGTGGACCGGCTGCTCGATCCGCGTACGGTCACCCACCTGTGGGCGGTGTCCGGTGCGGCGCTGGCCGGATGCGTGGGCAACGAGTGGGTGGCCGGATACCGGATCCGCGTCGGGCGCGACATCGGCTCCGCGGCCCTGGTCGCCGACGGCCTGCACGCCCGTACCGACGGCTTCGCCTCCCTCGCGGTCCTGCTGGGCGCCGCCGGTACGGCCCTGGGGTGGCGCCTCGCGGACCCGGTCGTGGGGCTGCTGATCACCGTGGCGATTCTGGCGGTGCTGCGGGACGCGGCGCGCGGGGTGTTCCGGCGGCTGATGGACGCCGTCGACCCCGAGCTGGTCGACCGGGCCGAGCGGGCGCTCGGCGCGGTGCCGGGGGTGGAGGGGGTCGGGCCGGTCAGGATGCGGTGGATCGGGCACGCGCTGCGGGCCGAGGCCGCGGTCGTGGTCGACCCCGGCATCAGCGTCGTCGCGGCGCACGCCGTCGCCGTGCGGGCCGAGCACGCGCTGCTGCACGCCGTGCCGCGGCTGCGGGCCGCGACCGTCCACATCGACCACGCACCGGCCGGTGCCCACGTCCACGGCGCCGGGGACCCGCACGTGCTCCTCGCCCACCACCAGCCCGTCTGACGCCCGGCGCCGGGCGCGGTCCCGTCCCTGGACGAAAGCCGTCGCGGGCGGGAGGCTGGTACGAGAACGCCGACGCATCCGGCGGTCGGCGGATGGGAGCCCCCGTGATGGACGCCACCAGGTCCGATACCGCACGGTCCGACACGGCCTTGCCCGGCCCCGCCTCGCCCGGACGTCCCGTGGGGCGCGTCGAAATGACCCCGGCCGCCGAAGCGATGGTCGACCAACTGGCCCGGCAGCACGGCCCCCTGATGTTCCATCAGTCCGGCGGCTGCTGCGACGGCAGCTCACCGATGTGCTACCCGCGCGGTGAGTTCCGGGTGGGCGGCGCGGACGTCCTGCTCGGCCGGGTCGCCGGGGACACCCCGTTCTGGATGAGCGCGAGCCAGTACGCGTACTGGAGCCACACCCACCTCACCGTGGACGTCGTGCCCGGCCGCGGCAGCGGCTTCTCGCTTGAGGCCCCCGAGGGCGTCCGCTTCCTCCTGCGCTCCCGGCTGATGACGGACGAGGAGGTCGAGCGGATGGAGACCGAGCCGCCGCTGCCCACCGGGAACACCGTGGACGCCGTGGACGCCGAGGACACAGAGACCGCGGGCTAGGACCGGCGCGGCCCCGGAACCGGGCCGGGCCCGAGGACGGCCGGACCGGAGCCGGCCCGCGCGTCCGGCACAACCTCCTGGTCTGCGCTCTCGACCGGACGATCACGTCTCCCTAGGATGGAAGTCGTCACCGCAGCTTTCGATCAACGAACCACCGTGAGGGGCCCGATGGAGCACCGGGACGCACCGCTTTCCGACAAGATAGATGTGACGGTGCCCGCTGTGGCACGCATGTACGACTACTTGCTGGACGGGAAGGACAACTACCCGGCCGACCGCGAGGCCACGGAGCAATTACTCCTCCAGGTCCCCAGCATGAAGATCCTGGCCCTGAACAACCGTCAGTTCCTGCGCCGGGTGGTGCGCAGGCTCGCGGAGGACTACGGCATCAAGCAGTTCGTGGACCACGGCTCCGGTCTGCCGACGCAGGACAATGTGCACGAGATCGTGCAGCGCATCAACCCCGACGCCCGCGTGGTGTACGTCGACAACGACCCGATCGTGCTCGCCCACGGCCGCGCGCTGCTCCAGCAGAACGAGAACACCTCGGTGATCCAGGCGGACTTCCGCGACACCGAGAGCATCTGGCAGCACGAAGAACTGACGCGGCTGATAGACCTCAACGAGCCGGTCGCCGCGCTCTTCGTGTCGGTGCTGCACTGCATCCGCGACACCGACGACCCCGCGGGCGTCGTCCGGCGCGTCGCCGAGAAGCTGCCCAAGGGAAGCTTCCTGGTGGTCTGTCAGCTCGTCAGCGACGACCCCGAGACCCGCCGGTTCGTCACCGAGTTCATGGACCAGTCCACCGGCGGCCACTGGGGTGAGGTGCGCAAGCCCAGCGACCTCGCCGGTTTCCTCGAAGGCTACGAGATCATCGAGCCGGGCCTGGTGGAGGTCTCCACCTGGCGCCCCGACAGCGACCTCGGCCTCAAGCAGCCCAGCAAGGAATGGATCGAGTACGGCGGCGTGGCCCGCGTGTAGCAACGCCCACGGCAGAGCTTCGGCCCGCACCCCCGGCGAGGGGGATGCGGGCCGGCGTCGTTCTCGGGGGCCGCTCTACTTGTAGCGCTTCAGCGCCTCTTCCAGCAGCACGCGGCTCTCCACCGGCGTCGCCGCCAGCGCGCTCAACTCATCGAGCGCGGCACGGTACTTGTCCAGCTCTTCCAGCCGGTCCAGGTACATCGCGCTCGTCATGTGCTCCAGATAGACCACGTCGGGCAGGAAGCCCTGGGCGAACCGCAGATACGTGACCGCGGAGCCGGGCGTCGCCGCCGCGCTCGCCGACCAGGAGGCGATCTGGAGCCGCACACCGGGCTGGCGCAGCACCACCAGCAGATACTCCAACTGCTCGCGCATCACCGCGGGACCGCCGACCGGGCGGTGCAGCACGCCCTCGTCGATCAGGGCCCACAGCACGGGAGCGCCGGGCTCCGCCATCCTGCGCTGGCGTTCCAGCCGCAACTCCACGCGCCGCTCGACCTCTTCGGGCGAGGCGAGCCGGTGGCCGCTGCGCACGACCGCCTGCGCGTACGAGGGCGTCTGGAGCAGGCCGGGCACGAACTGCGTCTCGTAGGTACGGATCACGTGGGCGTCGCGCTCCAGACCGATCAGGCCCTGGAGCCAGTCGGGAACGACCTCGCCGTACGGCTGCCACCATTCGGGCTTGGCCGAGCGCTGGACCAGGAAGGCGATCTCCGCCCGCTCCTGCTCCGCGACGCCGTAGAGCGCGAGGAGGTCGTCGACGTCCCTTAACTTGAGGGAGACGTGCGCCGTCTCCATGCGGCTGATCTTCGAGGCGTGGCCACGGATACGCTCTCCGGCCTGTGCCGGGCTGACCCCGGCGGCCTCGCGCAGGGCACGCAGATAGTTGCCGAGCACACGTGCCAACGCCTTGGCGCCCATGTCCGGGCGGCGCTCCAGCAGTTGCAGCGGTGATACGAGTTGCGGCTGAGCGGACATGCGGGCTCCCGGTAGAAACTGGACGCACGCCAGTATTGCACTGCGAGGCGCGCTGTCGCGCCCCTACCGGAGTCACGAATTCCCGACTTCACGCCGTCGCGCTCAGCCGTCAACTGTTCTTGTCGTCATTCACTCAGACGGACGCGCCTGAGCGTAACCGCCTCACGCGGTGAGGAAGTCGAAGTCCCCGTCCTTGGCGCCACCGATGAAGGCGACCATCTCGTCGTGCGTGTAGACGAGCGCGGGACCGTGCGGGTCACGGGAGTTGCGGAACGCAACGCCGCCATCAGGCAGTTTGGCCGCCTCGACGCAGTTGCCGCTCTGATTGCTCCGCCCGCTCTTGACCCACTCGACACCCGGGATCTCGTCCGCCCGCACTCCGTTGTCGAACTGCTTCATCCGGCACCACTCCTCTGTGAGTTGTACTCGATCGCTCGCAGTCACAAGCATGCCCGCGACCGCAACTGCGGATGCAATTCCAGATGCAATTGCATCCAAAGTCGTCCCGCTGATGATACTGACAACGGAGGTGTGATCGAGACTCCTGAGCCCCACCAGTACGTGAAGAAACGGCGGAGGACGAGGCACGGACGCCCTCGTACGCGGACAAAACCGGTTGTCCGTCGCGTACGGCTCTGCTGTACTCCCGACGACAGTCCAACGGCCCCCGTACGACCGGACCGGCCGACCGTACCCAGGAGATGATCATGCGCGGAACTTCAGTCCCCACCCAGACGGCAATTCCCACCGATCTAGAGGACTTGAAGCTTCTTGCGTACGTTGAACCTCGGCATCCTGGCGCACGTCGACGCCGGTAAGACCAGCCTGACCGAGCGGCTGCTGTTCGCCGCCGGAGTCATCGACGAGGTCGGCAGCGTCGACGACGGCAGCACGCGGACCGACACCCTGGCGCTGGAGCGCCGACGCGGCATCACCATCAAATCGGCCGTCGTCTCCTTCGAGGTCGACGACGTCACCGTCAATCTCATCGACACCCCCGGCCACCCGGACTTCATCGCCGAGGTGGAGCGCGTGCTGAGCGTGCTCGACGGCGCGGTGCTGGTGATCTCCGCGGTCGAGGGCGTGCAGGCGCAGACCCGCGTCCTGATGCGGACGCTGCGACGACTGCGCATCCCCGTCCTGATCTTCGTCAACAAGACCGACCGCCGCGGCGCCCGCTGCGACGAGGTGCTGCGGAGCGTCCGGGGCAAGCTCGCGCCAACGGCCTTCCCGATGGGCCGGGTTGAGCAATCCGGCACGCGGGGCGCGCGCAGCGTGCCGTTCACCGCCGCCGACCCGGACTTCGTCGCCGGTCTGGCCGGCCTGCTCGCCGAGCACGACGACGCGTTCCTCGCCGACTACGTGGCCGACGAGTCCGCGGTCTCGTACGGCCGGGTGCGCGCCGACTTGGCGGCGCAGACCGCGCGCGGACAGGTGCATCCGGTCTTCTTCGGTTCCGCGATCACCGGCGCGGGCGTCGCCGCGCTGACGGCCGGTCTCACCGAACTGCTGCCCGCGGCGGCCGGTGACGCCCACGGCCCGGTCTCGGGGCGGGTGTTCAAGATCGAGCGCGGACCGACCGGTGAACGGACCGCGTACGTACGGCTGTTCTCCGGGATGGTACGCACACGGGACCGGCTGCCGTTCGGCCCGGACTCCGCGGTGAGCAGCGAGAAGGGGCACAGGGACAACGGTGCCGACGGTCCCGACGGGGCCGCGTCGGCCGGCGAGGCCAAGGTCACCAGCATCAGCGTCTTCGAGCGGGGCGCCGCCGTGGCCGCCGCGTCCGTCTCGGCCGGGCGGATCGCGCTGCTCAAGGGCCTGGCCGACATCAGGATCGGTGACACGGTCGGCGATCCGGGCGCCGCTCCCCCGGACGGCCGGCACTTCTCGCCGCCGACGCTGGAGACGGTGGTCGTTCCCACCCGCGCGGCCGACAGGGGGACGCTGCATGGGGCGCTCGCCCAACTCGCCGAGCAGGACCCGCTGATCAATCTGCGGCTGGACGGAGTGCGGCAGGAGATCTCGGTCTCGCTCTACGGCGAGGTGCAGAAGGAGGTCGTCCAGGCCACGCTGGCCGACGAGTTCGGGGTCGATGTCACCTTCCGCGAGACCACGACGATCTGCGTCGAGCGCGTGGTGGGCTCCGGGGAGGCCGTCGAGTTCAACAAGAAGGACGCCAATCCGTTCCTCGCGACGGTCGGGCTGCGCGTCGAGCCCGCGCCGCCGGGGTCAGGGGTGGCGTTCCGCCTCGGGGTCGAACTCGGCTCCATGCCCTACTCGTTCTTCAAGGCCGTCGAGGAGACCGTGCGCGAGACGCTGCGCCAGGGCGTCCACGGCTGGGAGGTGATCGACTGCGTCGTGACGATGACGCACTCCGGCTACTCGCCCCGGCAGAGCCACGCGCACGCCGTGTTCGACAAGAGCATGTCCAGTACGTCGGGCGACTTCCGCAATCTGACGCCGCTGGTGCTGATGGACGCGCTGCGCGGGGCCGGGACCAGGGTGCACGAGCCGATGCACCTCTTCCGGCTCGACGTCCCCGCCGACACCTTCGGCGCGCTGCTGGCCGTCCTGTCCCGGCTCCGCGCCGTACCGCGCGCACCCGAGCCGCAGGGCGACTCGTACGTCCTGGAAGGCGTGGTCCCGGCCGCGCGGGTGCATGAACTGGAGCAGTCGTTGCCGACGCTCACGCACGGCGAGGGCGTCCTGGAGTCGGCCTTCGACCACTACGAGCCGGTGGTCGGCGCGGTGCCGGAGCGGCCCCGGACCGACCTCGACCCGCTGAACCGCAAGGACTACCTGTTGCAGGTGCGGCGCCGGGTGAGCGCGGGCCGGGAGGAGGAATGAGGCGTGTCCCGGGCGCGGTGGGGCGCGGGACGGGTACGGCGGGCGGGTCATGACCGCGGGCGCGCTCGGGACGGCCCGGCAGGCGGCGCCGACGATTCGGGCGGGCCCGTAGGCTGAGACCGGCGGAGCCGCCGACCGGCGGGCGCGGCACGGTGGATCGGCCACGGGTCCGGCCCGGCCGCCGCCCGCCCCGCACCCGCCGCACCCGCACCCGCACCCGCCGCCCCCGCACCATCGGATCGGACACCGCGCATCGTGAAGCCCCGCCCGGCACGTCGTACCGCCACGCCCGACCGCGCGTCGGCACGTCCGCCCGGACGTACGGCGGCGGCCAGCGCATCCGGCGCGGAGCCCGGCGGGGAATCCGGTGCCGACCGGCGGTCGGCGCCGCGCCGCAGGCGGCTCGTCGTCACGGCCGTCGTGGCCGCGCTGCTCACCGGCGCCGCGACCGCCGTCGACCTGGCCGTCGAGCACACCGCGCGCGGCCGTATCGCCGAGGCGGTGGCCTGCCGCCTGAAGCCCACGGGGCCGGTGACCGCCGAGCTGACCAGCGCCTTCGCCGGGCTCCGGGTGCTCACGGGGAATCTCGGCAGCGCGCACATCGCCGCCGACGGTGTGCGCAGGGGCGACACCGAGGTGAATGTGGCGGTCGACCTGCACGACGTGTCGACCGACGGCACGACCAGCGGCGGCACGGCGACCGCGACCATCGCCTACGCCGAGTTGCAGAAGCGGCTGGCCGCGCGGGACGGCAAGGTCGCGGGGCTGGCCGTGGGCGGCGACGGCGGCGGGCTCGTACTCACCGGCAGCATCGGCGGTCTGCGCCTGCCGATCACCGTGCACACCCGCGTCACGACCGGGAAGGACGGTCTCACGGTCACCCCGACCACCGTCCGCGTGCTCGGCCGGGACGTGGCCGTCGCCGATCTGGCGTCGCTGCCCGGCGGCGGCGATCTGGCCGGGCGCCTGGGCCCGCGCACCGTGGCCCTCCCCGAACTGCCCGACGGCGTACGGCTGACCGGCGCGCGCACCGACGGTACGGGGCTCGCGCTCTCCCTGGAGCTCGCGCGGGGCGCGGCGGGCAAGGACAAGGACGCCGCCTGCGCGTGAGTGCCTCGGTGCTCAGTGCGCCACCGCCTCGACGCCGGGTGCGACCGCGCCTCGTGAGCCGCCCACGACACGTATCCGGCGCGCGGAAAATGCCTCGCGGGGCGGCCGGGTCCGCGCGGTACGGTGCCTGGCATGCCGGAAACCGCTGACCACACGACCGGGCCCGTCACGGCCGACGACCTCGACCGCTCCGTCCAGCTCGCCGTCGCCGCCCTGCGCGAGGCGCCCGCGTCGGCGTGGGAGGACCGCAAGGCCGGGTCGCTGGAGTGGGACTGCTGGGAGACGGTGGAGCACCTGGCCGATGACCTGTTCGCGTACGCGGCCCAACTGGGCCCGAGGCAGCCCCCGTTGAGCACGGACGTGCCCTTCTCCTGGTCGCCGCGCCGGCCGGGCGGCCCGCCCAACGCCATCCACGCGGACCGGAAGGCGGGCCCGGAGGGCCTGTTGCAGGTGCTGGAGGCGACCGGCGCGCTGCTGGTGGCCATGGCGCGTACGGCGTCGCCCGAGGTCCGCGCCCACCACAGCTACGGCGTCTCCGACCCCGAGGGCTTCGCCGCGATGGGCATCGTGGAGACCCTGGTCCACACCTACGACCTGGCGGCCGGGCTCGGCCTCGCCTGGAATCCGCCCGCCGATGTGTGCGCGAGGGCGCTGGCCCGGCTGTTTCCGCACGTCCCGCTGACCGCGGACCCCTGGTCCACCCTGCTGTGGGCCACCGGCCGGATCGACCTCCCCGACCACCCGCGCGTCACGTCCTGGCGCTGGTACGGCGCGCCCCGGCCGTAACCCGCCGCCCCGTACCCGGCGGCGCCTCTCCCCCTGCCCGAACCTCGAAACGGACATATCGTGCATCCTGTCGCCCCACGCCACTAGGAGGCCCGTGATGTCCGAACTCATCGTGATCGGTTACGAGGACCCGTCCGTCGCCAAAGACGCCTACACCGCCGTGCAGAATCTCCAGAACGACTACGTGGTCAATCTGACCGGTCTGGCCATCGTCTCGGTGGACGAGGAGGGCAAGACGCACGTCGACACCCCGAGCAAGATCGTCGGCGTGTCCGCCGCGTCGGGCGCGCTGTGGGGCATGGTCTTCGGCATCCTCTTCCTCGTCCCCGGCCTGGGCCTGCTCATGGGCGCCGCGATGGGCGGGCTGCTCGGCAAGCTGGGGAAGTCCGGGATCGACGACCAGTTCCGCGGCCAGGTGCAGGCGCTGCTCACGCCGGGCACGACCGCGGTCGTGATCATGGCCTCGAAGATCACCGAGGACAAGTTCGCCGACGCCATGCAGGCCTACGGCGGCACGCTGCTCAAGACCTCGCTCTCGGACGAGGACGAGGAGGAGCTGTCGGAGCACCTGGCGGGCGCCCAGCAGAAGTGACACCGCCCCGCGCGGCCCCGCCTCCGTTCAGTGCGGCGGCAGCGGGGCCGCGCGGGCGGGGTCGAGGAGCGGCGCGAGCAGGTCGCCCTCGACGCTGAGCCGCGCGGGCAGGTCGGCCAGGGTGAAGGTGAGGTCGTCCGGGGTGTGCGCGGCGGCGATCTCCGGCCAGGACAGCGGCGCGGAGACGGTCGGCGTCGGGCGGGCGCGGACGGTGTACGGGGCCGCGGTGGTCTTGTTCCCCGAATTCTGCGACCAGTCGATGAAGACCCGGCCGGAGCGCGCGGCCTTCGTCATCCGGGAGATCACCCGGTCCGGGTGCCGGGCCTCCAGTTCCTGCGCGACCCGTTTGGCGTAGGCGGTCGCCGTCGCCGGGGTCCCGTCCCGCAGCGCGGCGAGCAGGTGCAGGCCCTTGGAACCGCTGGTCTTGGCCCAGATCTCGATGCCGTCCTCCGCCAGCCGTTCCCTGAGCAGCAGTGCCACCCGGCAGCAGTCCACGACCGTGCAGCCGTCGCCGGGGTCGAGGTCGAGGACCAGCCGGTCGGCGACGCCGGGTTCGTCGGCGCGCCACTGCGGGGTGTGCAGTTCGACGCAGGCCAGATTGGCCGCCCACATCAGCGTCGGCAGGTCGTTGACCTGGACCTGCTCCATGAATTCCCCGCTGCGCCTGACGGACTGCGAGACGGTCACCCAGTCGGGCGTACCGGCGGGCGGCCGTTTCTGGAAGAAACGCTTGCCGTCCACACCGTCCGGGGTGCGGACGAAGCTGACGGGACGGCCGCTGACGTACGGCAGCAGGCCGGTGGCGACGCTCGCGTAGTAGTGCAGCAGCTCGCCCTTGGTGGTGCCGGTCTCCGGCCAGAGCACCCGTTCGAGGTGGCTGACCTTGATCCGACGACCCTCGACTTCCGTGATCGGCATATCATAAAGGTCCCATAGCCTGACAAAAAGGACTCGCTATGCGCAGTGTCTGGTCGGGGAATCTGGCCTTCGGGCTGGTTTCCATACCCGTGAAGCTCGGTTCCGCCGTGTCCAGCCACAAGATCAGCTTCCGGCAGGTCCACCTCACCGACCAGGGCCGGGTGCGGTACCAGAAGACCTGTGAGCTGGACGAGGAGGTCCTGACCGCCGCCGACATCGGCCGCGCGTACGAGACGCCGGACGAGCAGCTGGTCGAGATCACCGACGCCGATCTCAGGGCGCTGCCGCTGCCGACCGCGAAGACCATCGAGGTGAGCGGTTTCCTCGACGCGGCCTCCGTCGACGCGATGCAGCTCGACACCCCGTACTTCCTGGCCCCCGCCTCCCCCGCCGCGAACAAGCCGTATGTGCTGATGCGGGAGGCGCTGGCGCGCGCGGGCAAGGCCGCGGTCGGCAAATTCGCCATGCGCAACTCCGAGCATCTGGCGCTGATCCGCGCCCACGACGACGTCCTGCTGCTCCAGACCCTGCGCTGGCCCGACGAGTTGAACTCCCCCGCGGAGGCCGCCCCCAAGGGCAGTGTCAGCATCAGCGATTCGGAGCTGAAGCTCGCCGACACCCTCATCTCCGCGCTCGGCGAGGCGGATCTGACGAGCTATCACGACGAGTACGCGCAGGCCGTGGAGGCGCTGGTCACCGCGAAGCTGGAGGGTTCCGAGCTTCCGGCGGCCGAACAGGCCGGACCGGGCAAGGTGGTCGACCTGATGGCCGCGCTGCGCGCGTCGGTGGAACAGGCGAAGGGCGGGCGCGGCGAGGGCGCGGGGTCGGGCACCTCGGGTGCCTCCGGTGCGTCCGGTGCTTCCGGCGATTCCGCTACGGACGAGGCGGCGGACGGCGACGACCGCACCGGGCACGCCAGCGTCACCGAACTGAAGTCGTCCCGCAGGTCCGGCGCGAAGAAGACGGCGGCCGGGAAGAAGGCGACCGCCTCGAAGTCGAGCGGTATGCGATCGGGCGGCACGGGGTCGAGTGGCACGGGGTCGAGCGGTACGCGGTCGGCCGGGGCGAAGTCCGCGAGCGCCAAGTCGGCGGGGACGAAGTCGACGGCGTCGAAGACGGCCGCCGCGAAGGGCGGCACCTCGAAGGCGGGCGCGCGGAAGACCGCGGCCACGAAGAAGACCGCCGCCGCGAAGAAGACGGCCGCTTCGCGGCGGAAGGCGGGCTGATCCGCCGCCGGGACGCGAACCCCGTCCCCGGTCGGCCCCTGATCCGCCCGTCCGTCCGCGAGGCGCGCCCGGACCCGGCCTCCCGCGCGAGCCCGCGCGGCCCCGCGCTTCCGGACGGCCTCACTCCCCTCCCCGCATGATCTTCCTCTGCGCAAGTCGCGTCATTTTCTTGCGTTACTGATCTTTGTTTTTGCGCACCATCCTGTAGATTGCCTCTGTGACGAAACGACTCTCCCAAGTGGCCAGGTTCGCGGGTGTCAGCGAGGCGACGGTCAGCCGCGTGCTGAACGGCAGCCCTGACGTGGCGCAGTCGACGCGGGACTCCGTGCTCACCGCACTGGACGTCTTCGGGTTCGAGCGGCCCGCGCGGATGCGCAGCGCGCGGGCGCCGCTGGTCGGCCTTGTCGTCCCTGACCTGCAAAATCCCATCTTCCCGGCGTTCACCGAGGCGCTGGCGGGGGCGCTGAACAAGCGGGGGCTGATCCCGGTGCTGTGCACCAGGACCGCGGACGGCGTCTCGGAGGCGCACTACATCCAGATGCTGCTGGAGCAGAACATCGAGGGGATCATCTTCGTCGGCGCGAGCTACGCGGACGCAGGCCCGGAGCACGGGCGGGACCTGCGCGAGCGCCAGGTGCCGATCGTGCTGATCAACGCGGCGGACGAGAACCGGCAGATATCCCAGGTCTCGGTGGACGACGCGGCGGCCTCCGAGCAGGCGCTGACGCATCTGACGGGGCTGGGCCACGAGCGGATCGGCCTGGTGCTCGGACCGGTGGGGCATGTCCCCTCGGCCCGCAAACTCGCAGGTTACGCGGCTTTCTGGGAGCAGCGGGGGCTGTCGCCCGCGGACTGGCGGCCCCTGGTGGCGCACGCGATGTTCTCGATGGAGGGCGGGGCGACGGCGATGCCCCGGCTGTTCGCGGAGGGGGTCACCGCGGTGGTGTGCGCGAGTGACGCGCTCGCGCTGGGCGCGATCCGGGCGGCCCGGCGGCACGGGATGAAAGTCCCGGACGATCTGTCGGTGATCGGTTTCGACGACTCGCTGTACATGGTGGCGACCGATCCGCCGCTGACCACCTCGCGCCAGCCGGTGCAGGCGATGGCCGCCGCGGCCATCGCGTCGCTCGTCACACAGATCGACGGCCACGCGGTCACCGACGAGGTGATGCTCTTCGAACCGGAGCTGATCGTGCGCGGCTCCACCCGGATGCGCAAGGTCGTGAAAAGCGGCTGACCTGCACCGTCGTCCGTAGGGCGACGGCTTTCCGACTCCGCGCGAGGGCGGGGCGCCAGGACCGGTTCACGGTCCCGGAGCCCCGCCCTCCGCTTATGCGCTCGCACCCTCGGCCGGTCCCGCGCCGGCCCGCGTCCGGCGACGGGCGGACGCGTACCGCCGCCCGTCCGGACACCCCGGTCGGCCCGCGTGTCGATGACACTGCGTTACGGACACAAATCCTCCGGATTACTTTCTTGCGCAGATTGATTGACATCTTGCGTGACCCGATCCTACTGTCGGCGCCAACGCCAGGCGGCCGGACGTCCTGGTAACCCCGCCGTTACGCAAGCGGACGCAAGCGCACTCGCCCCTCGGGACGGGTACGTCCGCTGCCGTTTCCCAGGAAGGTCCGATCCCCATGGACGGCTCCAGAACCCGCCCCGCCCTCGGCGTCACCGCCATCGCCATCTCGCTGGTCCTCGGCGTCACCGCATGCGGCGGCGGCTCGTCCCACTCCTCCGGGGCGGACAAGGACGGCGTGGTCACGATCAGCGTGAACGGGCTGCCTCCGGCCACCCAGACCGTCGACCGGAAGAACTTCGAGGACGACATCAAAGCCTTCGAAGCGAGCCACCCGAAGATCAGGATCGACGCCCGTGAGGGTCTGATGGACCCGAAGACCTTCGCCGCGAAGCTCGCGGGCGGGCAGTTGGAGGACGTCTACTACGTCTACTTCACCGATCCCGCGGGGCTCATCCAGCGCCACCAGGCCGCCGACATCACCGCGCAGCTCAAGGACTTCCCCGCCCTGAACGACGTGCGGCCGGAATTGCAGAGCGTCTTCAAGGACGCGGGCGGCAAGGTCTACGGCCTGCCCACCGGCAACTACTCGCTCGGACTGGTCTACAACCGGGCGCTGTTCACCAAGGCCGGGCTCGACCCGGACAAGCCGCCGACCACCTGGGACGAGGTCCGCGCCGACGCCAAGAAGATCAGCGCGCTCGGCGACGGCACCACCGGCTACGCCGAGTTCAGCAAGAACAACCAGGGCGGCTGGCACCTCACCTCGTGGATCTACTCCGAGGGCGGCGACGTCGCGGTGAAGGACGGCGGCGCCTGGAAGGCCGCGTTCAACAGCGACGCGGGCCGCAAGGCGCTCCAGACGCTGCACGACATGCGCTGGACCGACCGGTCGATGGGCACCAGGCAGCTCCTGGAGATCCCCGACGTGCAGAAGATGATGGGCGCGGGCAAGCTCGGGATGTACATGGCGGGCCCCGACAACATCCCCACGATCGTCAAGCAGTTCGAGCGGAAGTACGACGACTACGGGCTGGCCGCGCTGCCCGGCACCGCGACGCTCGGCGGCGGTGACGGCTTCATGTTCAACCCGAAGGACAGCCCGGCGAAGATCAAGGCCGGTCTCACCTGGATCCAGTGGAAGTACCTCGACCCGGACCGCGAGGAGGAGATCACCAAGAAGTCGGCGGGCACCGACATACCGATCGGCCTGCCGCAGCCGAACCTGTGGAGCGGGACCGGCCAGGCGAAGGTCGACGCGGCGCACAAGAAGTACGCGAACGTGCCGCAGAAGAACTACCAGCCGTTCGTGGACCGCAGCGGCGAGGTCGCGGTGAAGGTCGAGCCGCCGAACGCCCAGCAGATCTACACCGTGCTCGACGGTGTCATGCAGGCGGTGCTCACCAAGAAGGACGCGGACATCGACCAGCTTCTCAGCGACGCCGAGAAGAAGGTCAACACCATCCTGGCCACGGTCAAGTGACAGCCGAACCGCTGACGTCGGCCCGCGCCGCCACCGCGCGGACGCCGAAGGCGCCTGCCGGGGCGGGGCGGTCCGGCCGGTCCCGCCCCTCGCGGGACCGGCTGCGCCGGGCCGTCGTCGACAACCTGGTGGCGTATCTCTTCCTGGTCGCGGGCGTCGCCGCCTTCGCGGTGTTCTCCTGGTACCCGATCGTCCGCGGTGTGCTGCTCAGCTTCCAGCAGGTCAACTACGCGGAACCGGCGCGGTGGGTGGGCCTGGACAACTTCCACCGCCTGTTCGCCGACCCGCTGTTCGTCACCGCGTGGCGCAACACCGCGTACTTCAGCATGCTGGCCCTGGTCTTCGGCTTCGCGGCGCCGTTCGTGACCGCGGTCGTGCTCAACGAACTGCGGCACGGCAAGGCGTACTTGCGGATGACGGTCTATCTGCCGGTGATGCTGCCGCCGATCGTCACGATGCTGCTGTGGCGCTGGTTCTACGATCCGGGGCCCGGCCTGTTCAACAACGTGCTGCGGATCGCGCACCTGCCCGCGCAGTCGTGGCTGGAGTCGCAGAATCTGTCGATGATCTCGCTGGTCCTGGTCTCCACCTGGGCCAACATGGGCACCACCACGCTGATCTACCTCGCGGCGCTCGGCGGTGTGCCGGGCGAGCTGTACGAGGCCGCCGAGCTCGACGGCGCGACGGTACGGCAGCGGCTGTGGCATGTGACGATCCCTCAGATGCGGTTCATCCTGATGATCACGCTGCTGCTCCAGGTGATCGGCACCATGCAGGTGTTCATCGAGCCGTTCGTGCTGACCGGCGGCGGACCCGACGACGCGACCGTGACCGTACTGCTCCTGCTGTACCGCTACGCGTTCGTCTACAACGACTTCGGCCTGGCCAGCGCGATGAGCACGGTGCTCTTCGTGGTGCTGGGGATCTTCGCCGGGGTGTACCTGCGGCTGACCCGCAGCAAGGGCTGAGAGGGGAACGACCATGGCCGCACAGACCGCTGTCCGCACGCTGATCGCGCCGACCGAGATGAACCGCCGCACGGGGAGGTTCCTCTACCGGTTCGTGCTGGGCGCGACGCTGCTCGGCTTCACCGCCGCCTTTCTCTTCCCGCTGTACTGGATGGCCTCGGGCGCGCTCAAGTCGTCGTCGGAACTGGCCCAGCCGAGGCCGACGATGGTGCCGCACTCCTGGCATCCGGAGGCATACTCCGAAGCCTGGTCGTCGGTCGGGCTCGGCCACTACTTCCTCAACACGCTGCTGCTGGCGGCCGGGGCGTGGGCCTGTCAGCTCGTGGTCGACGTGGCCGCCGCGTACTCGCTGTCCAAGCTGCGGCCGGTGCTGGGCAATGTGGTGCTCGCCATGATGCTGGCCACGCTGATGCTGCCGGTGTCGGCGCTGCTGGTGCCGACGTATCTGACCGTCGTGGACGTGCCGTTGATCCACGTCAATCTCATCAACACGCCGATGGCCGTCTGGCTGCCGGCCTGCGCCAACGCCTTCAACATCTTCATCCTCAAGCGGTTCTTCGACCAGATCCCCACCGAACTGCTGGACTCCGCCCGGATCGACGGCGCGGGCACGGTACGGATCCTCGTGTCGCTGGTGCTGCCGCTGTCCCGGCCGGTGCTCGCGGTCGTGTCGATCTTCGCGGTGGTCGGTGTCTGGAAGGACTTCCTCTGGCCGATGCTCGTGCTGCCCGATCCCGCGAAGCAGCCGATCACGGTCGCCCTGAACCGGCTGGCGGACGACATGCCCGCCAACCAGTTGCTGGCCGGAATGGTGATGGCGAGCATTCCGTTGCTCGTCCTCTTCCTCATCTTCCAGCGCAGCATCATCAACGGCCTCACCGCGGGCAGCCTCAAGGGCTGACCGGGCGCGGGCCCGCGCTCACCCCCCACGCATGGCAACCCCCGCCGCACGACGTCGTGCGGTGCTCAGGGAAGGATCACCCATGTCTCCAAGCGCCCCAACCCACCGCGCCAGAACGCTCGCGGCGGTGCTGCCCGCGGTGCTCGCGGTGCTGATCGCACTGCTGGTCTGGCAGGCGTCGCCGTCGGCGCACGCCGCGACCACGGTTGTCGAGGCGGAGTCCGCGACGCTGTCCGGCGGCGCGGTCGTCGCCACCGACCACACCGGCTACACGGGCAACGGTTTCGTCGGCGGCTACACCGACGCCAACAAGGGCACCGCGTCCACCGCCTTCCGGGTCACCGCCACCTCGGCGGGCGCCGGAAGCGTCACCATCCGCTACGCCAACGGCACCACCGCCACCATGACACTCAGCCTCTACGTCAACGGCGCCAAGATCCGCCAGATCAGCCTCCCGGCCACCGCCAACTGGGACACCTGGACCACCACCGACCAGGCCGTCACCTACACGGCGGGCACCAACACGATCGCGCTCACCTTCACCACCGCCGACAGCGGCAACGTGAACGTCGACAACATCACCGCGACGACGCCCAGCGGCAGCACCACACCGCCCGCAACGACCGGTCAACTGGAGGCGGAGTCCGCGTCGTTGAGCGGCGGGGCCGTCGTCAGCAGTGACCACACCGGCTACACGGGCAGCGGATTCGTCAGCGGCTACACCGACGCCAACAAGGGCACGGCCTCGACCGGCTTCACGGTCAGCTCGGCCGTCGCGGGCGCCGGAAGCGTCACCATCCGTTACACCAACGGCACCAGCGCCACCATGACACTCAGCCTCTACGTCAACGGCGCCAAGATCCGCCAGATCAGCCTCCCCGCCACCGCCAACTGGGACACCTGGACCACCACCGACCAGGCCATCACCTACACGGCGGGCACCAACACCATCGCCCTGACCTTCACCACCGCCGACAGCGGCAACGTGAACCTGGACAACGTCGTGGTGACGACGCCGACGGGCACGACGCCGCCGACCACACCTCCCACGACGCCGCCCACCACACCCCCGGCCGGTTCGCTCACGCACCAGGCGGAGGACGCGTACTTCTCGGGCGGGCCGAGCGTGGCCACGACCGCCTCGGGGTTCAGCGGCAGCGGGTATCTGACGGGCTTCGGGGCGCAGGGCGCGCGGGTGGTCTTCGCCGTCAGCGCGCCCGGCGCGGCGAGCTATCCGGTGGCGGTCGCGTACCGGACCGGGAGCGGTTCCGCCGCGTCGATCACGCTGACGGCCAACGGGCTGAAGGTGGCGCAGGTCGCGCTGCCGGGTACGGGCGGGGCGTGGTCGACGGCCACGGTCAGCGCGCCGCTGCGGTCCGGGCTCAACACGCTGACGCTGCGCACCGAATCCGGTGACTCGGGCGCGCCCGACATCGACGGCGTCGCGGTGACCGGCTCGGTCGCCAACGCCACGCGCGGTGCCACGGTGCCGTACACGTCCTACGAGGCGGAGAGCGGCACCACCAACGCGAGCACGATCGGCCCCGACCGCACCTATCTGACGGTGGCGTCCGAGGCGTCGGGACGCAAGGCGGTGGTGCTCAACAGCACCGGCCAGTATGTGCAGTTCACCCTGACCAAGCCCGCCAACGCGATGACGCTGCGCTACTCGATCCCGGACAACGCGGCGGGCACCGGCACCTCGGCGCAGCTCAGCCTCTACGCCAACGGCAGCAAGGTCCGCGATCTGGACCTGTCGTCGAAGTACGCCTGGGTGTACGGCGGTTACCCGTACAACAACGACCCCTCGCAGGGCTCGGCGCACCACTTCTTCGACGAGTCGCGGTTCAAGATCGGGGACTTCCCGGCCGGGACGGTGCTCAAGCTCCAGAAGGACGCGGGCAGCACCGCCGCCTCGTACACCCTGGACCTGATGGAGACCGAGCAGGTCGCCGCGGACCAGGCCATGCCCGCGACCGGCTTCGTCTCCGCGACGACGCTCGGCGTCACCCCGAACGACGGGAGCGACGACACCTCGGCGCTCAACAGCGCGGTGGCGACGGCCACGTCGCAGGGCAAGGGCCTGTGGCTGCCGGCGGGCACGTACAACATCTCCGGGCACGTCAATCTGACCGGGGTCGCGCTGCGCGGCGCGGGCGAGTGGGCCACCGTGCTCCAGGGCCTCAACGGCAAGGGCGGGCTCTTCGGGCAGGGCGGCACCAACACCGTCCAGGACCTGACGATCTCCGGTGACGTGTCGTACCGCGACGACGCGAATTTCGACGCCGCGATCGAGGGCGACTTCGGCAACGGCTCGACCATCCAGGACGTGTGGATCGAGCACACCAAGGTCGGCCTGTGGATCGACGCGCCGACCAACGGCCTGTACGTGGGCGGCCTGCGAATCCGCGACACCGCCGCCGACGGCGTCAACCTGCACAAGGGCACCGCGAGCACCGAGGTGTGGAACACCAGCGTCCGCAACACCGGGGACGACGGTCTCGCGATGTACTCCGAGGCGAGCGCGGTCACCAACTGCGCCTTCCGCTTCGACACCGTGCAGATGCCGCTGCTGGCGAACGCCGCCGCGATCTACGGCGGCAACGGCAACCGGATCGTGGACAGCGTCGTCGCCGACACGGTGACCGGGGCCTCGGGCATCGCGGTCAGCACCCGCAACTTCAATCCCGCGCCGGTCCCGTTCAGCGGCACCACCACCGTCGCGCGCAACACCCTGCTGCGCACCGGCGGCTACGAGCCGAACTGGCAGAGCAAGCTCGGCGCGCTGTGGATCTACGCCGACGGCTCCGACATCACGGCGCCCGTCGTGGTCAAGGACCTCGACATCACCGACAGCACCTACAGCGCGGTCCTGATCTCGTATCAGAAGACCGTCACCGGGCTGACGTTGAACAACGTCAAGATCCAGACGGCCGGCGCGTACGGCCTGGAGATCGACTCGAAGGGCTCCGGCAGCTTCGGCGGCGTCACGGTCAGTGGCGCGGCCTCCGGCGGGCTCAGCACCACCGGGACCTTCACCATCAACCGGGGCTCCGGCAACACCGGCTGGTAACGCCCCCGCACACCCCGGTCCGCCCCGCACCCCTGACGGGGCGGACCGGCCCCCGCGCATGCCCTGCGGCCCTCCGGGCCCTGGCTCTCCACGACCGTCAAGGAGACTCCCGTGACACTGCCCGCCTCCCCCACCGCACCCGCCTGGTGGCGGCACGCCGCGATCTACCAGATCTATCTGCGCAGCTTCGCCGACGGCAACGGTGACGGCATGGGAGACCTCGCCGGGGTCCGTGAGCGCCTCCCCTACCTGCGGGATCTCGGGGTCGACGCGCTCTGGTTCAACCCCTGGTACGTCTCCCCGATGGCCGACGGCGGCTACGACGTCGCCGACTACCGTGACATCGACCCGATGTTCGGGACGCTCGCCGAGGCGGAGCGGCTTATCGTCGAGGCGCACGAGCAGGACCTGCGGGTCATCGTGGATCTGGTGCCCAACCACGCGTCCGACCAGCACCCCTGGTTCCGGGCCGCGTTGGCGGCGGGTCCGGACGCGGCCGAGCGGGAGCGCTTCTGGTTCCTGCCGGGCCGGGGCGCGGACGGCGAACTCCCGCCCAACGACTGGCAGTCGTACTTCGGCGGCGCCGCCTGGACCCGGATCACCGAGGCGGACGGCACGCCGGGCCCCTGGTACCTGCACATGTTCGCGCCCGAGCAGCCCGATCTGAACTGGGAACACCCGCAGGTGCGGGCGGAGTTCGAGAGCATCCTGCGGTTCTGGCTGGAGCGCGGCGTGGACGGCTTCCGGATCGACGTGGCGCACGGTCTGGCCAAGAAGCCGGGGCTGCCCGACGTCGGCCGGGACCCGGACGTCACCGACCTTCCCTACCAGGACTGCGACGCGGTGCACGAGATCTACCGCGACTGGCGGAAGATCGCGGACGGTTACGCGCGCAGCCCCCGGCCCGGCGGGGCGCCCGGCGAGCGGGTGTTCGTCGGCGAGGTGTGGCTGCCCACGCCCGAGCAGTTCGCCCGCTATCTGCGCCCCGACGAGCTGCACTCCGCTTTCAACTTCGAGTTCCTGTGCTGCGCTTGGGACGCGGCCGGGCTGCGCGAGGTCGTCGACGCCACGCTCGCCTCGCACCGGCTGGTGGGCGCGCCGCCCACCTGGGTGCTGTCCAACCACGACACGATCCGGCACGTGACGCGGTACGGCCGTGAGGACACGTCCTTCGACATGGGCGACAAGCGGCTCGGCTCGCCGAGCGACACCGTCCTCGGCCGCCGCAGGGCCCGCGCCGCGGCGCTGCTCACGCTGGCCCTGCCGGGCGGTGTGTACGTCTACCAGGGCGACGAGCTGGGCCTCGCCGAGGTCGAGGACATACCCGACCACCTGATCCAGGACCCGACGTATGCCCGCTCCGGGGGCCGCGACCGCGGCCGGGACGGCTGCCGGGTGCCGCTGCCGTGGTCGGCGGAGCCGGGCTCGCTGGGCTTCTCGCCGGACGGCGCGAGCGCCGGACCGTGGCTGCCGCAGCCCGCCGAATGGTCGGGGCGGTCCGTCGCGGCCCAGCAGGGCGATCCGCACTCCGTGCTCGCCCTGTACCGGGCCGGTCTCGCGCTGCGCGGGGAGTACCTCCGGTGGCTGCCGGAGACGCTGGAGTGGGTGGACGCGGGTCCCGGCACGGTGGCCTTCCGCCGGGACGGCGGCTTCCAGTGCCTGGTCAACCTGTCCGCCGAGCCGGTCGCGCTCCCCGCCGGGCTCCGGGTGCTGCTGGCCAGCGGCCCGCTGGAGGACGGCCTGCTGCCCTCCGACACCTGCGTCTGGCTGACCGCCGAATGACCGGCGCGCCCGCGCGCTGATCCCACGAGCCCCGGCCCGTCCCCGCTGATCGCGTAGAAGACCGCGTCCCCCTCCGGTCCCGCGGAAGACCCCCTCCCCGCCGATCCCCGTGTCCCGTCCCGGCCGACCGCCGGGGGACGCGGAGATCCGCGCGTGGCGGTCGGCGGACCGCGCGTCCCACCTGGCGGAATTCACAACGCGTTCATTGACGTGGCACGCGCCACCTGGCTGACTTACGCCCAGGCCGGACCGCTGTCCGGCCCGGACTCACGACGCGAGGCCCCTACGGGCCGGCACAAGGGGAGGTGACCAGGGTGTACGCAGCTTCGAGGACGGCCGCCGCCTGGCGCCGTCATCTCCGGGACGACGCGTACCGCAACCGGCACATCGACCTGCTGCGTGTCAGCAGCGCTCTGTGTCGACGCTGAATCCCGGGCCCGCCCCACGCTTCTGACGCGTTGTCACATCGGGCCCCCGCGCACTCCACCGCCCCTTCTCATGGGGCGGCTGCCGACGTCTCCCTTCGCGCTGGAGTTCCCCGATGAGCGAGCCACCCCGCCCCGCCGTGCCCGCGGGCGCGACCGACACCGCCGTGCCGGAAGGCACGACCGACACCGTCACCACCCCTGCTCCACCGCCGCCGCGCACCCCGCCCGCCGACGACAGACGCGTCGGCCGGTCGGCGCAGCGCGTCGTCCCGCTGCGGCATCCCTGGCGCTGGGCGCTGACCGCCGTCGCCCTGGTGCTCGTCGCGCAGATCACGCACGGCCTGGTCACCAACCCCTTCTTCCAGTGGGACCGCTTCCGCTACTGGTTCCTGCGGCCGGTGATCCTGGACGGGCTGCTGGTCACGCTCCAAGTCGCCGCCTGGAGCGCCCTGTTCGGGCTGCTCGGCGGCATCCTGCTCGCCCTGTGCCGACTGTCCAGGAGCCCGGTGCTGCGCTCGGTGAGCTGGATCTACATCTGGCTGTTCCGCTCGGTGCCGCTGATCGTCATCCTCCTGTTCCTGTTCAACTTCTCCTCGCTGTACGCCACATTGAGTCTGGGCGTGCCCTTCGGCCCAGGCTTCGTGCACTTCGACGAGTCGCGGCTGGCCACCGACATGGTGGTGGCCGTGGTCGGCATCAGCCTCAACGAGGCCGCCTACGCCGCCGAAGTGGTGCGCGCCGGAGTGCTCTCGGTGGACCAGGGACAGCACGAGGCCGCCGCCGCGCTCGGCCTGCCGCGCGGCTACCAGTTCACCCGGATCGTCTTCCCGCAGGCGCTGCGGGCGATCGTGCCCTCGTACGTCAACCAGTTGATCGGGCTGATCAAGAGCACCTCGCTGGTCTTCTACGTCTCCCTGCTCGACCTCTTCGGCAAGGTGGAGAGCATGGGCAGTACGTATCCGGGTGACGTCGTCCCGCTGCTGCTGGTGGCGACCGTCTGGTATGTGATCCTGACCAGCGTCGTCTCGGTGGTCCAGTTCTACGTCGAGCGGTACTTCTCACGCGGCGCGCTGCGGACCGTACCGCCGACGCCGTTGCAACGGCTGCGTACGGCAGTGCGCGATCTGCGGGCGCGCGCCGAGATCGGATCGATCGCATGAGCGCCGACCGCGTCCCCGCCGACACGTTGGTCACCGCGGTGACCGCGCGCCCCGCCGCCGTGACCGTCCACGACGCGCACAAGTGGTACGGCACGCACCAGGTGCTCTCCGGTGTCGATCTGACCGTGCAGCCCGGACAGGTGACGGTGATCCTCGGCCCGTCGGGCTCCGGCAAGTCGACGCTGCTGCGGGCGATCAACCACCTGGAGAAGCTGGACATCGGCTACGTCAGCCTCAACGGCGAGCCGATCGGCGTACGGCACCACCGCGGCCGGCTCAAGGAGATCAGCGAGCGGGCGATCCTCGCCCAGCGCCGCCGGATCGGCTTCGTCTTCCAGGGCTTCAACCTCTTCCCGCACCTCAGCGTGCTGGACAACGTGGCCGCAGCGCCGGTCGCGGCCCGGCAGAAGACCAGGGCCGAGGCGGAGGAACTGGCCCGCGCGCTGCTCGGCCGGGTCGGGCTCGCCGACAAGGTCGACGCCTATCCCCGGCAGCTCTCCGGCGGCCAGCAGCAGCGGGTGGCCATCGCCCGCGCGCTGGCCCTCGAACCCGGCGTCATCCTCTTCGACGAGCCGACCTCGGCGCTCGACCCCGAACTCGTCGGCGAGGTACTGGCCGTCATCCGGGATCTCGCCACCAGCGGTACGACGCTGATCGTCGTCACGCACGAGATCGGCTTCGCCCGCGAGGTCGCCGACACCGTCGTCTTCCTGGACGGCGGCCGGATCGTCGAACAGGGCCCGCCCGACCAGGTGTTGGACAACCCCCGGCACCCCAGGACCCGCGAATTCCTCAGCAAGGTCCTCTGAACCCTCCTCCGAACCCCCGTACGCCGCGGGCCAAGGCGCGGACACAGGCGCCTTCCACAGCGACGGCCGCCAGCCCGCGAACGCCCGATACGTCACCCCCAGCACATCCGCTCACCATCAGCGAGGTTCACCATGCCCGACATCCGTACCACCGCCACCAGACGCGTCGCCGCGGGCATCGCCGTCGCCGCCCTCACCTTCGGCCTCGCCGCCTGCGGCAGCGACAGCGGCTCGGACGCCGCGGCACCGGCCGCCGCAGACGCCAAGGGCACCGTCGTGGTCGGCGCGCAGTCCAACGGCGCCGCCAAGGAGATCACGCTCACCGTCCCTGAGGTCGCCGCCATCCGCGCCGAGCTGCCCAAGTCCGTGCTCGACAGCAAGCAACTCGTCATCGGCCTGGGCTTCCTGCCCGCCGGCTCGCCGCCGATCGGCTACGTCGGCGCGGACCAGAAGACCATCACCGGCTCCGAGCCCGACCTCGGCCGGCTGATCGCCGCCGTCTTCGGCCTCAAGCCCGTGCTGTCCAACGCCACCTGGGACAACCTCTTCGTCGGCATCGACAGCGGCAAGACCGATGTCGGCTTCTCCAACATCACCGACACCGAGCAGCGCAAGGAGAAGTACGACTTCGCCAGCTACCGGCAGGACAACCTCGGCTTCGAGGTGAAGAAGAGCGACACCTGGAACTTCGACGGCACCTACCGCAGCCTGGCGGGCAAGACCGTCGCGGTCGGCGCGGGCACCAACCAGGAGAAGATCCTGCTGAAGTGGCAGAGCGAGCTGAAGGCCGACGGCAAGAAGCTCACGATCAAGTACTTCCAGGACTCCAACAGCACCTATCTGGCGCTCAACTCCGGCCGGATCGACGCCTACTTCGCGCCCAACCCGAGCATCGCCTACCACGGCACGCAGACCGCGGGCTCGCCGAACGCCACCCGCAGCGCGGGCAAGTTCTCCGGCGCCGGGGCGTCCCTGCAAGGGCTGATCTGCGCCACGGCGAAGAAGGACAGCGGCCTGGCCAAGCCCCTCGCCGACGCGATCAACCACCTGATCAAGAATGGTCAGTACGCGCAGTGGCTCGCCGCGTGGAATCTGGCCAACGAAGCGGTGCCCGCCTCGCTGGTCAACCCGCCGGGGCTGCCGCTGACCAACTCCTGACCCCGTACCGGCCGCGGCACGGCCCCGCACCGACCGAAAGGAAGTCGACCGCCATGACACGCAGGAAAGTCGTCGTCGTCGGAGGCGGGGCCATGGGCTCGTCCGCGGCCTGGCACCTCGCCTCGCGCGGCGCCGAGGTCACGCTGCTCGAACAGTTCGCGCCCGGCCACGACCGGGGCAGCTCGCACGGCAGCTCCCGGATCTTCCGGCTCGCGTACGCCGATCCGTTCTACGTCGGCCTCGCCGTACGGGCGCTTCCGCTGTGGCGGCGGCTCCAGGACGAGACGGGCAGCACCGTACTGACCCTGACCGGGGCCGTCGACCACGGGCCCGCGCAGGCCGTCGCGGCGCTGCGGGACGCGCTGCGCGGGGCCGGGCGGCCCAGCCAGGAGCTGACCGCGCGGGCCGCCGCCGAGCGCTGGCCGGGGCTCGTCGCGGACACCACCGCGCTGTTCCACCCCGAGGCCGGGCGGCTGCACGCCGACGACGCGGTGGCCGCCTTCCAGCAGGCCGCGCGGGCCAAGGGCGCGACCGTACGGCACGGCGTCAAGGTCGGCGCGCTGCGGCGGCGCGGCTCGGGCGCCGAGGTGGTCACCGCGCGGGACGAGGTGATCGCCGCGGACGCCGTGGTCGTGGCCGTCGGCGGCTGGGCGGCCCGCACGCTCGGCCAGGTCACCGAGGGCCCGCCGCCGCTGCGCGTCACCCAGGAGCAGCCGGTGCACTTCCCCGCCCCCGACGCGCCGGACTGGCCCGCCTTCATCCACCACGGCGGGGCCGGTCTCGACGAGGCCGCGGGCGTGTACGGCCTCGGCAGCGCCGACGGGGTGAAGGCCGGATTCCACGGGATCGGCCCGGTCGTGGACCCGGACGACCGGGACCGCACGCCCGATCCCGTGGTCCTCGGCAGGCTCCAGGAGTACGCCGCCCGGTGGCTGCCCGGTGTCGATCACACCCGGCCCACCCCGGTGACCTGCTTGTACACCACGACCCCCGATCATGACTTCGTGATCGACCGTGTGGGACCTTTCACCGTCCTCGCGGGATTTTCCGGGCACGGATTCAAGTTCGCATCAGTGGTCGGCGAAATCGCCGCCGACCTCGTGGACGGCCGTCCGGGGTCAGGACGGTTCGCGATCGGCCGTCCGTACCGCCCGGCGACAGCGCAGTGACGGCGACACGCCGTACGACAGCAGAACGGAGAGTCACGGCGACCATGTCGACCAGCCTTCAGCACCCGCAGCAGCAGCCCCAGAACCCCGGACCCACCGGCGACCAGGTCTTTCCCGCGTCGCCGCACCCTCTGGACAACCCCGCCTGGGCCGCGCTGACCGGGGCGCACCGCCATCTCGCGCAGATCGTCGGCTCCGCCGCGCGCTACCCGGAGGACGTCTCGCCCTTCGTTGCGCTCGCCGACCCCGCCGATCCGGCCGCGTGGGCGGACCTCGCCGCCCTCATGGGTCCCGGCGCGACCTTCGCGCTGGCCGGCGTCCCGGCCACGCCCGACGGGTGGCGCAGCGAGTGGGGAGCCGAGGGCGTGCAGCTCGTCGGGACCGACGCGCTGCTGGACGAGGCCGATCCGGAGGCGCGCCCGCTCGGCCCTGCGGACGTACCGGAGATGCTGGACCTGGTCGAGCGGACCAAGCCGGGTCCGTTCAGGCAGCGCACCATCGAACTGGGCGCCTACTACGGCATCCGCCGCGACGGAAAGCTCGTGGCCATGGCCGGTGAGCGGCTGCGGCTCGACGGCTGGACCGAGATCAGCGCCGTGTGCACCGACGACGCGTTCCGCGGCCAGGGCCTGGCGTCCCGGCTGGTGCGGCACACGGCGGCCGGGATCCGCGGCCGGGGCGACCGCCCGTTCCTGCACGCGGCGGGCAGCAACGTCAACGCCATCCGGCTCTACGAGTCGATCGGCTTCGCGCTGCGCCGCACTACGCACTTCCGTGGCGTACGGGTGCCGGGCGGCGACGGCGACGCGGAAGGCACCGGCGGCGCGGGCGAATGAACGCCGGTGACGGACACCGGTGACGGACGCCATTGCGCGGGACGGTATCCGCGAGATAGCGTCGAATTCAGGTGATGAGTGTCAGCGACAAGCCCTGGCTGGCTGACCGGCAACCCTCCCTCGCGGCGGGGTGCTCCAGGTGACAACCAGGCGGGTCCCGACCGGACCCGCAAGCGCGACTCCGGTACGGCCCCCGGCCGTACCGCCCGGACGGGGGTGACGACAGTGCGAGCGGACTTCGACCGCGCCGACGTGCGCACCCTCGTCCCGCGCGGACCCGTCGTGCATCTGTACGGGCGCCAGCACATCGATCTCCAGCGCGTCGCCGGCGCGCTCTGTTGCGCCTGATCTGACCCCGCCGACGCGACCGCCATGGGGCGGCCGTGTCCTCCTCCGGTCGATCAGGAAGGCACTTCGCCGTGTCCGCACACCCGTCATCCCTGTCCTCCTCCGCCTCCCCCGAGCCCGCTTCATCACCTTCGTCCGTTCCGTCGGCGTCCGCCGCCCGTCCGCCGCTGCACCTCGCGGTCGCACTGGACGGCGCGGGCTGGCACCCGGCCGCGTGGCGGGAGCCGGACGCGCGACCCGGCGAACTGTTCGACGCCGCCTACTGGGCGGACGCCGTGACCGAGGCCGAGCGCGGCCTGCTGGACTTCGTCACCATCGAGGACTCCCTCGGGCTCCAGTCGACCGGGTACGGCGACCCCGACGAGCGCACCGACCAGGTGCGCGGCCGGCTGGACGCCGTGCTCATCGCGTCCAGGGTCGCGCCGCTGACCAGCCACATCGGTCTGGTGCCGACCCTGATCGCCACGCACACCGAGCCGTTCCACCTGTCCAAGGCCATCGCCACCCTGGACTACGTGAGCGGCGGCCGGGCCGGGCTGCGCATCCAGATCTCCGCGCGTCAGCACGAGGCCGCGCACTTCGGCCGCCGCGAATTCCCGCCGTTCCGCATCGAGGAGTACGACCAGCCGCACGTCCAGGACCTGGTCACCGACCTCTTCGACGAGGCCGCGGACTACGTCGAGGTGCTGCGGCGGCTGTGGGATAGCTGGGAGGACGACGCGGAGATCCGGGACGTGGCCACCGGCCGTTTCGTGGACCGCGACAAGCTCCATTACATCGACTTCCAGGGCCGCCACTTCGGCGTCAAGGGCCCCTCGATCACACCGCGCCCGCCGCAGGGCCAGCCGCCGGTGACCGCGCTCGCGCACGCGACCGTGCCGTACCGGCTGGTGGGGCGCGCCGCGGACATCGGCTATGTGACCCCGCACGACGCGGGGCAGGCGGCGGCGATCGTCGCGGAGATCCGCGCCGAGCAGCGGGCCGCGGGCCGGGAGGCCGAACCGGTCCATGTCTTCGGCGATCTGGTGGTCTTCCTCGACACCGACCGCGCGGCGGCCGAGGCCCGCAGGGACCGGCTGGACGCGCTGCTCGACCAGCCGTACACCAGCGACGCGACCGTCTTCGCCGGGACGCCCGCCGAACTGGCCGACCTGCTGCTGGAGTGGCAGGACGCCGGGCTCACCGGTTACCGGCTGCGGCCGGCGGCGCTCGGCCACGACCTGCCCGCGATCACCCGCGGCCTGGTGCCCGAGTTGCAGGCGCGCGGCGCCTTCCGGCGCGCGTACGAGGCCGGCACGCTCCGCGGCCTGCTGGGGCTCGCGCGCCCCGCGAACCGTTACGCCACCACCAGCGCCTGAGCCGGAGGATCCGACCGTCATGAGCAAGCCCCTGAAGCAGATCCATCTCGCGGCCCACTTCCCCGGCGTCAACAACACCACCGTGTGGAGCGACCCGGCCGCGGGCAGCCACATCGAGTTCAGCTCCTTCGCCCACTTCGCGCGCACCGCGGAGCGGGCCAAGTTCGACTTCCTCTTCCTCGCCGAGGGCCTGCGGCTGCGCGAACAGGGCGGCCATATCTACGACTTGGACGTCGTCGGCCGCCCGGACACCTTCACCGTGCTCGCCGCGCTGGCCGCGGTGACCGAGCGGATCGGCCTGACCGGCACGATCAACTCGACGTTCAACGAGCCGTACGAGGTGGCCCGGCAGTTCGCCAGCCTCGACCACCTGTCCGCGGGCCGCGCCGCGTGGAACGTCGTCACCTCCTGGGACGCCTTCACGGGCGAGAACTTCCGGCGCGGCGGCTTCCTTCCGCAGGACGAGCGGTACTCCAGGGCGCGGGAGTTCCTGGCCACCGCCAATGAGCTGTTCGACTCATGGCACGGCGACGAGATCGTCGCCGACCGGGAGACCGGGACGTTCCTGCGGGACGCGCGGGCCGGGGCCTTCGTCCACAAGGGCCAGCACTTCGACATCCAGGGGCAGTTCAACGTCCCGCGCAGCCCGCAGGGCCGCCCGGTGATCTTCCAGGCGGGGGACTCGGAAGAGGGACGCGAATTCGCCGCGTCGAGCGCGGACGCGATCTTCAGCCGGTACAGCACTCTCAAGGAGGGGCGGGAGTTCTACACGGACGTCAAGGGGCGCCTGGCCCGGCACGGCCGCAGGGCGGACCAGTTGCTGATCCTGCCCGCCGCCACCTTCGTGCTCGGCGACACCGACGCCGAGGCGGAGGAGCTGTCCCGCGAGGTGCGCCGCGCGCAGGTCAGCGGTGCCACCGCGATCAAGCACCTGGAATTCGTCTGGAACCGCGACCTGTCCGGGTACGACCCGGAGGGCCCGCTGCCCGAGATCGACCCGGATCTCGGCGAGCACACCATCGCCCGCGGCCGGGCTCAAGTCCGGATGTACCGCGACCCGTTGGCGACCGCCCGCGAGTGGCGGGAGCTGGCGGCGGCCAACAAGTGGTCCATCCGCGACCTGGTCATCGAGACCGGCAACCGCCAGTCGTTCGTCGGCTCCCCCACGACGGTCGCGGAGACCATCAACTCCTTTGTGCAGGCCGACGCGAGCGACGGTTTCATCCTCGTCCCGCACATCACCCCCGGCGGTCTCGACGTCTTCGCCGACACCGTCGTGCCGCTGCTCCAGGAACGCGGTGTGTTCCGTACCGAGTACGAGGGCGGCACGCTGCGGGACCACCTCGGCCTGGCCCACCCGGACGCCGGGGGCGACGCCGCGGACGTACGGGAGTCGGTGGCATGAAGTTCCTCGCCATCACGCTGATCGTGCACCGGCCCGACCCGGTCACCGGCGTCCTGAAGTCCACTCATGAGCGCTTCAGGGAAGTCCTCGACAACGCGGTGCTCGCCGAGGAGTTGGGCTTCGACGGGTTCGGGGTGGGAGAGCGGCACGAGCGGCCGTTCATCTCCTCCTCGCCGACGGTGGTGCTCAGCCATGTCGCGGCGATCACCCGGCGCATCCGGCTCTTCACCGCGGTCACCACGCTGAGCCTGCTGGACCCGGTCAGGGCGTACGAGGACTACGCGACGCTCGACCATCTCTCCGAAGGCCGCCTGGACCTGATCATCGGCAAGGGCAACGGCACGGCGCAGCGCGAGCTGTTCCACGTCACACCCGAGGACCAGTGGGACCGCAACGCCGAGAGCTACGAGGTGTTCCGGCAGATCTGGCGGCAGGACAAGGTGACCGCGCGGACCCGCTTCCGCCCCGAGCTGAAGGACGCGGAGGTCTGGCCGCGGCCGTACCAGCGGCCGATCCGGGTCTGGCACGGCAGCGCGACCAGCAAGGAGTCCGTGGACCTCGCCGCCCGCTACGGCGATCCGCTGTTCTCGGCGAATGTCACCAACCCCATCGAGCCGTATGCCGAGTTGATCCGCTACTACCGGGAGCGCTGGGAGCACTACGGGCACGATCCGGCGGACATCGCGGTGGGCGCGGGTTCCGCGGGGCTGTACGTGGCCCGCACCTCGCAGGAGGCGCTGGAGGTCTACCGGCCGATCTTCGAGAGCAATCTGGCGTTCCAGAAGGAGGTGGGCCTGCCGGTGGTCTTCGGGACGCTGGAGGACTTCGTGGAGCGCAGTTCGGCGCTGATCGGCAGCCCGCAGCAGGTGATCGAGAAAGTGCACCGCTATCACGAGGAGTTCGGGCACACCGTGCTGCATCTGCACGCGGACGCGAGCGGGCTCGGCGAGGCCGAGCACCGTACGTCGCTGGAGCGTTTCCAGTCCGAGGTCGCGCCCGTGCTCCGCGCGGAGATACCCGATCCGCCGTGGGACTGGGGGCCGGTGAACACGGCCTCTCCGCGTAAGGACACCGTCGGCGCAGGCACCATCGCAAAGGAGGGCGACGCCGCATGAGCGTTCCCGCAGCTTCCGGCTCATCGAACCCCTCACGTCCGTCGGACCCTTCGAGTTCCCCGGACCCTTCCGCCTCTTCGGCTTCTTCGAACTCGGCGTCGGTGCCGCTGTCGATTCTCGACCTGTCGCCGATCAGTTCGGGCTCCACCGCCGCGCAGGCGCTGCGCAACACCGTGGACCTGGCACAGCGCGCGGAGGCCGCCGGATACGCGCGCTACTGGCTGGCCGAGCACCATCTGACGACCGGGGTCGCCGGGGTGTCGCCCGCGCTGGTGATCCAGCTCGTGGCGGCGGCGACCGCACGAATCCGGGTGGGCGCGGGCGCGGTGCAGCTCGGGCACCGCACACCGCTGTCGGTGGTCGAGGAGTTCGGGCTGCTCGACGCGCTGTACCCGGGCCGGATCGACCTGGGCCTCGGCCGTACCGGATTCCGTAAGCCGTCCGCGTCCGGCGGCGCGCCCGCCGCTCCCCCGGCGCCGCGCCGCACCGAGGCCCGGTACACACCGGAGGGGCTGCTGATCCCCGCGCCGTACGACTTCAGCCGGCTGATCGGCTCTCCGCTGCTGACCCGCTACACACAGCTCGTGCAGTACCCGGGGGCCGAACTGCCCGAGTACCGCGACCAGCTCGACCAGATCCTCGGACTGCTGCGCGGGGACTACCGGACCCCGGAGGGA
The DNA here is from genome assembly GCF_044749865.1 of Streptomyces sp. NPDC088910. Classification (NCBI taxonomy): domain Bacteria; kingdom Bacillati; phylum Actinomycetota; class Actinomycetes; order Kitasatosporales; family Streptomycetaceae; genus Streptomyces; species Streptomyces sp. NPDC088910. Next base: position 444,131 of record NZ_JBIVIV010000005.1, read on the forward strand.
CTCGACGCGCACGCGGTGCCCGGCGAGGGCGCCGATCTCCAGGTGTGGGTGCTGGGCAGCAGCGGCGGGGCGAGCGCGCAGGCGGCGGGCGCGCTCGGCCTGCCCTTCGCGGCGAATTACCACGTGAGTCCGGCCGCCGTCCTCGAAGCGGTGGACGCGTACCGCAAGGCGTTCGTACCCTCCGCCACGCTCGACGAGCCGCATGTGCTGGTCTCGGCCGATGTCGTGGTCGCCGAGGACGACGCCACCGCGCGGCACTTGGCGTCGCCGTACGCGCTGTGGGTCCACAGCATCCGCTCGGGTCAGGGCGCGATCCCCTTCCCGAGTCCGGAGGAGGCCGCGGTCCACTCGTGGACGGCGGACGAGCGGGCGCTGGTCGAGGACCGGGTGCGCACCCAGTTCACCGGCACACCCGAAAGTGTCGCGGACCGGCTGCGGGTGCTCCAACAGGCCACGGGCGCCGATGAGTTGCTGGTCACCACCATCACCCACGACCACCGGGACCGGGTCCGTTCCCACGAGTTGCTGGCGGACGCCTGGCGGCGGACCGCATGACCTCACCCGTATGACGTCACGCATGACGTCACCGCTCAGCGCGACCAGGAGGCTCCCATGACCGACCACCCCACCGCCACCGACGGCTATCTGGAGAACAACACGGCGTACGCGGCGGCCTTCGAGGGTCCGCTGCCGCTGCCGCCCGCCCGGCACACCGCGGTTCTGGCGTGCATGGACGCCCGGCTCAATGTGTACGGGGCGCTCGGTCTCGCCGAGGGTGACTCGCATGTGATCCGCAACGCGGGCGGGGTGGCCACCGACGACGCGATCCGTTCGCTGGCGATCAGTCAGCGGCTGCTGGGCACACGGGAGATCGTGCTGATCCACCACACCGACTGCGGCATGCTCACCTTCGGCGACGACGCCTTCCGCGAGTCGATCCGCGAGGAGACGGGCATCAAACCGCCGTGGGCGGCCGAGGCGTTCACCGATCTGGAGACCGACGTCCGCCAGTCCGCGGCCCGGATCAGGAACAGCCCGTTCATCCCGCACACCGACGCGGTGCGCGGCTTCGTGTTCGACGTGGCGAGCGGCAGGCTCGCGGAGGTGGCACTGCCCGACTAGGGCCTGTCCGGCGGATCATGGGCGGTCCAGGCGGTGCCCGGTGCCCCCCCCGGACTCCGTCCGGGGGGACCCGCTGAGCGCAACGCACCGGGATGCCCTAATAGCAGAGCTACTCGGGCATCCCGGCAACGCGGCGGCCGTGCGTGCCAGCTGCCGAAGGGGCCGTTCGTGATCCGCCGCGCTGTCAGACCCTCCTCAGCGTCAGGCCCGAGGAGCCGTCAGGCCCGCGGAGCCGTCAGGCCCGAGGAGCCGTCAGACCCGCCGCGTCCAGGACGGCGACGGCTGTGCTCAGCGCCAGGCCGTCCAGGACCTCCGCCTTGATTCCGGCGCGGGCGCTGGCGCCGTCGAAGACCAGGGTGAGCTGGCGGGCCAGCAGTGCGGGGTCGGCGGCCCCGCCGCGCGCGGCCTCGGCGCGGAAGAAGTCGGTGAGCACCTGCTTGTTGCGGCGGGCCACGACGCTCGCCGGGTGCTCCGGGTCCTTCAGCTCGACCTGCGTGGCGAGGAAGGGGCAGCCGCGGTAGTCGGCCGAGGCGGCGGTCTCCTCCAGCCGCTCGAAGACGTACAGGACGCGGTCGCGCGGCGCCGCGGGCGCGCCGGGCGGCGGCAGCAGCCGGGCCTCGACGGGCGGCCCCTGCCGGTCGAGCGCGGCGGCCAGCACCTCGTCCTTGCTCGCGAAGAGCTGGTACATCGAGCGCTTGGACACTCCGGCGGCCTTGCACAGCGCGTCGATGCCGGTGCCGACGCCTTCCCGGTAGAAGAGCCCGGCCGCGGCGTCGAGCAGGCGGTCGCGCGTGCCGGACTTCTCCGTCGCGCCGGACTTCTGTGTCGTGGTCATACCCCGAGGTTACCGCTCCGGCTTGGCATCGGAAACCGATCGGTATACGGTGGTGGAAACCGATCGGTTTCCATGGTCGGCCGCATCCGTGCGGACCGCACGCGACCCCCCGGGCCGCGCGCGTACCGGCCACGGACCGCTCTCCTCCCGAAAGGCACTCCCATGCAGATCAACGGCGCTGTCGCCCTCGTCACCGGAGGCAACCGCGGCCTCGGCGAGAAGTTCGTCCAGGCCCTGCTCGACGGGGGCGCGGCCAAGGTCTACGCCGCCGCCCGCAATCCGGCATCGGTCACCGTGCCGGGCGCCGTACCGCTCGCGCTGGACATCACCGACCCCGAGTCGGTACGGGCGGCGGCCGAGGCGGCCGGTGACGTCACCCTGCTGATCAACAACGCGGGCGCGTCGAACGGGGTGGACCTGCTCACCAGCGAGATGGACGTCGTCCGGAACGAGTTCGAGACCCACGTCTTCGGCACGCTCGCCGTCAGCCGCGCCTTCGCGCCGATCCTGGCCCGCAACGGCGGCGGCGCGGTGCTCAACGTGCTGTCGGCCCTGTCCTGGTTCACCACGCCCGGCAGCGCCGTCTACTCGGCCGCCAAGTCCGCCGAGTGGTCCCTGACCAACGCCACCCGCCTGGCGCTGCACGGCCAGGGCACCCTCGTCACCGGCCTGCACGTCGGCTACATGGACACCGACATGGCCGCGCGCGTCGACGCCCCCAAGTCGGACCCCGCCAAGATCGCGCGCATCGCGCTCGACGGCGTCGAGGCCGGGCTGTACGAGGTGCTGGCCGACGACACCAGCCGTCAGGTCAAGGCCGGCCTCGCCGCCGACCCTTCGGCTCTCTACGCCGAACTCGCCGCGCGCTGAACGCTGAACGCTGAACGCTGAACGCTTCTGAGGATGCGTCAGTCAGCAGTGCGGGACGTGCGGCTGCCACTGGGCGGCGGAACCGGTCGTCAGATACCAGTCGTTGACGTAGCCGCTGTCGCCGTCGAAGTCGAGCATGAACCAGTAGTGGTCGCCGTGCCCGTCGGCGTCGCCCTCGCCGGTCGTCCAGCAGGCGAGTTCCCTCTCCTCGCCGTTGTAGTATCGCCGCCCGGTCTGACCGGAGCCGTAGCTCGGCCCGTGGTGCGAGGCCAGATACGAGCCGGGGTCGACGGCCGTCACGGTGGGGCACCATAGGGCGTGACCGTCGTGCGAGCAGGAGTAGCCCGCGGCGGACGCGGGCGACGCCACGCTGAGGACGGCCGCGCCCGCCAGCGCGGCGGCCCCGGCGAATATCGCGGCGGCGCGCCGCGGCCATGACCGCGGTCAGCCCCGGTACTCCTCCAGCAGGCGCAGCCACACCTCACTGATCGTCGGGTACGCCGGGACCGCGTGCCACAGCCGCTCGATGGGCACCTCGCCCGCGACGGCGACCGTCGCGGAGTGCAGGAGTTCGCCGACGCCGGGGCCGACGAAGGTGACGCCGAGCAGGATGCCCCGGTCGAGGTCCACGACCATGCGGGCCCTGCCGCGGTAGCCGTCGGCGTAGAGGGAGGCGCCCGCGACCTGGCCGAGGTCGTAGTCCACGACCTTGGTCCGGTGTCCGGCGCGCTCCGCCTCGCTCGCCGTGAGGCCCACGGAGGCCGCCTCGGGGTCGGTGAAGACCACCTGCGGCACGGCGGCGTCGTCGGCGGTGGCGGCGTGCGGACCCCAGGGCGCGTCGTCGACCGGCTCGCCCTTGGCGCGGGCGGCGATCACGGCCCCGGCGATCCTGGCCTGGTACTTGCCCTGGTGGGTGAGGAGCGCGCGGTGGTTGACGTCGCCCGCCGCGTAGAGCCAGCCGTCCGGCACACCGGTGACCCGGCAGGTGACGTCCACGCCAAGCCAGTCCCCGGGGCGCAGGCCGACCGTCTCCAGCCCGAGGTCGCCGGTGCGCGGCGAGCGGCCGGTGGCGAAGAGGATCTCGTCGGCGACGACGCGCTGGCCGCCCTCCAGGCCGACCCGTACCTCGCCGTCCGCGCCGTCGCGCTCGACGATCGGCACGTTCGTACCGAAGTGCACCTCCACGCCCGCCTCGCGCAGGCCGTCGGTGACCAGTTCGCCGACGAAGGGCTCCATGCGCTCCAGCAGGCGGTCGCCGCGCACGAGCATGGTCACCCGCGAGCCGAGCGCCTGCCAGGCGGTCGCCATCTCGACGGCCACCACACCGCCGCCGACCACGACCAGGCGGCCGGGGACCTCCTTGGCGCTGGTCGCCTCACGGCTGGTCCACGGGTTGATGTCGGCGATGCCCGGCAGCTTGGGCAGCGCGGCGGAGGTGCCGGTGCAGACGGCGACGGCGTGCCGCGCGGTCAGCCGTACGGTCTCGCCCTCCGGCGTCAGCACCGCGACCTGCTTGGGACCGTCCAGGCGGCCCTGGCCGCGTACGAGATCGACGCCGACCGACTCCAGCCAGCCCACCTGGCCGTCGTCCTTCCAGTGCGAGGTGAACTCGTCGCGGCGGGCGAGGACGTCAGCGGCGTCCAGCGGTCCCGCGACCGCGCGGGCCAGCCCCGGCAGCCGGCTCGCGTCGGCGCGGGCGACCACCGGGCGCAGCAGTGCCTTGCTCGGCATGCACGCCCAGTAGGAGCACTCGCCGCCGACCAGCTCGCTCTCCACGACGACCGTGCTGAGCCCTGCGGCCTGCGTGCGGTCGGCGAGATTCTCACCGACCGGTCCGGCTCCGATGACGATCACGTCGTAGGTACGGGCAGCGTCGTTCATACCGGCTCCTGGGCTGCTGTCTGAATCACGCGGTGGTGTGCACACGTCTGTGCACACACATCTGTACTCACATGTCGGTGTTCACACATCCGGGTCACGCGCGGAGAAGGGGTGGCCAGGCCGTCATCCTACTGACGGGACCGGGCGGACGTATGATCACTTCGGGGCGCCGAGGGGCGCCGCGGGAGGTGTACCGATGGGCGAACTGGTACTGATCCGTCACGGCGAGACCGAGTGGACGCTGACCGGCCAGCACACCAGCTACACCGATCTGCCCCTCACCCCGAACGGCGAGGAGCAGGCCAGGACACTGGCTCCGATGCTGGCCAGCAGGCACATCTCCACCGTGATCACCAGCCCCATGCGGCGCGCGCGGGACACCGCGAAGCTGGCCGGGCTCGAGCGCACACGGGTCGACGCCCACCTGTGCGAGTGGGACTACGGCGGCTACGAGGGCGTCACCACCCGTGACATCCACCGCACCCGTCCCTCCTGGGATCTGTGGACCGACGGGGTCCCCGAGGGCCCCGAGGGCCATCCGGGGGAAACGGCGGAACAGGTCGGCGAGCGGGCCGACCGGGTGCTGGCCCTCGCCGACGCGGCGTTCACCAACAGCGACGGCGGCGATGTGGTGCTGGTCGCGCACGCCCACTTCCTGCGGGTGCTGACCGCCCGCAGACTGGGGCTGCCCCCGGCCGACGGCGCCCTGTTCCAGCTCGCCACCGGCACCGTCAGCCGACTCGGCCTGGAACACGGCCGCCATGTGCTGACCGCGTGGAACCGGCTGCCCTGATCGGGCGGTGACGTCTGCGACGGCGGTGGTCTCTGTACGGGCGCCGGTGTCCGTCCGGGCGGTGGTCTCCGTACGAGCCGTGTAGCCCGTGGCAGCCGTGTAGCCCGGACGGACCGCCAGGAGCGGCGGCATCCGGTGGGGTCCGCGAAGACTGGGAGCAGCCCGGTGGTCCGGAGTCGGACCGGGACCGGGGCCCGGCACCAGGAGAGGACCCGGTCATGGCACTCGCGCACCGCAAGGACATCGGACTGCTGGCGTTGCGCGCGGGGACCGGCGGGGTGCTCTTCGCGCACGGCGCGCAGAAGCTCTTCGGCTGGTTCGGCGGCGGTGGGATCGACGGCACCTCGGCGGCCATGGAGCAGATGGGCTTCAAGCCGGAGCGGGCGAGCGCCGTCGCGGCCGGGCTCGGCGAGGCGGGCGGCGGGCTGTTGCTGGCCCTGGGGATCGCCACCCCGGCCGCGGGCGCGGCGGCGGCCGGCGCCATGGCGGGCGCGGTCTCCGTCCACGCCCCCGCCGGTTTCTTCAACACGTCCGGCGGCTACGAGTACCCCGCCTTCCTCGGCTTCTGCGCCGCCGCTTTGGGTGTCACGGGACCCGGCCGCTACTCTCTGGACCATCTGACCGGCCATGTCCTGAACCGCCCGTGGGTGGTGGCCGCCGCCTTCACCGGCTCGGCAGCCGCCGCTTTCACGGTCGTACGCCGCCGCGCCGTCGGCAACGGTCCCGCGCCCGAGGATCTCGCCGTGCTGGAGGACCAGGACGGCTGAGCCGCCCGCGGACCGGTGCGGGGAACGCCGTACCGACCGGGGCAGCGGCACGCGCGGCGGCCACCGGCGGGGTGCGCGGCGACGCGCGGGCGACGGCAGGGACACGGCGGCACGGGGACGGCGGCATGCGGACGACACGCCGTCGTCCGCATGCCGCCAACCGCGCAGGGTAGGCCGGAGCCAGGAACGCCGGAGCGGATTCGGCGCGGATGGCGGCGTGCGGACGGAACAGGGCGGAACAGAGCGACAGTGAACGGCGGCGAGGGAGCACGCATGACGGTGACGGCCCAGGAGCAGCGGTCACGGCTGTCCTCGCCGTGGGCGCGCGGGCTGGGCGCCGCCGCCGCCGGGGCGCTCCCGGCGCTCGCCTTCCCCGCGCCGTCGCTGTGGTGGCTGGCGTACGTGGCGCTGGTGCCGTGGATGCTGCTGGTGCGCTCCGCGGGCAGTGCGCGGCGGGCGGCGCTGGACGGCTGGCTGGGCGGCGCGGGCTTCATGCTGGCGGTGCACCACTGGCTCTTCGCGAGTCTGAACGTGTTCATCGTCGTGCTCGCCCTGCTGCTGGGCGCGCTGTGGGCGCCGTGGGGCTGGCTGGTGCGCAGGCTGCTCGGCGAGGGCACCGGGTCGCGGCGGGCCGCGGCGGCGATGGTGCTGGTGCCGTGCGGCTGGCTGATGGTGGAGCTGGTGCGCTCCTGGCAGTATCTCGGCGGCCCCTGGGGACTGCTGGGCGCAAGCCAGTGGCAGGTGCGGCCCGCGCTGCGGCTGGCCTCCGTCGGCGGGGTGTGGCTGGTCAGCCTCCTGGTGGTGCTCGTCAACACCGCGCTGACCGCGCTCGTCGCGGTGCCCGCCGTCCGCAGGCCCGCGGCGACCGCGCTGGCCACGGCCGCCGTGCTGACCGGCATGGTGTGGCTGTGGGCGCCGCACCCGCAGCAGTCCGGCGCCGTCCGGGTCGCGGTCGTCCAGCCGGGCGTCGTCGTGGGCCCCGAGGCCCGGATCGACCGGCAGGTGGCGCTCACCCGCGGCCTGGTGGGCAGCCACCCGGATCTCGTGGTCTGGGGTGAGAGCAGCGTCGGTTTCGACCTCACCTCCCGGCCCCAGCTGGCGGAGGAGCTGGCGGCCCTCTCCCAGCAGGTCGGCGCCGACATCCTGGTCAATGTGGACGCGGAGCGCGCGGACGGCACGGGCATCTCCAAGACGTCGGTGCTGATCGGCCCGGACGGCGTCACCGGACCCACGTACGACAAGATGCGGCTGGTGCCGTTCGGCGAGTACATCCCCTTCCGGTCGCTGCTCGGCTGGGCCACCTCGGTCGGCAAGGCCGCGGGTGAGGACCGGCAGCGCGGCGACCACCAGGTCGTGATGGACACCGGGACGGTACGGATCGGGCCGCTGATCTGCTTCGAGTCCGCCTTCGCCGACATGAGCCGCAATCTCGCGGACAAGGGCGCCCAGGTGCTGGTGGCGCAGTCGTCCACGTCGTCGTTCCAGGGGTCGTGGGCGCCCGCGCAGCACGCCTCGCTCGCGGCACTGCGGGCTGCGGAGAGCTGGCGGCCGATGGTGCACGCGACCCTGACCGGGATCAGCGCCGTCTACAACGCGAACGGCCAACCGGTCGGGCAGCGGATCAGCGAGAGCGGCAGTACGGCGCGGGTCTACGCGGTGCCGCTGGCCACCGGCCGCAGCCCGTACGACCGGTTCGGCGACTGGGTGCCGCGTCTGGCGCTGCTGCTGGTCGTGCTGGCCGCCGCCTACGAGATCCGGCGCGTGGTGCTGGTCAGGCGGTCAGCTCCCGGACCTCGGTGACGACCCGCTCGCACAGTTCGTGGGTGCGCAGCGCGTCCTGGGCGTCGAGGTGCTTGCCCGCGCGGACGGCGTCGAGGAAGGCCAGGGTGATCTGCTCGATGCCGCGCTGCCGGGCCACCGGCACCCAGTCGCCCCGGCGGCGTACCGTCGGCTGGCCCTTGTGGTCGATGACCTCGGCGAGATTCAGCACCTGACGGCGGGTGTCGTCACCGCTGACGTCCAGGCTCTCCTCGGTGGATCCGCTCATCCGGTTCATGGAGCCGATCGCGGTGAAACCGTCACCCGACAGGTGCAGCACGATGTGGTGGACGAGGCCGGCACGGACCTTGGCGGAGACGTGGACGTCCCGGACGGTGCCGGGGGCCAGGAAGCGCAAGGTGTCGACGACGTGGATGAAGTCGTCGAAGATCATCCCGCGGGCCTCTTCGGGGAGGCCGACGCGGTTCTTCTGCATGAGGATCAGGTCGCGCGGGTGGTCGAGACACTGCGCGTAGGCGGGCGCGTAACGGCGGTTGAAGCCCGCCATGAGCGGGACGCCGCGCTCCTCGGCGAGGGCCACCAGTTGCCGTGCGCCGTCCAGATCGCGGGCGAGCGGCTTGTCGACGTAGACGGGGACGCCCGCTTCGATCAGCCGTCCGGCGATCTCGACGTGGAGGTCGGTGGGCGCGTGCACGAAGGCGGCGTCGAGGCCCTGGTCGAGCAGCGTGTCCAGTGAGGTGTGGCGGTGCGGCAGCCGGTAGGCGTCGCCGATCCGGTCGAGGGTCGCCGGGGTGCGGGTCTGGAGGTGCAGTTCGAGGTCCGGCTGCGAGGCGAGGACCGGCAGATACGCCTTCTGCGCGATGTCACCGAGCCCGATCACGCCGATCTTCCGTGGGGCGCTGCCGGATGCCATGCGCTGCTCCTGTCGTTCCTTCTCGCGGTGTCCCCGCAGCATACGGGGACGGTTCGGGGACGCTTCCGGGGCCTTCGGGGAGCGGGTGTACGGCGCGGCCCCGCGGCGGACCGGCCCCGGACGGGTGAGCGCGCGGTACGCCCCGCCCGGCCGCTCACCCCTGCGGGGCATACCCGGCTCCGCCATGTTTCGGCACAGTTGTCGGAATGCGCCGCCTACCCGTGGTCGTGTTCCTGGTGGCGGCCTCCGCCGCGGCCGGGTGCACCACCGTCTCCGCTCCCCCGGCCCCCGTCCCCGTCTCCGCTCCCGTGCCCGGCAGGGCCGCGCCGCGGGTGGCGGCGCCGGACGGCGGGCCGCTGGTGCCGCGGCCCGACCATGTGCTGCTGGAGACGGCCGAGCCGGACCCGGCCCCTTCCAGGACGCCCTCGCCCGAACCGGAGCGCGGTGCCGGTGAGTCGGGCGGCCGACCGGGCACGGGCCCGTACTCCGCGGGTTCAGGGTCGCGGCCTGGCCGTGAGCCGCGGCACCGGCCGGTGCCGCGCTCCCAATCGGTGCCGCCGCCGACGTCCCTCCCGCGCGGACCGGCAGCGGCGCTGCCCGGCGCCGCCGACGTCTGCGCGCTGGGCGAGACCTACGGCGGCTGGGCGAAGGACGGGGACGCGGCCCGGATCTGCCGTCAGTCCTACGGCCGGTGAGCCGGGCCGGACAGACGGCACGGCTCGCGACGGCTGACGGCTGACGGCTGACGGGGGACCGCTGCCCCCTCACGGCTCACGGCTCACGGCTCACGGCTCACGGCTCACGGCTACGGAAGCTGGTCGGAGCCCAGCAGCCGCAACTCCATCCGGGCCACGGCGGCCCGCACCCCGTCCCCGTACGCGTCCTCGGCGAGCGCGTCGCACGCCTTGCGGGCCAGGCCGAGGTGGCTGCGGGCCAGCCGGTCCTCGTCCACCTTCGCGTAGGAGGCGGCGAGATTGAGGTGGAGCGAGGGGTAGAAGCCGCGGATCTGCGCGGCGCCGGTGGAGCGACCGGGGCTGTCGGGGCCCCCGCGGGGCTCGGTGCCGCCGCGCGCCGTGACGGCGTCGGCGGCCCGCAACGCCCGCAGGTCCCAGGCCAGTTCGTCCTCGGGGTCGTCCTGCGTGTCGGCCATGTAGTGCGCCAGCGTGCAGCGGTGCAGGGGGTCGCCCCGCTCCCCGATCTCGTCCCACAGCGCGCCGAACCGGGTTCTGGCCTCCTCCCGGTCCCCGGCGTGCAGCAGCATCACGACCTGTCCGATCCTGGTCATGATCGCGTCCGGTCCACCCGGCTCGTCCCGTCGCTCCACCCGAGCCTCCTCGCCTCACCCACGAAGCTAACTCGCGGACGCCCCGAGATCGGGGATGCGCCAGTCGATCGGGGTGTGCCCCTGGTCGGCGACGGCCTTGTCGATCTGGGTGAAGGGGCGGCTGCCCATGAAGAGCTTCGCCGACAGCGGCGAGGGGTGCGCGCCCTGGACGACGGCGTGCCGCTCGGTGTCGATCAGCGGCAGCTTCTTCTTCGCGTAGTTCCCCCACAGGACGAAGACGGCCGGGTCGGGGCGGGCCGCCACGGCCTTGATGACCGCGTCGGTGAACTTCTCCCAGCCCTTGCCCTTGTGCGAGTTGGCCTCGCCCTCGCGGACCGTCAGCACCGCGTTGAGCAGCAGGACACCCTGATCGGCCCACGGCATCAGATAGCCGTTGTCCGGAATGGGGTGGCCCAGCTCCTCCTTCATCTCCTTGAAGATGTTCCGCAGCGAGGGCGGCGTCTTCACGCCGGGCCGCACCGAGAAGCACAGCCCGTGCCCCTGTCCCGCGCCGTGGTACGGGTCCTGACCGAGGATCAGCACCTTGACGCGGTCGAACGGCGTCGCCTCCAGCGCCGCGAAGACCTCGTCGCGCGGCGGGAAGATCCGGTGCTCCTCCCGCTCGGCCTCGACGAATTCCGTGAGTTGCTGGAAGTACGGCTTGTCCAACTCCTCGCCGAGAACGGTCTCCCAGGAGTCGGGCAGCATGCTGGGCACGTCAGGAACCTCCGGCAATCGATCCGTTTGCTACTGCCCCAGAACGTACCGCCACCCACTGACATCCCCGCACCCCCGGCCAACTCACCGGCCGGCCCGCCGATCAGCTCGCCGGTCGGCGTCGGCCGCCTCACCCGCCCGCCTCGCTCAGACGGCGTCCAGCCGGGCCCGCAGCTCCGGGTCCAGGTCCAACTCCACGGCGCCCAGGGCCTCTTCGAGCTGCGCGAGGCTGCTCACCCCGACCACGGGAACCACCGGCAGCGCGCCGCCCATCTGCCAGGCCAGGACGACCTGGTTGGGCGTCGCGCCCGCCTCGGCCGCGACCTCCCGCAGCACTTCGAGCCTGCGGTGCGACAGGGGGTGGTCGTACTGCGCGAGCAGTTCCTTGTCGGTGCGGGTGTACGCGCCGCTCATCAACGGCCCGTACGCCATCAGCGTCATGTCGTCGTTCGAGGCGACCAGGTCCTGCATGTCGTCGCGGGCGTACCACTGCGCGCCCCACTCGCCGCCCGGCACGGGCCACAGGTAGGTGTAGCGCTGCTGCACGCACGTGTAGCCGGGCAGCCCGTGGTCGGCGGCGTACTGCCGGGCCGCGCCGACGCGCCAGGCGGCGTGGTTGCTGCACCCCAGGACGCGGGTGCTGCCGCCGCGCACGACGTCCGCGAATGCCTGGACGGTCTCGGCCATCAGCACGTCGCGGTCCTCGACGTGCGCGTAGTACACGTCGACGTGGTCGGTGCCCAGCCGCCGCAGGCTGCCCTCGATCCCGGCCTCGATCACCTTGGCCGACAGCCCTTCCCAGGCGTCGGGCCACACGGCGGTCGATCCGACGGGCGGCCGGGCCCCGACCTTGGTGGCGACGACGGTACGGTCACGGGCGCCGCGGCTGTGCAGCCAGCGGCCGAGCAGCAGTTCGCTCTCGTCGCCGGTGCCGCCGGGGGCCCAGACCGAGTAGTTGTTGGCGGTGTCGACGTAGGTGCCGCCCGCCTCGGCGAAGCGGTCCAGGATCGCGAAGGACGTGGCTTCGTCCACGGTCGTGCCGAACGGCAGGATGCCCAGGCACAGGGCGCTGACCTCGGGCCCCGCGCCTCCTGCGAGTGTGCGGTAACGCATGTGCGGTCTCCGTAATCCGTAACGTGGGAAGTCCTCGGCGGGCGACCGTCGCGGTCACCCACACGAGGACTGTGCACGTTGGAGTACGGACGAAGGCAAGCCCGCGCGTCCGGGCCGCGTCCGTACGGGCCGACTCGCGGACCCCTCGGACGGCGCCGCTACGCGACCCCCGCCTGGAGGAAGAGCCCGCCGTCGAGGACGAGATTCTGCCCGGTGATCCAGCTCGCCTGGTCGGAGAACAGGAAGGCGGCGGCGCCGCCGATGTCCTCGGGCAGACCGAGCCGCTTGAGCGGGTACGCGGCCGCGGCCTCCGCCTCCCGGCCCTCGTACAGCGCGGCGGCGAATTTCGTCTTCACCACGGCGGGCGCGACGGAGTTGACCCGGACGCCGGGCGCCATCTCCGCGGCGAGCTGCACCGTGAGGTTGATCATCGCGGCCTTGCTGATGCCGTAGGCGCCGATGAGCGGCGAGGGGGCGAGGCCCGCGACGGAGGCGACGTTGACGATCGCGCCGCCGTTCTCCTTCTGCCACGCCTTCCACGTCTGCTGGGCGAAGCCGAGCGCGGAGATGACGTTGGTCTCGTACACCTTGCGGGCGACGCCGAGGTCGAGGTCGGCGAGCAGCCCGTAGACCGGGTTGGTGCCCGCGTTGTTGGCGAGGTAGTCGACGCGGCCGAACGCCTCCATGGTGCGTTCCACGGCGACGGCCTGGTGCGCCTCGTCGTGGGCCTTGCCCGCGACGCCGATGGCGCGGTCGGCGCCGAGCTTCTCGACGGCTTCCTTGAGCGCGTCCTCGTTGCGCCCGGTGATGCACACCCGGTCGCCGCGGGCGACGAGGGCTTCGGCGATGCCGTAGCCGATGCCCCGGCTGGCGCCGGTGACGAGGGCGACGCGCCCGCTGTCGGGGGGCTGGGTCATGGTCTGGGGCCTCCGGCCTGTCGGTTGTGGGGTGTCACTCGGTCGGCGCGGCGCGCGTCAGTCGAGCGGGCCACCGGCCACGTACAGGACCTGGCCGGACACGAAGCCGGCCTGCTCGCCGGTGAAGAAGGCGATGGCGTTCGCGACGTCGTCGGGGACACCGACCCGCTGGACCGGGATCTGGGTGGCGGCGGCGGCCTTGAAGTCGTCGAAGCCCATGCCGACGCGCGCGGCGGTGGCGGCGGTCATGTCGGTGGCGATGAAGCCGGGCGCGACGGCGTTGGCGGTGACGCCGAACTTGCCGAGTTCGAAGGCGAGGGTCTTGGTGAAGCCCTGGAGACCGGCCTTGGCGGCCGAGTAGTTGACCTGGCCGCGGTTGCCGAGCGCGGAGGACGAGGAGAGGTTGACGACGCGGCCGAACGCGGCGTCCACCATGTGCTTCTGGACGGCGCGGGTCATCAGGAAGGCGCCGCGCAGGTGCACGTTCATGACCGTGTCCCAGTCGGACGCGCTCATCTTGAACAGCAGATTGTCGCGGAGCACGCCCGCGTTGTTCACCAGGATCGTCGGCGCGCCCAGCTCCTGGACCACCTTGGCGACGGCCGCCTCGACCTGCGCCTCGTCGGACACGTCGGCGCCGACCGCGATGGCCTTGCCGCCCGCCGCGGTGATCGTCTCGACGGTGTCCTTGCAGGCGCTCTCGTCGAGGTCGAGTACGGCGACGGCGCGGCCCTCGGCGGCCAGGCGCACCGCGGTGGCGGCGCCGATTCCGCGCGCGGCACCGGTGACGATCGCGACGCGCTGCTCGGTGGTGGACATCTGATCTCCTCAACCCTGTGGTGCGGTGCCGTCCGTGCCCGGCCCGCGCCTGGCACATGAGCGACCGCTTAGTAGGTCCCGTTGCCGAAACCGTAGGAGCGCCGTGACCCTGTGTCAACGCCACCACGGCCGATGTGGCTCAGGGCACGGCTTTGACGAGATGACTCAGCGCACCAACAGCTCCAGCAGCCGGTCCGCCTCCCGGCCCGCGTCCGCGGTGAGACCGGTGTGGATCGGGCCCGGCTGCACGATGGTGCTGCGCGGCGCGGTGAGCCAGCGGAAACGGCGTCCGGGGTCGTCCCCCGCCGCCTGTCCCGCCCGCTCGCCGCCCTCGCAGATGTCCTCGTAGCCGCGCAGCGCCACCCGCACGCCGAGCACGTCCACCTCCGCGTCCAGGCAGCGCAGCCTGGCCTCGTCCAGGTGCACACGGGCCCCGACGAAGCCCTGCGCGCGGCAGTACACCAGCACGCCCGCGTTGATCATCTCTCCGCGCTCGATCCGCGGCACCACGCGCACCAGCGCATACTCGAAGACGTCCCGGCCGGTCACTGGGCGTTCTTCCCCTCGACCCAGGTCCGCAGCCACTCCGGCGGCGGCTGTTTCTCCTCCTGCCGGGGCGCGAGCGTGGTCCGCAGGTGTACGTCCCCGGCGCGGGCCAGCAGCAGCTCGCGGTAGGCGCGGCGTACGTCGTCGGGCGAGTCGAACCCCGGCTCGTCGGTCAGCCACTCGTCGGGGACCAGCGCCGTCACCTCGGCGAGCAGCTCGTCGGTGACGAGTGGCCCCAACTCGGCCGCCGCCGCGGCCGGATCGGGCGAGAAGCGGGACAGCGCGTGGTCGGCGGCGTTGTACGGCTTGTCGGAAGCGGCTCGCGCCGTACGCCAGTTGTGGTGCCAGATCAGTGAGGCGCCGTGGTCGATGAGCCACAAGTCCCGGTGCCAGACCAGCATGTTAGGATTCCGCCACGATCTGTCGACGTTGCCGATGAGCGCGTCGAACCAGACGATGCGGCTCGCCTCCGCGGTGTCCACGGGGAAGACCAGTGGATCGAAGCCGAGAGATCCGGGCAGGAAGTCCATTCCGAGATTGAGCCCGCCGCTCGCCTTCAGTAGATCCTGGATCTCCTGGTCGGGCTCGCCGGGCGCGATGGCCGGATCGAAGTGGAAGCGCACCAGCTCCGGCACCCGCAGCCCCAGCCGCCTGGCCAGCTCGCCCGCGATCACCTCGGCGATCAGCGCCTTGCGGCCCTGGGCCGCGCCGGTGAACTTCACGACGTACGTACCGAGATCGTCGGCCTCGACGACACCGGGCACCGAGCCGCCCTCGCGCAGCGGCGTCACATAGCGGATGCCCGTCACTTCTCTCAACATCGCTCCAGGCTAATGGGCCAGAGTCCCCTCATGGACACCGATAACCCGGCACCTGACCTCGCGCGTGACCCGGCGCGCGCCCCGCTCCGTACCCCTTCCGGCGACCTGCCCCGCCAACTCGCCCGCACCCAGCGCTTCTCGCTCGGCGTGCCCCGCTCCTTCACCCTCTCCCCCGACGGCGGGAGGCTGCTCTTCCTGCGCACCCGCGGCGGCGAGGACCGTACGAGCTGTCTGTGGCTGCTCGCGGACGGCGAGGAGCGGCTGCTGGCCGATCCGGACGCGCTCGGCGCCGCGCCGGGCGAGGTGCCGGAGGCGGAGCTGGTCAGGCGCGAGCGGACCAGGGAACGCAGCGGCGGCATCGTCGCGTACGCCACCGACGCCGCCGCGCGCACCGTCGTCTTCGCGCTGGACGGCGCCTTGTGGACGGTGCGGACCGACGGCGGCGCGGCGCGCCCGGTCGCCACCGCCGGGCCCGTGGTCGACCCGCGGCCGGACCCGGCCGGGCGGCGCGTGGCGTATGTGACGCAGGGCGCGCTGCGGGTGGCCGACCTCGACGGCGGCGCCGATCTGCTGCTCGCCGCGCCGGAGACCGGGGACGTGACGTACGGGCTCGCCGAGCACGTGGCGGCGGAGGAGATGCACCGGTACCGCGGCCACTGGTGGTCGCCCGACGGCGCCGCGGTCCTGACCGCCCGCGTCGACACCGCCCGCGTCCGACGCTGGTGGATCTCCGACCCGGCCGATCCCGCCAAGCCGCCGCGCGCGGTGCCCTACCCGACGGCGGGCACGGCCAACGCCGACGTCTCGCTGCACCTGCTGGGTCTGGACGGGACGCGCACCGAGGTCCGCTGGGACCGCGCGGCGTACGAATATCTGACGAGCGCGGACTGGGACGCGCACGGCCCGCTGCTGGCGGTCCAGAGCCGGGACCAGCGGACGGTACGGGTGCTCGCCGCCGACCCCGGCAGCGGCGGGACGCGGCTGCTGCACGAACAGCGCGACCCGGCGTGGGTGCAACTGATCCCCGGCACGCCCGCCAGGACTGGGTCCGGCGCGCTGGTGCACACCGCGGACACCGGCGGGTCCCGGCGGCTGACGGTCGGCGGCGAGCCGGTGACGCCGGACGGTCTGCACGTCCGCGAAGTCCTCGGCGCGGCGGGCGAGTCGGTGCTCTTCACCGCCTGCGACGAGCCGACCGAGGAACACCTGTGGTCGTACGACCGCGAGCGCGGCCCCGTACGGCTCAGCTCCGGACCCGGCGTGCACACCGGCCTGCGCGCGGGCGGCACGCTGCTGCTCGACTCCCGCACCGAGCGCGGCCACCGCACGACGCTGCTGCGCGACGGCGGTCAGCAGACCGCGGTCGGCTGCCTGGCAGCGGAGCCCGTCCTGACCCCGCGCGTGACCTGGCTGCGGGCCGGTGAGCGGGAGATCCGTACGGCGCTGCTGCTGCCGTCCTGGTACGAGCCGGGCGGCGGGCCGCTGCCGGTGCTGGTCGCCTCCTACGGCGGGCCCGCGATGCGGCTGGTGACGCGCGGCGGGGGCTGGTCGATGTACGAGGCGCAGTGGTTCGCCGAGGAGGGCTTCGCGGTGGTCGTCGCGGACGGGCGCGGCACACCCGCGCGCGGCCCGGCCTGGGAGAAGACCGTGCGCGGCGACTCGCTCAGCGCGCCGATCGAGGACCAGGTCACGGCGCTGCGCGCGGCGGCCGAGCACTGCCCCGACCTCGACCTCGGGCGGGTCGGGATCCGCGGCTGGTCGTACGGCGGCACCCTGGCCACCGCGGCGGTGATCCGCCGGCCCGAGGTCTTCCACGCGGCGGTCAGCGGCGCGGCGCCGAGCGACCAGCGGCTGTACGACACGCACTGGCGGGAGCGCTTCCTCGGCCACCCGGACGAGGAGCCCGCCGCGTACGACCGCTCGTCGCCGATCGGCGAGGCCGCGGACCTGCGGCGCCCGCTGCTGCTGGTGCACGGCATGGCGGACGACAACGTGGTGGTGGCGCACACGCTGCGGATGTCGGCGGCCCTGCTCGCGGCGCACCGCCCGCACCAGGTGCTGCCGCTGTCGAACGTCACGCACTCGCCGACGGACGAGACGGTGGTGGAGGGACTCCTGAGGCACCAGGTGAACTTCTTGCGTGCGGCGTTGAACGTTCCGGAGCGGACGCCCGTATGAGACAGCACGCGTGACACCACGCTGCCGGGCGGTGTCCCTCCGCCGCCCGGCCCCACGAACGGACAGGACGCACCTCATGGCAGAGACCCCCCGATTCTCCGTGCCTCCCACGCGTCGCGGCTTCGTAGCGGCGGCGGGCGGCGTGGGACTCGCCGCGGCCTTGGCCGCCTGCGGCAGCTCGGACGACTCGTCGAACGCCGCCTCCGACTCCGCGTCGCCGTCGGACGCCGGGGCGCCGACGACCTCGGCCGGCGCGGACCCCACCACGTCGGACGCGGGCACGGCGCCCACCTCGTCCGCGGCCTCCGGTGGCGGCGGCACCGCGCTCGGCAAGACCTCGGACGTCCCGGTCGGCGGCGGGAAGATCTACGCCGACCAGAAGGTGGTCGTCACCCAGCCGACTGCCGGGCAGTACAAGGCGTTCTCCTCGACCTGCACCCACTCGGGCTGCCAGGTCGGCAGCGTGTCCGACGGCACGATCAACTGCCCTTGCCACGGCAGCAAGTTCCACGTGGCCGACGGCAGCGTCGCCAGCGGCCCGGCGACGAGGCCGCTGCCTTCGGAGAACGTGACGGTGTCGGGTGACCAGGTGATGCTCGGTAGCTGATCGGTCCGGACGTACGGCTCAAGGGCTCACGGGCTCACGGGTCTACGGGCTTACGGGTTTACGTCGTCGGCTGCGGTGCCGGGCGCGGCGGGTGGGTGCCGCGTCCGGCGCCGGGCGGCGACCGGAATCCGAGACGGCCAACAGCGCTTCGGGGCAACGGTGTTGTGGCGCTCGCGTCACCGCTTCCAGGCGGCCAGGATGTCGTCGGTCGTCGTCACCGTGGCGACCAGCGACAGGCTGTGCCGGACGACGGCCGCCGCGTAGTCGGCGGGGACTCCGGCGACGGCGTCGGCGGGCAGCACCACGTCGTAGCCGAGATTGACGGCGTCGAAGACCGCGTTGGGGACCGCGATGTTGAGCGAGACCCCGGTGACGATCAGGGTCCGGCATCCGAGGTTGCGCAGCAGCGCGTCGACGTCGGTGCCCGCGATCGGCGAGAGGCCGTGCAGCCGGGTGACCGTCAGGTCGGTATCGGCGACCGGGATCTCCTCGGTGAGCCGTACGGCGTCGGTGCCGTCGAGCTGCTTGACCGGCAGCCGGTCGGCGGCGCGGAACAGCCGGGCGTTGCGGTTGGCGCCGCGCCCGTCCGGGCGGCGGATCGCGACGGCGTGCAGGACGGCGGCGCCCGCGGCGTGCGCGCCCGCGACCAGGCGGCCGACGCGGTCCAGCACGCCCGAGTCGCGTGCCGCGGCGGCCAGTTCGGGCAGCGCGCTGTCGCTCCCGACCACACCGCGCTGGCACTCGACGGTCAGCAGCGCGGTGGTCGCGGGCCGCAGCAGTGCGGCGAGGCGGTCGGCGGAGGTCATGGCGCGCACCATAATTGACGGTCCGTCAGATCGGAAGGGACCAGGGGATGGACCCTCGCGGTCCGGTGCCGGATGATTCCGGCGGAGGACCTGACATGAGATCAGCTCCTCGTCAGCCATGGGCGATGCGCACGGAGGTGCCATGACCGCCACCCAGCGTCGGGGCCGCAGGATCATGATGAGCGCTGCGGAGATCGACGTCTTCCTCTCCGGACACCGCACCTGCCGGGTCGCGACCGTCTCGCCGGACGGCCGTCCGCACGCGGGCGCCCTGTGGTTCGCCTGGGACGGCACCTCGCTCTGGCTCTACTCCCTGGTCCGCAGCCGCCGTTGGGCCGACCTGCGGCGCGACCCGCGGATCGCCGTGGTCGTGGACGACGGCGAGGACTACGGCGAGCTGCGCGGCGTCGAGCTGTCCGGCTCGGTCGACTTCGTCGGCGAGGCCCCCCGTACCGGCGTGCCGCACCCCGAACTCGACACACCGGAACGCCTTTTCTCCGAGCGGAATTTCGGCCTGCCCGCGATGCCGCACGACGGACGGCACGCGTGGCTGCGGCTGACACCGGAGCGGGTCGTCTCGTGGGACTTCACGAAGATGGCCGCCGCCGCGGCGGCCAGGCCGGAGCCGGGGCGCTCCTGAATCCGCCGGCCGGTGCGAGCCCCACCGTCGGACCGGACTCAGGAGGCCGCTGCGGGCCGGGCTCCGTACCGCTTCGCCGGGGTCAGTCGCCCACGCGTCCCGCCGAGCGGCGCAGGGCCTCGACCGCCACGCGAATCGCGGGGCGGCGGTCCGCGTCCTCGCGCCAGACGGCGTAGACATGGCGGCGCATGGTGTGCTGGACCGGGGCGATGCGGACGCCCCCGGGCATCGGGTCGCGGCCGAGGCGGGGCATGACGGCGACGCCGAGACCGGCGGCGACGAGCGCGAGCACGGTGGCGTGCTCCTCGGCGTGGTGCGCGATCCGCGGTTCGATGCCCTTGCCGCGCAGGGTGAACAGCAGCCATTCGTTGCAGAAGCCGCCGTCGGGCCAGGCGATCCAGTCCTCGTCGATCAGTTCGTCCAGCTCGATCTGGTCGCAGCCCTCCAGCCGGTGCCCCACGGGCAGCGCGATGTCGGCGATGTCGTCGACGAGGGGCGCCTTGGCGAGGCCGCCGGGCAGCGACAGCGGCTTGTTGTACCAGTCGAGGACGACCGCGAGGTCGATGTCGCCGCGGGCCAGCCGGGCCAGCGACTCCTGCGGCTCCAGCTCGTGCACGACGGTCCTGAGCTGCGGGTGCTCGCGCCGCAGCGCGTTGAGGGCGTCGGGGAACAGGCCCCGGACGGCGGTGGGGAAGGCGCCGGCCCGCAGTTCGCCGACGGCGGCGCCCCGGTGCGCCTCCAGGTCGGCGTGCGCCAGCTCGACCAGGGACAGTATCCGGTCGGCGTGCCCGGACAGCAGCCGTCCCGCGTCGGTCAGCCGTACCCCGCGGCCGTTCTTCGTGAGCAGGGACTGGCCGGTCTCCCGCTCCAGCTTCGCCATCTGCTGCGACACGGCGGACGTCGTCACACTCAGCACGTCCGCGGCGGCGGACACCGAGCCGTAGGTGTCGATGGCGTGCAGGACGCGCAGGCGCTCCAGACTCAACATGTTAGTAATCCTACGTCGTCCGTGTACAAATTCTCGCTTGTTCTACGAGGTCGAACGCGCCATCGTAGTCGCATGACCGCACCCGCCGAGCCCAGGACAGCCGCTTCCGCTCCCGTCTCCCCGACACCCGCCTCCTCTTCGCCCCGCTCCGGCCGGACCTCGCGCCGCATACCGCGCAGGACCGTCGACTGGCGGATCCGCTTCGCCGCGCTCGGCCTGGTCTGGGGCTTCAGCTTCCTGTTCATGAAGGTGGGCAACGAGGCGTTCGCGCCCCTCCAGGTCACGCTCGGCCGGATGGTCTTCGGCACGGCGGTGCTGGCCGTGGCCGTCGCGGTCAAGCGGGAGCGGCTGCCGCGCGGACCGCGCGTCTGGCTGCACCTGGCGGTCGCCGCGGTACTGCTCAACGCGCTGCCGTTCTCGCTCTTCGCCTACTCCGAGCAGACCATCCCGTCGATGCTGGCGGGGATATGCAACGCGGCGACACCGCTGTTCTCGATGCTGGTGTCCGTGGTCGCACTGTCGGAGGACCGGCCCTCGCGGCAGCGCTTCGCGGGAGTCGGCCTCGGCTTCATCGGCGTGCTGACCGTGCTCGGCGCCTGGCAGGGCTTCTCGGGACAGGACCCCAAGGGCACGATCATGGCGCTCACCGCGGCCTTCAGCTACGCGGTCGGCTGGGCGTACGTGCGCCGCACCCTGTCCGGCACGGACAGCTCCCACCTGGCCATGTCCGCGAGCCAGTTGAGCCTCGGCACCGCGCAACTGCTGCTGGTCACGCCGTTCTTCACCTCGATGCCCGACGCGTACCCGCTCAAGTCGGTGCTGTCGGTGCTGGCGCTGGGCGCGCTCGGCACCGGGGTCGCCTTCCTCATCCAGTACGGCCTGGTCGCGGAGAAGGGGCCGACGATCGGCTCGATGGTCACCTACCTCATCCCGATCGTGGCCACCGCCGCCGGCGTCCTGCTGCTCGGCGAGGCGCTGAGCTGGAACGAGCCGGTCGGCGCCGCCGTCATCCTGATCGGCGCGGCCCTCACCCAGCGCCGCCCCAAGGCCGCGCCCGCACCGGAACCGGACCCGGCCGCCGTGCCCGTGGAGGCCGAGGTCCGGCTCCAGACGCTGATACGGACGGAGGACGCGCTGCCCGCCGCGGAGCCCCGGTCCGCGGCCGAGCCCGAGGCGAACGCGACCGCTTCGGCCGTCAGGGCTCAGCCGTAGCGGCCCGCGCCTGACGCCGCGCCCGGCCCCGCGGGGCGCAGTACGGCGGCGACGGCGTCGGCCAGCGGGACGACGTCGGCGGGGGCGAGCGCGGAGACGGTCAGCCGGATGCCCGGCGGTGAGGCCAGCCGGAAGCGGGCGCCCGGCGCCACCGCCCAGCCGCGCTGGAGCAGCCCGGCCACCGCGCCGGTCTCGTCACTGACCGGCACCCATACGTTCATGCCGCTGCGGCCGTGCGCCGTGATCCCGCGCTCGGCCAGCGCCCGCACCAGACCGTCGCGCCGCTCCCCGTAGGACCGCGCGGTGCGGGCCGGATCGACGGCGCCGGACTCCCAGAGATGGACGACGGCCCGTTGCAGCAGGTGGCTGACCCATCCGGCGCCGAGGCGGTGCCGCCCGCGCACGCGGTCGACGGTCACGGCGTCGCCGGTGTAGAGCGCGAGCCGCAGGTCGGGGCCGTACGCCTTGGCGGTGGATCGGACCAGCGCCCAGTGGTCGGTGACCCCGGACAGGCAGTGCAGCGGCAGGTCGACCAGACCGTGTACGTGGTCGTCGTCGATGACCAGCACCTGCCGGTGGTCGGCGAGCAGGGCGCGCAACTCGCCGGCGCGGGCGGCCGAGACGGCCGCGCCGGTCGGATTCTGTCCCCGGTCGGTGACGACGAGCGCCCGGGCGCCCGCCCGGACGGCCCGCGCCACGTCCTCGGTGAGCGGTCCCTCGTCGTCCACGCCGACGGGGACGGCGCGCAGCCCCATCGCCGGCACGAGGTCGAGGGTGCTGCCCCAGCCGGGGTCCTCGACGGCCACGGCGTCGCCGGGCCGCAGATGGGCGGCCAGGAGGCGCTCGATGGCGTCCAGCGAGCCGGAGGTGATGCCGATCGGCCCGCCGGGAACGCCGTCCGCGTCGAACGCGGCGCGGGCCGCCGCCGCCAGTTCGGGATCGACCGGGACGGCGCCGTAGAGCGCGGGTGCCTCCGCGTGGCGGGCTGCGGCGGCGGCGAGCGCCCCGTCGAGCGGCGGCAGCAGCGCGAGGTCGGGGTTGCCCGAGGCGATGTCGCGGACGCCCGCCGGGACGTCGATCCGGATCTCGTCACGGGGCGCGGTGGCGGGCCGTGACCGTACCCGGCTGCCGCGCCGCCCCGCCGTCTCGATCACCCCGCGGTCGCGCAGCAGCCGGTAGGCGGCGGCCACGGTGTTCGGGTTGACGTCCAACTCCTGGGCCAGTTCCCGCAGCGGCGGCAGCGCCTCACCGGGACGCAGCGCGCCCGTGCCGACCGCGCTCTCGACGCTGGCGGCGATATCCGATGCGCCCCGACCTGTGATCCGGTAATCTCCTAGCACAAACCTTATTATGCACTAGTGCAAAGGATCTCGCCATGGCCTCCGCACCTCCCGTCGGATATCCGCCCACCGACCGCACCGTCCCGACCCGCAGCCGCGAACGCGCCGCGTACGACCGGGAGATGGTGCACGGCATCCTGGACGAGGGCTATGTGTGCCACCTCGGCTTCATCCGCGACGGCGCGCCGGTCGTGCTGCCGACGCTCTACGCCAGGTCGGGCGAGCGGCTGTACGTGCACGGTTCGACCGGGTCCCGGCCGCTGCGCGGGGCGCGGGCCGACGACGGGCTCGCGGTCTGCCTCACCGTCACCCACGTCGACGGCCTGGTGCTGGCCCGCTCCGCCTTCCACCACTCGATCAACTACCGCTCAGTGGTGGTGCACGGCATCGCCCACCAGGTGACCGACCCGGCCGAGCGGTCGCTCGCGCTGGACGCGATCGTCGAGCAGGCCGTGCCCGGACGCGCCGCCGACTCCCGCCGGGCGGACGCGAAGGAGCTGGCCGCCACCGCCGTCATCCGGCTCGACCTGCTGGAGGTCTCGGCGAAGCTCCGCACCGGCGGCCCCAACGACGAGCCGGAGGACATCTCGCTCCCCTACTGGACCGGCGTGGTCCCGGTCGCCAGGACCTACGGCGCCCCGATCCCGGCGGACGACCTCGACCCGTCGATACCGCTGCCCGGCTACCTGCCCGGCCGACCGGGAAAGTGAGGGCCGCGGCATGCTGATCCACCCCTGGGACGCGCCCACCTCCGACAGCGAGTGGCAGGAGTGGCTGGCCGTCCACGACTTCGGCCAGCTCACCGTCAACGGCCTCGACGGAGAGCCGCCGTTCGTCCAGCCGCTGCACTTCGCCTACGACCCGCGGGCCGGCGCCGACGGCCCCGGACCGGCCGGGCTGGGCAAGGCCGTCACGCACCTCGCCCGCCCGAACCCGATCTGGCGAGCCCTGGAGGCGAGCCCGCGGGTCACGCTCAGCGTCGTGGACGACTACACGTTCATCCCCGGCCCCTGGCACACGCCCGAGGGCGCCCCCACGGAACACGGCACACCGACCAGCTTCTACGCCGCCGTCCTGCTGTACTGCACCGCCCACATCGTGGACGACCCGCAGCTCAAGGCCGACCTCCTGCGGCGCCAGGTCGGTCACTTCCAGCCCCGCGGCGGCACCGCGCCCGTGGAACCGGGCCAGGAGCCGTTCGGCCGCATGCTGCCCGGCATCCGCGGTGTCCGCCTCGACGTCACCGACGTACGGGCGAAGTTCAAGTACGGCGGCAACAAACCGGAGCGGATGCGACGGCGCGTCATGGACCTGCTCGCGGACCGGGACGGGCCGCACGACGCGGCGGCCCGTACCCATCAGATCCGCCGCCTGTCCGCGGCGGCCGACGCCGGGACCGGCGCCTGAGGGCTCACCCCACGGGCGCCGCCCTCCGCTGCGCCGACGCGGACCTGGCCTCCTCGAGACCGAGACCGGTCACGGCCGCCAGCAGGATCACGGTGCCCGTCACCGTCGCGGCCGTGAGATGTTCACCGAGCAGTGCCACGGCGATGACGGCCGCCGAGACCGGCTCGATCAGGGCGATCACCGAGACGGTCGCGGCCCGCAGGACCGCGGCGCCCGCGAAGTACAGTCCGTACGCGGCGGCCGTCGGCACCGACGCCAGGTAGCAGAGCAGCAGCACCGTACGGCCGAGCCCCGCCGCCTGCGGCAACAGCCCCTCGGCCCAGGCCGCGGGCAGCAGCGCCACCGCGCAGATGCCGAACGACCACAGCGAGGTGTCCAGCGGGTCGCCCGCCGAGCCCGTGCGCCCCAGCCACCGGGTGAGCAGCGTGATCGCCGCGTACCCCGTGGCGGACAGCACCGCGAGCAGCACACCGAGCGGCCGTACGCCCGTACCGCCGTCGCCCAGCACCAGCACCGCGAGGCCGCCGAGCGCGCCCGCCACGGCCGCCGTACCGCCGCGCCCGAGCCGCTCCCCCATCGCCAGCCGCGCCACGACCGCGATCAGCACCGGGCCCGACCCGAGCGTCACCACCGTGGCCACCGCAAGCCCGGTGGACTTCACCGCGCAGAAGTACGCGGTCTGAAAGAGCGTCAGGCCCGCGCCGGTGACCAGGATCCGCACCGCCTTGCGCCGCCGCGGCTCCGCCCGCACCACCCGCACCGCGGCGGCCGGACGCACCGCGCGCACCGCCGACAGCAGCAGAAAGCCGCCGGCCGCCCGCCAGAAGGTCAGCGACAGCGGGCCGAGCCCGCTCCCGTCGTACAACAGCGCCGCCGCGGCGCCCGCCGTGCCCCAGGCGGTGGCCGCGAAAACGACATAGATCAGGCCCCGGTTCGTCGACAGGGCAGCGTCGACCGGGGTGTGAACATGCGTGAGTGACACGAGAATTCTCCCGCGGAAGAGGTGGGGTGAGGTCGCCGGTCGCCATATGCGGACAGCGGCGACCCGGCCGTTCACCTCGAACGCGAGTCACCGCGCCGGGTCCGGCCCCAGGTCTTCCGAAATGTCGCCGCCCGCGTCAGACGGCAGGAGGCGGGAGAACGGTGAGATGCATGGGGGAAGCTTACGTGAGGGGGGTGGGGTCGGGGGTGGTGGGCTCGGGGGGGGGGAAGGGTGAGGGCAGGGCGGTGGAGGGAGGCGGGTTGGGGGGCGGGGGCTCTTGCGGGGGGGGAGAGGCGGGGGTGCGGGTGGCTCTCTTGCGGGGGGCAGGGGTGCGGGTCGCCCACTCGCGTCAGGTCACCAGTACGGCGAACCGTGCGTGGGAGCCCTCTTGCGCAGGCGCACCGTCCTTCCCTTTTTTTGCCGCCCTCTCGCCTCCGGCGGCTTAGATCCGGTGTCGACGCTCCTCTTCGACGGTCGCTCGTTCCTCGCTCCCTGCTCATCGTCGCTTTCGACACCGGCGCCGCCTTTGGCTCGCTGGCTACCGGCGAACCCCACCGCGCAGCGGTGCCGTAAGGGCGCAGCCCCCGCGCAAACGCACCCCAGGAGCCCAGCCCCTCACGCAAACGCACCCCACCGGCGAACCCCGGCGCGGAGCGGTGCTCGGTGGGGAGCCGTTTGGCGCTAGGCGTCGGCCAAGTCGGGTTCTGGGAGGGGGTCCGGCGTCGCCGCCGGCTTGGCGCGGCTGGCCGTTTGGGCCGTGAAGGCGCCCGCCAGGACGAGGGCGCCGCCGACGACCTGGGCGGCGCCCAGGTGCTCGTCGAGGAGGACCCAGGCGAGGACGGTGCCGACGATGGCTTCGAGGGTGGCGACGACCCCGGCGATCTGAGGGGTGAGGCGGCGGACGGCGAGGACGCCGGCGAGGTAGGCGACGACGGTGGAGACGAGGACGATCCAGGCGACGAGGAGAACGGCCGGGACCTCGCGCTCACCGAGCGCGGACTGCTGCCAGACGATCGCCCAGTCGATGTTCCAGGGGCGGGCGACGACCGAGAGGACGGCGGTGCCGACGAGGAGGCCGTAGGCGATGACGGCGATGGGTTCCGGCGCGTCCGCGCTCTCCGCGCCGTCGTCGGCGAGGACGAAGTAGGCGACCTGGCAGCAGGCGGCGCCGAAGGCGAGGAGCAGGCCGAGCGGGTCGAAGGCCAGGCCGGACCAGATCTCGACGACGGCGGCCATGCCGGCGATGGCGAGCACGACACCCAGGGCCGCGGACCGGCTGACGGGGCGGCGCTGGACGAAGCGGACCCAGCCCAACAGCAGGGCGGGGCCGAGGAATTCGACGAGGATGGCGACGCCGACCGGGATGCGGGAGATGGCCACGAAGTACAGGGCCTGGCAGCCGGTGATGCCGAGGAGGCCGAACCCGAGGATCAGTCCCGGCCTGCGGCGGGGCAGTTCGCGGTGGCGCAGGGCGATGGGGAGCAGGATGAGCGCGGCGCCCGCGACGCGCATCCAGACCACGTGCAGCGGGTCGAGCCCTGATTCGATCAGCGGTTTGGCGGCCACGCCCGAGCCGCCGAAGGCGAAGGCGGACACCAGAGCGAGCCCGAGGCCCCCGTTTCGCCGCTGAGTTACGTGCATCGGGTCATGATGTCAGCTCGCGACAGGACCGTCATCCCGGTAGCCGCTGACGTCGAGTCCGGCGGCGCGCAGCACGTCCACGGCGCGGCATTCGGGGTCGGAGGCGAGCGCGTCGAGCAGGTCGATGCCGTCGGCCTGGGTGCGGCCACGGCGGCGGGCGAGGGCGACGGCGTTGCGGATCGCGGCGGCGGCGGCCGGGCTCCAGCCGGTGCCGGCGACGGCCTGGACGGTGGGCAGCGCGCCGGAGTCCTCGACGGTGCCGCGCCAGCGCAGCCCGTAGCCGATGCTGCGCTGCACCAGGTAGCCGAGCACGCGGACGACCTGTCCGGTCCCGGCGTCGCAGGCGGCCCGCGCCAGGGGGTCGATCTCCAGCAGGGAGTGCAGCAGGTGGGCGGTGTCGATCTGCTGGTCGCCGTCGCGCGTGGCCCGGCGGCGCGCGCTGGCCGCCACGGAACGCAGTTCGACCGTGAGGCGGAGGTCGTCCGCCAGGTGGCTCAGGTCGAGCGGCGGCCCGTGGTTGCTGTACACGCCATCCACTTCATCAGGCGGCCCCGGTGTGGCGCATCCGCACCGGGGGCCATCCGTGCCTCCGCCCATGGAGGGGGTTGGCCGGTTCCCGCGTCATCCCCAGGGATGAGTCATGGCCACAGCAGGGTCCGGGTCCAACCGCCGTCCGTGTCCCCGTCACCGCGCCCGTCCCGGCCCTCCCCCGCCTGACCGGAGCGGGTGTAGCGCAGCCGTACGTGGAAGCGGCCGGGGTCGGCCTGGAAGAACTCCGCCTCCTGGGCACGCAGCCGGTACACGGTGTGGCCCTCGGGAATCCGTTCCGGTTCCGCGGCCACCAGGGCGTCCGCCGCGGCGCGCGCCCGCTCGTACTCCATCGCTCCGGTCAGCGGGCCGCTCATCCGCCCGGTGAAGCCGGCGGCGCGGGAGGCCGGGGAGCGGCCGAGGAAGTCCCGCCGGGCGGTCTCCTCGTCCAGTACGTCGACCGGTCCCGTCATCCGGATCTGCCGTCCGTGCGCGGGCCAGTACCAGGTCAGCGCGGCGACGGGGTGCGCGGCCAGGTCGCGGCCCTTGCGGCTGACCGCGTCGGACGCGAAGTCGACGGCGCAGTCGGCGGTGTCGACTCCGCGCAGCATCAGGACGCGGGCGCTGGGCGTGCCGTCGGCGCCGACCGTGGCGAGCGTCATGACGTGCGGTTCCGGCAGTGCGTCGGAAAGCGCCAGTTCCAGCCAGGTCGCGAAGAGCGGGCCGGGGGTGTCGGGGGCGTCGCCCGGGTCGAATTCCGGCAGCGGCCCGGCCAGTACGGGGGCGGCCCGCAGCCTGGCGAGCAGTGCCGCGTCGCCCGGCGTGGGGTCGCCGGGCGACGTTCGCCCGCGTCCCGGTCCGCCGGGTGCCGCCTCGTCCGGCGGCGCGTTACCGACTGCCGCCCCGTCGGGTGCCGCATCATCGGGTGACGCGCCCCCGGGTGACGCGTCGCTTCCGCCGTCGGGGGTAGCCGGACCGTCGTCTTCGCGCATATGTCCTCCCGTCCGACCCGCAACCGTACCGGCCGTCGCCTCGTCCCTCTCTGGCGACACACACCGACCTGCCCCGCCACCGGGGAAGGAGTTCCATGGTCCGACCGCTGCTCTTCCTGGATGTCGACGGTGTGCTCAATCCGGTGCTGCCCTCGCCGGACTTCACCGTGCACGACATCCTGACCCACACCGTGCTGCTGTCCGCCCGGCACGGCGTGTGGTTGCGCGAACTGGCGGACATGTACGACCTCGTCTGGGCGACCACCTGGGAGCACGAGGCGAACACGCACATCGCCCCGCGCCTGGGTCTGCCGCCGCTGCCGGTGGTGGAATTCAGCGGCTACCGGCCGCGGCCCGGCGATCCGCCGCTGCGCGAGGCGGAGCGGTACTCGGCGCGCAAGTGGGCGCCGATCCTGCGGTACGCGGCGGGGCGGCCCTTCGCCTGGACCGACGACGTGATCCCGCGCCGCCTGGTCCGCAGGGCCAGGTTCCGTCCTGACCGGCTGCTGCTGCCGGTCAATCCGGCGCACGGTCTGCCGCGGGCGCACGTGAACCGGCTGCTGGCCGCTCCCCCGACGCTGTCGCGCAGCGTCGGCAGGCCGCACTCCCCGTATCTGACGGTCCATCAGTATTGAGTGTTGCGGCGCCCGCGGTTACGGTGCGCGGCACGACCGGTGCTCAGGGAGTGGACCGGTACTCAGGGAGTGATCGCATGGCCGAAGTCTCCGCACAGGCGCGTATCGCGGCCCCCGCAGGGAAGATCTGGGACCTGCTGACCGACTTCTCCTCCTACGGCGAGTGGAACGCCACCCACACCGCCTTCCCCGACGGCGGCCCGCGGCCGCTGGCGGCCGGGGCCACGTACCAGGAGAGCCTGCGGATGATGGGCTTCCCCGCGGACGTGACCTGGACGGTCGACGAGTTCGAGCCCGAGCGGGTGCTGGGCAGCAGCGGCAAGGGGCCGATGGGGGTGAGCCTCGGGATGCGGTACGCGCTCACGCCCGACGGCGACGCCACCGAGGTACGGATCGACGGCACCTTCACCGGGGCCGCCGTCTCCCTCATGGCGGGCAAGCTGAAGGACTCGGCGACGACCGCGCTCAACGACTCGCTGCGCGCCATCGCCGGGCTCGTCGAACCGGCCGAGCCCCCCGCGCCGGGCGCGTGACGGTCCGCCCGTACGCGAAGCGCCGGGCCGCGCGAGGGGGTCGTCCCTCACGCGGCCCGGCGGTGTGCGTGGATCAGCGGACCGTCACCGTGGCGGTCTGCGTCCCCGCCGTGAAGACGTAGGCGCCGCGTGCCACCTCCTGCTTGCCCGCGCCGTTGACGTCACCGGGGGTGACGGCGAGACGGCTCGGCGGCACGTCGAGCGCGACGGTACGGGACTGCCCGGCCTTCAGGTGCACCTTGGTGAAGGCGACCAGCTTCCGGGACGGGGCGAGCACGTCGCTCGACGGCTGCGACACGAACACCGGCACCACCAGATCGCCGTCACGGCCACCGGAGTTGGAGACCTTCACCTTCAGGTGGACGGTGTCCCGGGCCCGCACGGTGGACGAGTCGGCCTTGACCGAGTCGAAGCCGTAGGTGGTGTACGACAGGCCCGCCCCGAAGGGGTAGGCGGCGTCGACGAAGGACTCGGGGCCGCCGTTGGTGCCGGGCAACTGCTGGTAGTACATCGGCTCGTTGCCGATGTCCTTGGGCCAGGTCGCGTTGAGCCGGCCGCTCGGGTTGACCTTGCCGAACAGCACGTCGGCGACGGCGTTGCCGCCCTCGCTGCCGGGCAGCCAGGACATCAGCAGGCCCTGGGTGCCGTCCGCCTCGCCGAGCACCAGCGGGCGTCCGGCGAGGACCACGGTGACCACCGGCTTGCCGGTCGCCTTGAGGGACTTCACCAACGCCACCTGGTCGGCGGTCAGTGCGGGCCGCGGGCTGTCCGCCGCGCCCTCGGCCGCCGCCTTCTCGCCGACGACCACCACGGTCAGATCGGCGTTCTTGGCCTGCGCCACCGCGTCGTCCGCGGTCTTGGCCTGGACGACCTCCGTACCCGAGGGCGCCGCCTTCTTGATGCCCTGGAGCACGGTGGTGCCGGGCAGCGTCACCCCGTCGGGCACGCCCTGCCAGCCCACCGTCCAGCCGCCGACCTGGTCGTTGATGTCGTCGGCGTAGGAACCGGCGACCACGATCTTCTTGGCGGAGGACGAGATCGGCAGCACATTGCCGTCGTTGCGCAGCAGCACCTGCGACGCGTCGGCCGCCTGCCGCGCCAGCGCGGTGTCGGCGCCGAGCACCCGGCCGTCGGCCTTCGAGGCGTCCACGTAGGGGTGTTCGAACAGGCCGAGTTCGAACTTCATCTTCAGGATGCGGGACACGGACTGGTCGATGCGCTTCTCGGTGACCAGGCCGCGCTGCACGGCGGTCTTCAGGCCGGTGCTCCAGCCCTGCGCGTCGTACGGCTCCATCGCCATGTCCAGGCCCGCGTTGACGGCCTTGGCGATGGCCTCGGGGTAGTCGGCGGCGACGTGGTACGCGGTCTGCAACGCCGCGACGTCCGCCCAGTCGCTGACCTCGACGCCGTCGAAGCCCCACTGCTTGCGCAGCACATCGGTGAGCAGGTAGTGCGAGGCGGTCGCCGGAATGCCGTTGACGGCGCCGGAGTTGATCATCACCGACTGCGCGCCCGCGTCGATGGCCTGCTTGTACGACGGCAGCAGCGTGTCCTGGAGGTAGCGCATCGAGACGTCGCCGGGCACGCGGTCGTGGCCGTTGCCGGGCTCGCCGTAGCCGGGGAAGTGCTTGACGGTGGCGGCCACGTTCTTGGCGCCGTTGGCGCCCTCGATGCCGTCGACCGCCGCGGCGGCGAGCGTGCCCGCGAGCAGCGGGTCCTCGCCGAAGGTCTCGTAGTAGCGGCCCCAGCGCTGGTCGCGCGCGATGTCGGTGACCGGCGCGAAGTTCCAGTCGATGCCGGTGGCAGCGACCGCCTTGGCGGTGGAGGCGGCGGAGTTCTTGGCCAGCGTCGGGTCCCAGGCGGAACCGAGGCCGATCTCCTGCGGGAAGATCGTGGCGCCCAGCACGTTGTTGTGGCCGTGCACGGCGTCGACGCCGTAGATGATCGGGATGTGCAGCCGGGATTTCTCGACGGCGTATTTCTGCACCGTGTTGACCATCTTCGCCCAGTTCTCGGGCGTGTTGACCGCAGGTCCCGCGCCGCCGCCGGACAGTACGGATCCGGCCGCGTTGTCGAGAAGCACGCTCTTCATGCAGGATTCGGTGAATTCGCCACCGCTCCACTCGCAGTCGCCTTGCATTCTGACCACGGAGATCTGGTCCATCTGACCGATCTTCTCGGCCAGTGTCATCCGCTTCAGCAGATCCTTCACCCGGACGTCGACCGGTGCTTTCGCGTTGGTGTACGTCGGATTGTCCCCGGCCTCCGCCGGTACGGAAGCGACCGCGGCCACACACGCCGCGGCGGTGGCGAGTGTCAGAATGACTCTGAGGCGTGGTCGTCGTCGTGCGTTCGTAGGCATCGCAGGCGTCCCGTTCCTGTCGGGGTCCCGGCCGGTTGTCGGGACCTAGTGCCGTAAACGTTTCCGATCGGCCGGAAGTCTGTCCTCGCCTTGACTGATCGTCAAGACTGTACGCAGGAGTCACCTTTCACCTGTCCCAAGTTTCCACGTTGTTCCCCTCGCGCAGAATCAGGTACGCCGTGAACATTCGTGAACTCGCCCGCCGCAGTGGTGTGTCGACCGCCACCGTGTCCCGGGCTCTCAACGACCGCGCCGAGGTGAGCGAGGCCACCCGCGCGCGAATCCGGCAACTGGCGATCGAGTTGGGTTACGCGCCCAATGAACCGGCCCGCACCCTGGTCAGGCGCCGCTCGGACACCATCGGTCTGATCTGGGACAGCGGACAGGAGGCACAGGGACTCCACAACCCTTTTCTGCTCGGCCTGTTGAGCGCGGTGCGCACCGCGCTGTCCGAGGCGGACTACCACCTGATGCTGCTGACGACGCCGGGACCCGAGGACCCGGACGCCGCGCATCTGCAAGCGGTGCGGCGGCACAATCTCGAAGGCGTCATCGTGCTGACCACCCCCGCCGACGACCGCTGCCTGCGCGTCCTGGCCGCGTCCGCCGTGCCCTGCGCGGGCATCGACACCGCGTTCACCGGGCCGCGCACGGTACGGGTCAGCTCCGACAACGCGGCGGGCGCGGAGGCGGCGGTGGAGCATCTGTACGCGCTGGGGCACCGCAGGATCGCCACCATCACCGGTCCGCTGCACCTTCCCCCGGCCGCCGAGCGGCTGGCGGGCTACGAGCGGGCCTGCGCCCGGCTGGGGCTCCCGGTGCCGCCGCAGTACGTGACCGAGGGCGACTTCTTCCTCGACAGCGGCGAGGAGGCGGCCCGCAGGCTGCTCGCGGTGGCCGAGCCGCCGACGGCGATCTTCGCGGCGGGCGACCAGATGGCGGTCGGCGCGATGCACGCGGCGGCGGACGCCGGCCTCTCGGTGCCCCGCGATCTGGCGGTGGTCGGCTTCGACGACATCGACGCCGCCGCGCTGGTGCGCCCGGCGCTGTCCACGGTGGCGCAGGACCAGCGCGGGCTCGGTGAGGCGGCCGTGGAGGCGCTGCGCGAGCTGATCGACGCCGCGCCGGTCGACACGGCGGAGCCGCGGATCATCCCGACCCGCCTCCTGATACGCGGATCGAGTCGGCCCGGAGCGTGACGCCCCGGGCCGACTCGATGATTCGCGGGCGGCGCCGGTACGGGACCGGGCGCCCGGTGACCGCCGACGTCACTCCTTGGTGAGGTCGGTGACGTCCTCGTCGGCCAGGATCAGGTAGAGCTTCTTGCGGGCGTCGTTCACCACGGTCAGCGCCTTCGCGCGCTGCTCGGGGGTGCCGGTGGCCCACACCTGGCGGAAGGCCTCGATGAGACCGCCGCCCGCCTTCCTTATCTCGTTCATGGCATCCCAGTCGACGCCGCGGCCGGCGTCCTCCCACGGGGCCTCGGGGCCCGCGTCGGCTTCTGTCCTGCCGTTGTCGGTGAGCGTGAAGAGCTTCTTGCCGCCCTCGCTCGCGCTGCTGATCAGGCCCTCGTCCTCCAGCAGTTGCAGCGTCGGGTAGACCGAGCCGGGGCTCGGCTTCCACGCGCCGCCACTGCGTTCGGCGATCTCCTGGATCATCTCGTAGCCGTGCATCGGGCGGTCCTTCAGCAGCGCCAGGATCGAGGCGCGTACATCGCCCCGCCGTGCCCTGCCGCGCGGTCCGCCGCGCCCCCGGCCGCCGGGCCCGAAGGGGCCTCCGCCGAAGGGCGGTCCGAACGGCCCGAAGGCCGACCGTCGCTCGTCCCGCTCGCCCCAACCGTGATGTCCGGGGCCGCGGTGTCCATGTTCGTGTCCTTGGGAACGCATGATGACGCTCCTTTCATCGTTGATCGTTCGCGATGGCTCAACGATATATCGGAACTGTTCGGATGGCAAGGCCCCAGGTCGACGGCGGCGACGGGAGGGCGACAGGGGGGCCGCGGGGCGGGCGCGTCACGCGTCACGAGCGAGCGCGGTCACCGGAAGCGGAATCCGCCGAACACCGCCCGCCGGGCGTGGGGCGCGCCGCTACGCTCTCGCCATGCGCATCCGAATAGTCGACGCCTTCACCGACCGCCCGTTCACCGGCAATCCGGCGGGGGTGCTGCTGCTCGACTCGGAGGAGTTTCCGCCGGACCGGTGGCTTCAGCAGGTCGCGGCGGAGCTGAATCTGTCAGAGACCGCGTTCGCGCACCGGCTGGCCGACGCGCCGGAAGCGGACTGGGCGCTGCGCTGGTTCACCCCGGTCACGGAGGTGGGGCTGTGCGGCCACGCCACGCTGGCCACCGCCCATGTGCTGCGCACCAGCGGCGCGCACAAGGGCACGGTCTGGTTCCGTACCAGCGCGGGTGTGCTGTCGGCGGAGGCGGCCGGGGACGGCTCGATCACCTTGGACTTCCCGGCGGCCCCGCTCACGCCGGTGGCCGCGCCGACGGGTGTCGCGGCGGCGCTCGGCGCCAAGCCGCTGACCGTGCTGGACACCGGCCCCGACTGCGGTGACCTGCTGATCGAGGTCACCGACGAGAAGACCGTACGGGCACTGGCGCCCGACTTCGCGGCGCTCGCCCGGCACTCGCGGCGCGGAGTGATCGCCACCGCGGCGGCCCAGGACGACTCGCGCGGATACGACTTCGTCTCGCGCGGCTTCTTCCCCGCCGTCGGCATCGACGAGGACCCGGTGACCGGCAGCGCGCACACCGCGCTGGCGCCGTTCTGGTCCCAGCGGCTCGGCCGCACGACGCTCACCGGCTTCCAGGCGTCCCCGCGCGGCGGGCTGGTCCGTACCCGGGTGCGCGGCGAGCGGGTGCTGCTGACCGGCACCGCGGTCACCGTGGTGGACGGCGAGCTGCACGCGGTGCCGTAAGGCCGCGGTGCGTCACGGCGCGGTGCCGTAAGGCCGCGGTGCCGTAAGACCGTGAACGCCGTAAACGCTGTCGCAAGGGCTCCGCTCGCGCGTCACCCCGTGGGCAGCCACCCCACCTTCCCGGCCAGCAGCGCGTAGCCGACGAAGGCCACCGTGTCGATGAGGGAGTGGGCCGCCACCAGCGGCCCCACCCGGCCCCACCGCCGGTACAGCAGCACGAAGACGACGCCCATCACCATGTTGCCGACGAAGCCGCCGACGCCCTGGTAGAGGTGGTACGAGCCGCGCAGCAGCGCGCTCGCGGCCAGCGCGGCGGCCGGGCTCCAGCCCAACTGGCCGAGCCTGCGCAGCAGATAGCCGACCACGATCACCTCTTCGAGCACCGCGTTCTGCACGGCGGAGGCGATCAGGACCGGGATCTTCCACCACACGTCGGGCAGCGACTCGGGCACGACGGTGAGGTTGAAGCCGGCCGCCCTGACCCCGAGGTAGAAGGCGAGCCCGGTGCCGCCGATGACGGCCGCGACGGCCGCGCCCCGGGCCAGGTCGAGCCGCGGCCGGGTGCGGTCGAAGCCGATCACGGGCATGCCGACCCGCTCCCTGGCCAGCAGGTGGGCGACCAGCGCCACCGGGGCGAGCGCGGTGGCGATGGAGAAGACCTGCCAGGCCAGATCCAGCCACGGCCGGCCCGGTGCTTGGGAGCCGACGAGGGTGGCCGCCTGGTCCTTGAGCGCGCCCGGCCTCGTCACGGAACCGATGAAGTCGATCAGCGCGGCAACGCCGCTCGCTCCCAGCGACAGCGCCAAGACGATCAGGGTCTCGCTGCGCAGCGTCCGCCGCTGCAACCCTGCCTCCACCTCGTATGACTCTGCGTGCACGCGGACCTCCATTTACGTCATCCCGCTTCAGCGCCGTCCGCGCATGGCTATGGTCTCCGGCAAAGATACGAAGGCCGGGGTCTACTGTTCGTAGCCACCCCAGGAGAGGCACGGAGCGATGGGTCGTCACCGCATATCCGATGGCCGGGAATCGACGGGTGGAGCGCCGCCCGCCAGGACCCGGCGCCGTGCCACCGCGGCGGCCACCGCGCTGGTGATCACGGCGGGCGCGGGCACCTTCGCGGTGCTGCGCGGCGGACTGCTGCCGCTGAGCGGCGCGTGCCGCGGCGGCACGGTACGGATCGGCGCGGTCGCCTCGCCCGACATCGCGCCCGCGCTGACCGCCGTCGCCGACCGGGCGCGCCGCGAGCACGACACGACCGACGGCCGCTGTCTGGACGTCCGGGTGACCGCGCGGAACTCCGCCGACGTCGCCGCGGAACTGGTCGACAACACCAAGAAGCCGGATTTCGCGGTGTGGGTGCCGGACGACAGTCTGTGGGTGGCCCAGACGTCCGCCACCGGCAGCGCGAGGGCGCTGACGAAGCTGCGGTCGGTCGCCGAGTCCCCGGTGGTGGTCGGCGCGCTCCAGTCGCAGGCCAAGACGCTGGGCTGGCCGTCCAAGACGTACACCTGGGCGGAGTTGGCCGGGGTGGCGGGCAGCAGACCGGACCTGCGGTTCGGTACGGCCGATCCGGCGCTCAACTCCACCGGCATGCTGGCGCTGGCGATGATCAACGCGTCGATCGCGCGGGCCGGCGGGAGCGAGGGCACCGACTCCGACACGGAGTCGGCGGCTGCCGCGAAGGCCCTCGCGCAGCGCACCGAGCCCAGCGACGAGCAGGCGGTCGCGACGCTGCCGCGCGACACGACGCCTGCGGAGCTGGCCGACCCCAAGCGGAGCCAGGCGCTGATCCTGTCCGAACAGGCCGCGTTCGCGCACAACGGCGGTTCCGCGCCGCCGCTGCGGCTGTTCTACCCCTCGGACGGCGCGGCGACCCTGGACTACCCGTACACGATGGTCGACGACCTGCATCTGAGCACCGATCAGGGCCGGGCCGCCAACCGCTTCCTGACCCTGCTGGGCAACGACGAGGGCGTGCGGACGATCGCGGACGCGGGTTTCCGTACGCCCGGCGGCGATCCGGACACGGAGACCGTGCGGCGCGCGGGCGGCCAGTCGCCGCAGCCCCTGTCGGCCACGCCCGCGCCCTCACCCTCCGCGCCCGAGCTCCAAAAGCTCCGGCTGATGTGGCAGATCACCGTGCAGAGCGCGCGGATCACCACGGTCGTGGACGTGTCCGGGTCGATGGCCGACGTCGTCCCCGGTTCGGGCGGCAGGTCGCGCCTCGACATCACCAAGGAGTCGCTGCGACAGGCGCTGTCGCAGTTCACCCCGAAGGACGAGATCGGGCTGTGGCGCTTCTCCACCCGGCTCAGCGGCTCGCGCGACTACCAGGAGATCGTCCGCACCGGCCCGCTCGGCGGCACCGTCGCCAAGGGTGTCACGCGCCGCCAGCAGCTCGACAGCGCGTTCCATGACCTCCAGCCGGTGCCGGGCGGCTCGACCGGCCTGTACGACACGGCGCTCGCGGTCTACCAAAGCGCCGTCTCCTCGTACGGGACCGGCAAGTTCAACGCGGTGGTGATCCTCACCGACGGCGCCAACGAGGACCCGGGCAGCATCTCGCTCAACGCCCTGACGTCCAGGCTGAAGACGCTCGACGACCCGGCGCGGCCGGTGCCGCTGATCGCCATCGCGGTCGGCGCGAACGCCGACAAGGCGGCCTGCGACCGCATCGCGAAGGCCACCGGCGGGGCCGCGTATCAGGTCAACGACCCCTCGGAGATCCAGGCGGTCCTGCTGAAGGCCGTCGTGGCGGCGGCCACCAGCGCCGCCGCGAAGGCGCCCTGAGGCCGCTGTACGGGCCCGCGCCGCACGAGGCCCCCGTGCGCCACGGCTCACGCCACCGGCCAGGAGTGCACCGGCTCGCCGTCCAGCATGAGTTCGCGGTACCGCTGGGTCATCGCGGCGAGCGCGGGCCGCCGGTCGAGGCCGCGTTCCAGCATCCGGTGGAAGACCGCCGACTGCCATTCGGCGCCGTTGGTACGGCGGCGGCAGCGCTGTTCGATGATGCCGAGGTAGTGGTCGCGGTCGACGGCCTCGATGCCCCACGCGTCGAGCCCCGCCGCGGCCAGCGGCAGCAGTTCGTCGAGGATCAGGTCGGTGGCGGGGATCTCCGCGAGGCCGCCGTTGCGGCCGCGCGGCCACTGGAGGACCGCGCCGATGCCGTCGCGGCAGGACGCCTCGAAGTTGGCCGCGGCGGCGGCGAAGGGCAGCTTGTGCCAGACCGGGCGTGACGCCTCGGCCAGGGCGCGGACCAGACCGTAGTAGAAGGCGGTGTTGGCGACGACGTCGGCCACCGTGGGACCGGCGGGCATCACCCGGTTCTCCACGCGCAGGTGCGGGACGCCGTCGACCACCTGGTAGACGGGACGGTTCCAGCGGTAGATCGTGCCGTTGTGCAGGGTGAGTTCGCGCAACTGCGGCACTCCCCCGTCGTCCAGCACCCGCAACGGGTCCTCCTCGTCGCAGATCGGCAGCAGCGAGGGGAAGTACCGTACGTTCTCCGCGAAGAGGTCGGCGGCGGAGTCGATCCAGCGCTCGCCGAACCACGTGATGGGCCGCACCCCTTGGGCCACCAGCTCCTCCGGGCGGACGTCGGTGGCCTGGAGGAACAGCGGCGCGCGGGTCTCGCGCCACAGCTCACGGCCGAAGAGGAACGGCGAGTTGGCGCCGACGGCCACCTGCGGTCCCGACACGACCTGCGCCGCGTTCCACACGTCGGCGAAGCGGCCGGGGGTGACCTGGAGGTGCATCTGGGTGGAGGTGCAGGCGGCCTCGGGCGCGATGGACGCGGAGGTGTAGAGCAGGCGTTCGGCGCCCTCGATGTCGAGGGTGATGTCCTCACCGCGCATCGCCAGTATCCGCTCGTTGAGCAGCGTGTACCGGTCGGCGCGGGAGAGGTTGGCGGAGACCAGGTCCTGGGCCTCCAGGGTGGGCAGAATTCCCACCATCACGATGTGCGCGCCCACCTCGCGGGCCATCCGGTCGGCATACCCGAGACCGATCCGCAGTTCCTCGGCGAGGCGGTCCATGACCCGGCCGGAAAGCCGGTGCGGCGCGATGTTTACTTCAATATTGAACTGCGCGAGCTCGGTCTGGAAATCCCGGCTCGCGATGCGCTCAAGCACCTCTTCGTTCATCATGCGCGGCAGCCCGTCGGAATCCGCGAGATTCAATTCGATCTCCAGACCCATCAGATTGCGCGGCCGGTCGAATCGCTTCTCGTCCAACAGCCGCTCCAGCCCCACGAGACACTGCCGCAGCTTGCGCCGGTACAGCCTCCGGTCGGCCAGGTCGAACCCGTTGGCAACGACCTTCTCGCCCATCGACGCGTCCTTCCTCGTACGGATACTCACGGGAGGATGCCCACCCAAATGATCGATAACGCCACGGCGGCCCCGCGTCTGCCACTAGGCTGTGCACAACGGCTAACACAGTGGGTTCCTGTGGCACATACCACGGTCACGGCGCGGCGTAAAAACTTCGTGAATACGACCGGCGGGATCCAGCCGTCCGCAGCGGGCAGAAATAAGCGGCACACACCGCGCACCCTGCACGAATGCTTCGTGGGCCATCGCAGAAGAAGGCGATTTCTCGCCTTGCGCGTAATACTGGCTGCGACTAGACGAAACACGGAGCGAACACACGTCGTATAAACTCCGTGAACAAGGCAAAGCATCCGCCCTCGCCGGACGCGCCTGAGCCGATCCCCTTTCCGCCCTCATGCGCCGTCCGCATCCCTGCCCCCGCACCACTGTTTGTCTCCCAGTGAGAGGCGACACCATGCCGCTGCTTGTCCCCCCAGCACCTGCTCCCGCCCTGCGGAGCATCCTGGCCGCGCTCAGCTCTCCCACCGCGGTCCAGGAGGCCCGGACGCCCGCGCTGCGGAACGCCCAAGGGCCCCTCACCGCCGAACACCCGCTCCCTGTGCATGTGTTCGAACCGGCGGACGTCCCCGGCGGCCTGCCTCGCGCACGATTGACCGGCTGGCGGTTCCACATCCTCGCCGGGGGCTGGCCGCAAGGCACCGTCGCCGCGGGCGAGACCGTGGCGACGGCTGACGGCTGGGTCTTCTCGCGCTTCTCCGAGGGGCCGTTCCTGGCCTCCACCGAGCGGGCGCTGCGCCAGGGGGACACGCTGCCCGCCACTTACCAACCGCATCTGCTCTCCGTGCCGAGCCTGTACATGCTGGCGCTGTGGCTGCACTGCGACCCGCGTGCCGACGCCTCGACGGCCCAGCCCACCCCGGCGGACGTGCTGGTGCCGCTGGCCCCCGCGCCGCCCGGCATCGCCCCGCACCGCCTGCACCGGCTGGCGGAGCTGATGCCGCTGCTCTCGGTACGGATGGCGCCGCCGCCGCTGCTGGGGTCGCCCGCCTGACGGCCTGTCGCCGCCTCTCCACGGTGCCCCCGCGAGCCACTGGGCCGCGGGGGCACCGTCGCGTCCCGCCCTCGCAACCGTCCGGCGGAGTGACGCGTCCTGTCCTCCAAGGGATTGCCTGCGTGAAATCCCTGCGGATCGACGTCAGTAGAGCAACACTGGGAACGGCCGTACCAACGGGGGAACGGATATGAACCAGTCAGGCAGCGCAATCATCCGCACCAGCCACCTCTCGCAGCGAAAGACACCATCCATGTGCCAGCACAAGCCCCAGTGCCCCACCGCAGAGTGCCCCGACCGTGAGGCCGCGCACACCCTGGCCCACCACCCGGAGCAGGGCTGGAGCCTGCTGTGCAACGGCGTGCTCCTCTTCGAGGACACCGGCGAGCTGCTGCCCGACGGGCAGATCATCGCGCCGCACCGCCCCCTGGGCACCGAGCAGATCACCGCCGCGGCCTGACCGGTACGGGGCCGCCCGCACACGAGACCGCGCCGCACCGCGCACCGCCCCACACACAGAGCCGGTTCCACTGCTGACAGCGGAACCGGCTTCGTCATGTGCGGGCAGCCTCGCGCGAGACCGCCGGGCCCGTACCACCGGACCCGGTCGGCCCAACGCGCTCAGCTCTCGTACGCGCTCAGCTCTCGTACGCGTCCAGCGGCGGGCAGGAGCAGACCAGATTGCGGTCGCCGAAAGCGCCGTCGATCCGCCGTACCGGCGGCCAGTACTTGTCGGCCGCGACGACCCCGGCGGGGAAGACCGCCTCCTCGCGGCTGTACGGGTGCGCCCAGTCGCCGCCGAGCGCCGCCGCGGTGTGCGGGGCGTTGCGCAGCGGGTTGTCGTCGGCCGGCCAGTCGCCCGCGCCGACCCGGTCGATCTCGCCGCGGATCGCGACCATGGCGTCGCAGAAACGGTCCAGCTCCGCCAGGTCCTCGCTCTCGGTCGGCTCGATCATCAGCGTGCCCGCCACCGGGAAGGACATCGTCGGCGCGTGGAAGCCGTAGTCGATCAGCCGCTTGGCGATGTCGTCGACGCTGACGCCGGTCTCCTTGGCCAACGGCCGCAGGTCGATGATGCACTCGTGCGCGACCAGCCCGCCGGGGCCGGTGTAGAGCACGGGGAAGTGCGGCTCCAGCCGCTTGGCGACGTAATTCGCGCCCAGTACCGCCATCTGGGTGGCCTGCTTGAGCCCTTCCGCGCCCATCAGCCGTACATACGTCCAGGAGATCGGCAGGATGCCCGCCGAGCCCCACGGCGCGCCCGAGACGGGGCCGACGCCGGTGGCAGGTCCCGCGGTGGGCTGGAGCGGGTGGTTCGGCAGGTACGGCGCCAGGTGCGCGCGGACCGCGACCGGGCCGACGCCGGGGCCGCCGCCGCCGTGCGGGATGCAGAAGGTCTTGTGCAGGTTCAGGTGCGAGACGTCCGCCCCGAACCGGCCGGGCCTGGCCAGACCGACCAGCGCGTTGAGATTCGCGCCGTCCACGTACACCTGGCCGCCCGCGTCGTGCACGGCCGCGCAGACGTCGGTGATGTTGTCCTCGAACACGCCGTGCGTGGACGGGTAGGTGACCATCAGCACGGCGAGCTGGTCACGGTGCTGCTCGATCTTGGCGTGCAGGTCGGTGACGTCCACGTCGCCGTTCTCGCCGGTCTTGACCACGACGACCTTCATGCCCGCCATCACCGCGCTCGCGGCGTTGGTGCCGTGCGCGGAGGACGGGATCAGGCAGACGGTACGGCCGGTGTCGCCGTTGGCGCGGTGGTAGGCGCGGACCGCGAGCAGCCCGGCCAGTTCGCCCTGGGAGCCCGCGTTGGGCTGGAGGCTGACCTTGTCGTAGCCGGTGACCTCGGCGAGCTGGTCCTCCAAGCCGTGGATCAGCGTCAGGTAGCCCTCGGCCTGCTCGACCGGCGCGAAGGGGTGCAGCGCGCCGAATTCGGGCCAGGTGACCGGCTCCATCTCGGTGGTCGCGTTGAGCTTCATCGTGCAGGAGCCCAGCGGGATCATCCCGCGGTCCAGCGC
This sequence comes from Streptomyces sp. NPDC088910, assembly GCF_044749865.1. Lineage (NCBI taxonomy): Bacteria > Bacillati > Actinomycetota > Actinomycetes > Kitasatosporales > Streptomycetaceae > Streptomyces > Streptomyces sp. NPDC088910. The sequence continues at coordinate 486,527 of NZ_JBIVIV010000005.1, forward strand.
GTAGTCGCGGTCGGCCAGCCGCCGCAGATAGCGCAGCATCGCGGTCTCGCTGCGGTGCTGGTGGAAGACGGGGTGGGTCAGATACGCGTCGGTGCGCAGCAGTCCGGCGGGCAGCGCGTCCTCGGTGGCCGCGTCCAGCGCGTCGAGGTCCGCGGCGCTTCCCTGGACGCCGAAGGCGTCGAGGACGGCCGTGAGGCGGGCCCGGTCGGTGGTCTCGTCGCAGGCGATACCGACCAGGTCGGCGTCGGCCAGCCGCAGATTGACCCCGGCCTGACGGGCGGCGGCCACGACCTCGGCCGCGCGTCCCGGCACCCGCGCGGTGAGCGTGTCGAAGTAGCCGTCGTGCACGATCTCGACGCCGCCCGCGCGCAGACCCGCGGCGAGCACCGCGGCGTAGCGGTGGGTGCGACCGGCGATCTGCGCGAGCCCGTCGGGGCCGTGGTAGACCGCGTACATCGCGGCCATCACGGCGAGCAGGACCTGCGCCGTACAGATGTTGCTGGTGGCCTTCTCGCGGCGGATGTGCTGCTCGCGGGTCTGGAGGGCCAGCCGGTAGGCGCGGTTGCCGTCGGCGTCCACGGAGACGCCGACGAGGCGGCCGGGCAGATTGCGGGCGTAGGAGTCGCGTACGGCCATGTATCCGGCGTGCGGTCCGCCGAAGCCCATGGGGACGCCGAAGCGCTGGGTGGTGCCCACCGCGATGTCCGCGCCCAGCTCGCCCGGTGAGGTGAGCAGCGTCAGCGCCAGCAGGTCGGCGGCGACGGTGACGACCGCGCCCAGCTCGTGCGCGCGCTCGATGACCGGGCGCGGGTCCCGTACGGCGCCCGAGGCGCCCGGGTACTGGAGCAGGACGCCGAAGACGCCACGCTCGGCGATCTCCGCCGGGATGCCCTCGGACAGGTCGGCGACGACGACCTCGACGCCGGTCGGCTCCGCGCGGGTCCGGATCACCGCGACGGTCTGCGGGAAGGTGTCGGCGTCGACCAGGTAGACGCCCTGCTTGACCTTGCCGACCCGGCGGGACAGCGCCATCGCCTCGGCCGCCGCGGTGCTCTCGTCGAGCAGCGAGGCGCCGGAGGTGGGCAGCCCGGTGAGGTCGGCGACGACGGTCTGGAAGTTGAGGAGCGCCTCCAGGCGGCCCTGCGAGATCTCCGGCTGGTACGGCGTGTAGGCCGTGTACCAGGACGGGTTCTCCATCACATTGCGCAGGATGACGGGCGGGGTGAAGGTGCCGTAGTAGCCCAGGCCGATCATCGGGGCCAGCACCTGATTGCGGTCCGCCAGCGCCCGCAGCTCGGCCAGCGCCTCGGCCTCGGTGCGGGCCTCGGGCAGCGCCAGGGCCTGCGCGCTCCTGATGGTGTCGGGCACGGCCGCTTCGGTGAGTTCGTCCAGGGAGCCGTAGCCGACCTGGGCGAGCATCTTCGCCTGCGCCGCTGCGTCGGGTCCGATGTGGCGCCTGGCGAACGGCACGCCCGCTTCCAGCTCGGCGAGGGGAATGCGACGGGAAGTCATCTGCGGAGGCCTCCTGGTCTGCGACGACCTTCGGGGGGTGCCGCGACGCGCGGACACCCGTACGGCCTCCCCCTCTGTCATCAGAACCTGAGAGCTTCACCGCCCCCGTGGGAGCGGCTTTCACCGTCGGTGAGGGCCCGTGCCGGAAAACCGCTCCCGGTGCGTGCCCTGCTTTCCAGAGTGACCTCGTCCATGCGGTACGGATGCCTGAGAGATTCCGGGGAGGATTTGCTCCTTCGGCGCCTCCGACACTGTCTCGGAGGCTCTCCCGCACGGGGTCTGCGGCCGATCACCAGCCTACCAGCGAGGCGGCGGGACCCGGCGGGGGCGGGGGGCGGTGATCACCGCCCGAGTCGACACCGGCCAGGATGTGCCTTTGGCTGTACCCAGACATCGCTCGTCATTGGTTGGAGGGACCGTGCAGACCGACATCGATCCGCGCAGCCTGATCGGCCGCCGCGTCTTCGACCATGACGGTACGAAGATCGGCACGGTGGACGAGGTGTACCTCGACGACGCGACCGGCATACCGGAGTGGGCGGCCGTCAGGACCGGGCTGTTCACGCGCGACGCGTTCGTACCGCTGGAGCCCAGCGAAGTGGTGGACGACGAATTGCGGGTGCCGTACAAGAAGGCGCTGATCAGGGACGCGCCGGACTTCGGTGTGGGGCGCCACCTGTCGCCGGAGCAGGAGTTGCAGCTCTACCACCACTACGGGATGGACGTGCCGACGTCCGGCTCGGAGCCGCCGCCGCCCCCCGACCGGGACTTCGGGCGGCTCGCGGGCGAGGACTGAGCGTCCTCCTCCCCCTGCCCCACGCCCTCTTCCTCCCCCTGCCCTGCGCCCCCTTCCTTCCCCCGGCCCGCACCCGCCGCTTCCCCCGGGTCGAGCGGCAGCGGATCGCGGTGCGCGAGCGCCGGGTCGTCCACGGCGAAGGTCCGCACCCGGCCGGGCACGGTGTCCGAGGGCACCTCGAAGCGCACGGTGACCCGCCCGACCCCGCTTCCCTGCACCCATCCGGAGCCGTACGTCTCGTGCTCCACGTCCTGGCCCGGCCACCAGAGCCTGGCCCGCTCCGGCGCGGGCGGCGGCGCCGAGGGCAGCTCCTCGGGCGCGTTCTCGTCCTCCTCGCCCTCCCCCGCCGCGTGCGCGAACAGATCCTCCTGCGTGAAGTCGGCGAGCCCGGCGACGCCCACCCCGAGCAGCCGCACACCGCCGGTGGTGTCGACAGCCTCCATCAGCCGCCTGGCGGTCTCCCGTACGAGTCCCGGGTCGTCGGTCGGCGCCCGCAGCGTCTCGGAGCGCGTCAGGGTCGAGAAGTCGTATCTGCGGACCTTGACGACCACCGTCCGCCCGGAGCGGCCCGCGCCGCGCAGCCGCTGCACGCAGCGCTCGGCGAGCCGGTCGATCTCGTACCGCACATGGGCGCGGTCGGTGAGGTCGGCGTCGAAGGTGTCCTCGACGGAGATGGACTTGACGTCGCGGTCGGCGACCACGGGGCGGTTGTCGAGGCCGGCGGCCATCGAGTGCAGGCCCGTGCCGTGCGCCTTGCCGAGCAGCCGGACCAGCTCCGGCTCCCCCGCGTGCACGATCTCGCCGACGGTGGTGATGCCCACGCGCCGCAGATGCTCGGCGGTGGCGGGCCCGACGCCGGGCAGGGTGCGTACCGGCATCGGTTCGAGCAGCGCGCGCTCGGTGCCGGGCTCGACGACGACCAGGCCGTCCGGCTTGGCCTGCTCGGAGGCGATCTTCGCCAGCAGCTTCGACCCGGCGAGCCCCACCGAGGCGGTGAGCCCGGTGCTGGCCCGGATCTCGGCGCGCAGCCGCCGGGCGACCGCCCGCGGGTCCGCGCCGTGCCCGCCCGCCTCCAGGTCCACGAACGCCTCGTCCAGGCTCAGCGGCTCTATCAGGGGTGACACCTCGTGCAGCAGCGCCATCACGGCCTCGCTGATCTGCCGGTAGATGCCGAAGCGCGGTACGAGATAGGCGGCGTTGGGGCTGAGGCGGCGGGCGTGGGCCATCGCCATCGCGGAGTGGACGCCGTGGACGCGCGCCTCATAGGACGCGGTCGATACGACGCCGCGGGGGCCGAGGCCGCCGACCACCACCGGCTTGCCCCGCAGGCTCGGCTTCGACGCCTGTTCGACCGCGGCGAAGAACGCGTCCATGTCCAGATGCAGGATCGTCGGCGCACTTCTCACAAGTACCGATCGTGCCGCACGACACCGACAATCGCCGTACACGTGTACGGCACGGCGTCGGTGAGCCGCTCAGACCGCCCGATTGCGCCGCTTCGCCAGCTCGTCGGACGGATTGTCGCCGACCAGGGTCTCGCCGGTGTCCACCCGCTCCCCGTGCATCTGGGACAGCGAACTCTCCACGTCCCGCCAGACCACGCCCACGGCGATGCCGAAGACCCCCTGGCCCCCCTGGAGCAGATCCACCACCTCGTCGGGCGAGGTGCACTCGTAGACCGTGGCACCGTCGCTCATCAGCGTCATCCTGGCCAGCTCCGTCGGCCCGACGGAGCGCAGGTGCCGTACCGCCGTCCGGATGTTCTGGAGCGAGACGCCGGTGTCCAGCAGCCGCTTCACTATCTTCAGGACGACGACGTCCCGGAAGCTGTAGAGCCGCTGCGTGCCGGAGCCGTAGGCGGGGCGGACGCTGGGCTCGACCAGGCCGGTACGGGCCCAGTAGTCGAGCTGGCGGTAGGTGATGCCGGTCGCCGCGCACGCGGTGGGCCCGCGGTAGCCGATCTGCTCGGGCGGTACGTCCTGTGCCGCCCCGCCGCCGCCCGCGTCAGCGGTGGCGCGCGCCAGTGCCCCCTGGGTCGGATACGGGCCGCCGGTCGCCAGACCGTCGCCGGTGCTTCTCACGCCGCCCTCCGTCCCTTCGCGTCCCGGGGCCGCGTGCACGTGCCATCGGGACTTTCCTCTCCGAAGGTAGGCAGTCGCCAGGGGTGCGTCAACGATCGCCACACTCGGCACGCCGAGTGATATTCACCCCACGAGTGGTTTGGCGTGTCCCGGTATCGGGAACGGCTCACTGGTTGCTCGTGCCGAAGTCCTCGGGCGAGATCTGGTCGAGGAACTCGCGGAACTTCTCCACCTCGTCCTCCTGCTCGTCCGGGATCGCGATCCCGGCGTCGTCGAGCACCCCGTCACTGCCGTAGATCGGCGTACCGGTGCGCAGCGCGAGGGCTATGGCGTCGGACGGACGGGCACTGACCTCCACGCCGCTGGCGAACACCAGCTCGGCGTAGAAGACGCCTTCGCGCAGGTCGGTGATACGGACCTCGGTCAGCGTCTGTCCGACCGCTTCGAGTACGTCCTTGAAGAGGTCATGCGTGAGCGGTCGCGCAGGCGTCATGCCCTGCTGCGCGAAAGCGATGGCCGTCGCCTCTCCCGGCCCGATCCAGATGGGCAGGTACCGGTCGCCTCCCACTTCACGCAGGAGCACGATCGGTTGATTGGAGGGCATTTCGACCCGGACACCCACAACGTCGAGCTCGTTCACACAGCAACCCTAGGACGTGCCTGCCGGGTTTGGGTAGTCGGGCACCCCCTGGGCCGGACTTCGGCGGCTTCGTGAAGCCCGGCACAAAGTCGGCACGAGCCCCGCGGGAGACCGCTGAAAAGCCCGTACCCGCCCGGTACCGGCGCCTTTACAGGGCGTGGGAAAAACCGAAAAACCGCTCAGAGGAGCTTGACCCGCAGCGCGGACTGCACCATCGCCGCGTGCAGCCGAACGGAGAGCGCGGCCAGCTCGCGCGCGGTGACCTCGGCGTGGGTGCGCGTCTGCGGATTGCGGTGCCGCCGCAGCGGCGCCACGACCTGCTCCACCAGACCCGCCTCCCGGTCGGCAGCGGCCTTCACCGCCCGCAAATGGCGCGGTTCGAGCCCGAAACGGCCGAGGTCGACGATGAGCCGTCCGATGTTCACCGTGTCGGCGTCGTATCCGCCGTCCCGGCCCGCCTCGACCAGGCCGTAGGACTCCCACTGGTCCAGTTCCTCGCCGTCGGCCCCGGTGGCCGCCAGCAGCTCCGTACGGCCGATCCGCAGCTCCGCGGGCGCCTGGGGTTCGATGGCGGCCTCCTGGGCCTCCCTGGACTCCGCGGGACCCGGCAGCGCCACGTGCTCGCCGCGGTCGAGCGCGTCCAGGTGCTCCCTGATCACCCGCAGCGGCAGGTAGTGGTCGCGCTGCACGCGCAGGATGTAGGCGAGCCGTTCGACGTCACGGGCCGCGAACTTGCGGTATCCGGACGGGGTGCGCTGCGGCTCGACCAGACCCTCGGCCTCCAGGAAACGGATCTTGGAGATGGTGACCTCGGGGAACTCGTCCTGGAGCTGCCCCAGGACGGCGCCGATGCTCAACAGCGCGCTGTCGGCGGTGGCGGTGCCGTCTCCGGCACCGCCCTGCGTTCTCGGCATGAACACCTTCCCTGGGGTCCCCCGGACCGGGTCCGGGGGATAAAGAGCTAGATCCCCCGCTGGCTCGCGTAGAAGACCAACCTGTACTTGCCGATCTGGACCTCGTCACCGTTGGACAGCGGCACCGCGTCGATCCGCTCCCGGTTGACGTACGTGCCGTTGAGGCTGCCGACGTCGGAGACGGTGAAGCCGCCGTCCGGGCCGCGGCGGAACTCCACATGGCGGCGGGAGACCGTGACGTCGTCCAGGAAGATGTCGCTCTGCGGGTGGCGGCCGGCCGTGGTCAGCTCACCGTCCAGCAGGAAGCGGCTGCCCGAGTTCGGCCCCCGTCGCACGATCAGCAGCGCGGAGCCCATCGGCAGGGCGTCCACGGCCGACTGCGCCTCGGAGGAGAGCGACGGCGTCACATGCTGGCCGGTGACCTCCGCCTCGTACGCCTCGAGGCCCGAGATGGAGATCGTGGAGGTGGTCTCGGACGCGCGTTCCTGCCCGGCCCCTGAGCCGCGCAGCGGCGCGCCGCAGTTGTTGCAGAAGCGGCTCGCCTCCGCGTTCGTGTGCCCGCACCTCGTACAAACCGGCAAGCCGAACCCTCCACCCGGGGTTGAGGTTGATGGTTCCCCGAAACCTATGCGGGGGGACGAGGCAGGGTCAACAGGCGCCACGCCGGGGCCACCGGAAAAGTCACCGCCGCCTTGCTGGTCCTCGTGCCGGAACAGCGGGCGGTCGCCGGACTGGCTCTCCTCCCCGGTGTTCCGCGGAGCACGGTGGCGCGCCGTCGCCGGGTCACCCGACTGCCGCGCGCTCTTGCCGAAAAACTTCCCAAACAACTTCACGGGCGATTCCCCTTGAAAGAAACAGACCCGCCCGTGGGGCAGGACGAACCCTCGCTACACACAGTTTCCACCACACAGCACCCCACAGATGCCCCGACCCCCCGCCTCACTGGGATGACGACCGAGCGTAGTCAGGCTGCTTCGACGGCCGCAAGGCGGACACAACGATCTTCTGCGACCTGACGACATCGGCCGTGGCCTGCTCCTTCTCCAGCGTCTGCACGACCCCGCCCGGGATGTTGAGGGCGGGCTCCAGATCCTGCGGATTTCCGATCACCTTGAACTCGTACGGCTGGGACACTTTGTGGCCGTCGATGAGCACACCGTCCGTACCCTCCGTGAAGTACGTGTCGGCGACGACCCGTACATCGTTGATCTGGATCGCCTCCGCACCGGCCGCCCGGAGTTCCTGAAGAGTGTCCAGGAGCGAGTCTGCCTGGACACCGCCCTTGGGGTCGGTGATCGTCAGCGTGATACCCGGCCCCTGGGCGGCCACCGTGCCCGCCAGGATGCCGAGCTGCTGCGCCTTGGCCTGGGTCTGCTTGAGCGCCTCCGCGGCCTGGTTGGAACTGGTCTCCAGCTCCGACCGCTGGCTCTCCAGACCCCGCTTCTCGTCCTCGAGCCGCTGGGTGCGGTTGTCCAGCTCGGTCAGGATGCGGACCAGGTCCTCCTTGCGCGCGCCGCGCAGCGCGCCGCCGCTGTCGCTCGTGGAGCTGACCTGGATCGCCAGCCCGAGGCCGAGGACGAACAGCAGGACGGCCACGGTGAGCTGGGCGCGTGACAGCCTCGGCGGCCACAGCCCGGCGACCAGGCGCTGCCGCCCGGTGACCGGCGGCGCGGCGTGCTCCGGCTCATGGGCGTGCGCGGCGTGGGCGGGCTCGTGATCGTGCGCGGCGTGGGCCGGGCCGTGCTGCTGGCGGTCCCGCCCGTCGTCCGCGGACCCGTGGTGCTCGTCGCTCATACCGTCGTCACGCCCGGAAGACGTGGCGGCGGATGGCCGCCGCGTTGGAGAAGATCCGGATGCCGAGGACGACCACGACGCCGGTGGAGAGCTGCGCGCCCACCCCGAGCTTGTCGCCGAGGAAGACGATCAGCGCCGCCACCACCACGTTGGACAGGAAGGAGACCACGAAGACCTTGTCGTCGAAGATCCCGTCCAGCATCGCCCGCAGGCCGCCGAAGACCGCGTCGAGAGCGGCGACGACGGCGATCGGCAGATACGGCTCGACCCCGGTCGGCACCACGGGACGGACCACGAGCCCGACCACGACTCCCACGACGAGGCCCAGTACGGCGATCACTTCGAACCCTTCCCTGTTGTGGCGGAGTCCGCCTTCTGCTGGCCGGGGACCGGCTTGGCATACCGCACGATCAGACTGGGCGCGGCGGCCAGGTGCAGCGTGCCCTGGACGGAGATGCTCGCGCGGATGCCGTAGTTCTGCTCCAGGACGTGCAGGTACTGACCGTCCGCACTGTCCTGGAATGCCGCGCTCAACCGCTCCCCGTCCCCGATCGCCAGCACCGTGTACGGCGGCGCCAGCGGCTTGTTGTCGACCAGTATGGCGTCACCGGCGGCCCGGATGGCGGACAGTGCGGTGAGCCGTTGGCCGTTGACGGTGATCGCCTCGGCTCCCGAGGACCACAGCCCGTTCACCACGCGCTGCATGTCGCGGTCGCGGACCCTGCCGGTGTCGGAGAAGCCGCTGCTCTCCCGCGGGCCGCCTGTGCCGCCTTCTGACGCCTCCTTGGCGTCGTCCACGACCAGCTTGACGCCGGGACCGTCCACCGGGGTCGCGCCCGACAGCAACTCGACCAAGGCGCTGCTGTCGCCGCCGTGGTCCTCCAACGCGGCCCGCTGCTCGGCGGCCACGGTGTCGCGCAGGCCGTCCACACTGCTCTGGAGCTTGTCGGCGCTGTCGGTCTCGGTCTTCACCTGGTCGATGAGCTTCTGGCGCTCCTTGGCCTCGGTGGGCGCGGCCACCCGCGTCTGGGCCGCGCCCACCGTGACGACGATGGCGGCGAGTACGAGACCCGCGGCCAGGCCCAGCTTTCCGCTCAGCCGCTTCGGCAGCCTGGAGGTGCCGACCTCGCCGCGGCGCGCGGCGGCCTCCGCGTACCCGTCGTCGAGACTGTGCTCCATGACGTTGGTGAGCAACGACATCGAGGCGTCAGGACGCCGCCGGGCAGCCCCGGGGACGGGGCTGCTCCGATCGGGTTGCTGCTGCGGCATGCCGCACATCGTCGCACGTCGGGGCCGCCACACTCGAATGGCCCCCTCACGGCGCGCCGTTCGGCCGAAGGATCAGCGCCCGGCGCTCTCCACGACCTCCGCCCACTCGTCGAGCAGTGCCTCCGCGGAGGTGTCGTCGGGCCCTTCCGCCCACAGATGCGTGACGGCCTCCGCCGGGTCGGGCAGCACCATCACCCAGCGTCCGTCCGCCTCGACCACGCGCACGCCGTCGGTGGTGTCCACCGAGCGGTCGCCCGCCGACTCCACCACGCGCCGCATCACGGAACCCTTGACGGCCCACGGTGTCGGCACGTCCCGCTTGATGACATGAGCGCGCGGGATACGGGCGTCGATCTGGCTGAGCGTGAGCTGCGTACGCGCCACCAGTCCGATCAGCCGCACGAAGGCGGCCGATCCGTCGAAGACGCTGCTGAACTCCGGAATGATGAAGCCGCCGCGCCCGTCGCCGCCGAAGATGGTGCCCTCGGCCCTGCCGACCCTGGTCAGGTCGTCGGGCGACGTCGTCGTCCACTCGACCTGGGTGCCGTGGTACGCGGCGACCTGCTCGCCGATCCGGGTCGTGGTCACGGGCAGTGCCACCCGGCCGCTGCGGCGCTCGGCCGCGACGAGGTCGAGCATGACCAGCAGCGCCCGGTCGTCCTCGATGATCCGGCCCCGCTCGTCCACCAGTGACAGCCGCTCGCCCACGGGGTCGAAGCGCACGCCGAAGGCGGCCCGCGCCGAGGCGACGATCTCACCGAGGCGTACGAGTCCGGCCCGCCGGCTCTCGGTGGTCTCGGTCGGACGGGCCTCGTCCAGACCGGGGTTGACGGTGAGCGCGTCCACGCCGAGCCGTCCGAGGAGGCTGGGCAGCACGAGCCCGGCACTGCCGTTGGCCGCGTCGACCACGACCTTCAGACCGGCGTCGGCGATCCCGGAGATGTCCACGGCCCGCAGCAGCGCGCCGGTGTAGGAGTCGAAGACCGTGGCGGGGAACCGCAGGTCTCCGATCTCGCCGGGGAACGCCCTGCGGTACTCCTGACGGGCGAAGACCCGGTCCAGCTTCCGCTGCCCGGCCGCGGACAGGTCCGCGCCCCGCTCGTCGAAGAACATGATGTCCAGCGAGTCCGGCCGCCCCGGCGAGGTCCGGATCATGATGCCGCCCGCGCTGCCGCGCGCGGTCTGCTGTCGTGCCACGGGCATCGGCACGTTCTCCAGGTCGCGCACGTCGATCGCGCTGGTCTGGAGCGCGGAGATCACCGCGCGCTTGAGCGCACGCGCACCACGTGAGTGGTCACGCGCGGTGGTGACCGTCGCGCCCTTCTTCAACGTGGTCGCGTACGCGCCCGCCAGCCGTACGGCCAGCTCGGGGGTGATCTCGACGTTCAGAATGCCGGACACCCCGCGGGCGCCGAACAGATGCGCCTGCCCGCGCGACTCCCAGATGACCGAGGTGTTGACGAAGGCGCCGGCCTCGATCGTCTTGAACGGATAGACGCGTACGTTGCCGGCGATGTTCGATTCCTCGCCGATCAGGCACTCGTCGCCGATGACCGCGCCGTCGTCGATTCGCGCGGCCCGCATGACATCGGTGTTCTTGCCGATGACGCAGCCGCGCAGATTGGTCTGCTGGCCGATGTAGACATTGTCGTGGATGACGGCCTTGTGCAGGAAAGCGCCTGTTTTCACGACCACATTGGAGCCGATGACGCTGTGCTCGCGAATCTCGGCGCCCGCCTCGACCTTGGCGTAGTCGCCGATGAAGAGCGGGCCGCGCAGGATGGCGTCGTGGTGCACCTCGGCGCCTTCCGCGACCCACACGCCGGGGGAGATCTCGAAGCCGTCGATGTCGACGTCGACTTTGCCCTCGAGTACGTCGGCCTGGGCCTTCACGTAGCTCTCGTGGGTGCCGACGTCCTCCCAGTAGCCCTCGGCGATGAAGCCGTAGACGGGCTTGCCCTCCTTCATGAGCTGCGGGAAGACGTCGCCCGACCAGTCGACGGACACGTCGGCCTGGACGTAGTCGAAGACCTCGGGCTCCATCACGTAAATGCCGGTGTTCACCGTGTCGGAGAACACCTGGCCCCAGGTGGGCTTCTCCAGGAAGCGTTCCACCTTGCCTTCGTCGTCGACGATGGTGATACCGAATTCGAGGGGATTGGGGACCCGGGTCAGGCAGACCGTGACCATGGCTCCCTTCTCCTTGTGGAATTCGATCAGCTCGGTGAGATCGAAGTCCGTCAGGGCATCACCGGAGATCACGAGGAAGGAGTCGTCCTTCAACGCCTCTTCGGCGTTCTTGACGCTTCCGGCCGTCCCCAGCGGCTTCTCCTCGTTGGCGTAGGTGAGCTCCATTCCAAATTCTTCGCCGTCCCCGAAATAATTCTTCACCAGGGAGGCGAGGAACTGGACAGTCACCACCGTCTCAGTGAGTCCATGCCGCTTGAGCAGTGTCAGAACATGCTGCATGATCGGGCGATTCACCACTGGCAGCAGAGGTTTGGGCATGCTCGAGGTCATTGGGCGAAGGCGAGTGCCTTCACCGCCGGCCATGACAACCGCCTTCATGTCGGAACGTCCTCCTCGTGACTCAGTCAGCCGTGGTGTCCGCCCGCACAAGTCGGCGGACCTGCACCACATAGAGGATCCCTGCCCACCAGTACAGGGTTGTACCCCAACCTGCGAACGCCCAGCCGAAAATAGACGCCAGTGTCGCAAGCCATCCGCTTCCGTCGCTCAGGAGGAGCAGCGGAAAGGCGTACATGAGGTTGAAGGTAGCCGCTTTCCCGATGAAGTTCACCTGGGGAGGTCCGTACCCGTGCCTCCGCAGAATCAGCAGCATCACCGCCATCACGGCCTCACGGGCCAGCAGCAGGACCGTTACCCACAGTGGGAGGATGTCGCGCCATGTGAGTCCTACCAGCGTGGACAGTACAAACAGCCGGTCCGCCGCGGGATCGAGAACCCGGCCGAGACTGCTGACCTGATTCCACCGCCGGGCCAGCTTGCCGTCCAGATAGTCACTGATGCCGCTCAGGGCGAGTACGAGCAGCGCCCAGCCGTCAGCCTTCGGTCCGCCGAACTCGGGCCACAGAATCAGCCACAGGAACACGGGTACGCCCACCAGGCGGGCCATACTCAGGATGTTGGGGATCGTGAAGATCCGATCCGTTTGCACCCTTGTCTCCTGGACCTCCACCGGGGCCCCTCCTGTATGTATGTCCTGACGTTTCGGGCCAGACTCTACCGCAGACGCAAAAGAGGCCCGGCGTCGGATCCTAAGATCCGAGGCCGGGCCTCTTCCATAAAATTGTTCGGCGGTGTCCTACTCTCCCACAGGGTCCCCCCTGCAGTACCATCGGCGCTGAAAGGCTTAGCTTCCGGGTTCGGAATGTAACCGGGCGTTTCCCTAACGCTATGACCACCGAAACACCATGAAACACACACCCCACACCCCCGGTGAAGGGGGCATGGTGGTGGGCTGGTTGTTTCAGAACCACACAGTGAACGCGAGCAACAATGGACAAGCCCTCGGCCTATTAGTACCAGTCAGCTCCACCCCTCACAGGGC